>CAMUHA010000216.1 GCA_947088515.1 uncultured bacterium
GTGCAGGCGCTCAGAACATCGTTCCCAACTCAACAGGCGCTGCTAAGGCAATCGGTCTTGTTATTCCTGAATTAAATGGCAAATTAATCGGTTCTGCACAGCGTGTTCCCACCCCTACAGGTTCTACAACAATCTTAGTTGCAGTTGTTAAGGGACAGGTTACTAAGGATCAGATTAATGAAGCTATGAAGGCTGCTTCCACAGAATCTTTCGGATACAACACAGATGAAATCGTATCTTCTGACGTTATCGGCAGCACATTTGGTTCCATCTTTGATGCTACACAGACAATGGTAGCTCCTATGGATGACGGAAATACCCAGGTACAGGTTGTTTCCTGGTACGACAATGAGAATTCTTACACAAGCCAGATGGTAAGAACGATTAAATACTTCTCAGAGTTAGCATAATGCAAAACTGAAAGACCTTAAGGGTCCGGTCTTATGGACCGGACCCTTTGTTAACGTTAGGATGTCTGGGGATAAATGGTATAAATATTTATCTGTTAAAATTTTGGAGGAAATAATAATGGGATTAAATAAGAAATCAGTTGATGATATCAAGGTGGCTGGAAAACGTGTGCTTGTAAGATGCGATTTCAATGTGCCGCTTAAAAATGGCGAAATTACAGATGAAACACGTATTGTTGCAGCGCTTCCTACAATTAACAAGCTGCTTTCCGATGGAGGAAAAGTTATTCTCTGTTCCCATCTTGGCAAGGTAAAAAATGGGCCGAACGAAGGGGAATCTTTAGCGCCTGTGGCAAAGAGACTTTCTGAAAAACTTGGAAAAGAAGTAAACTTTATTTCTGATTACAATGTAACAGGTGAAGCGGCTACTGCTGCAGTGGAAGCTATGAAAGAGGGAGATGTGGTTCTGCTTCAGAATACACGTTTCCGCGGAAAAGAAGAAACCAAGAACGGTGAAGAATTCAGTAAAGAGTTAGCTGACCTTGCGGATGCTTATGTATGTGATGCTTTTGGTTCATCCCACAGAGCGCACGCATCAGTTGCAGGCGTAACAGAATGTGTACGCGCTAAGGGCGGAGAATGTGCTGTTGGATATCTTATGCAGAAAGAAATTGACTTCCTTGGAAATGCAGTTGAGAATCCTGTAAGACCATTCGTAGCGATTCTTGGCGGGGCAAAGGTAGCTGATAAGCTGAATGTTATCAATAACCTGCTTGAAAAATGTGATACTCTTATTATCGGCGGAGGTATGGCATTTACCTTCTTAAAGGCAAAAGGCTATGAAATCGGCAAATCTCTGGTAGATGAAGAAAAACTTGATTACTGTAAAGAAATGATGGAAAAAGCTGAAAAGCTTGGTAAAAAGCTTCTGCTTCCTGTAGATACAGTAGTTGCAGATTCCTTCCCTAACCCTATTGACGCTGAAATTGAAGTATCCACAGTAGATGCTGACAAAATTCCTGCTGATAAGGAAGGACTTGATATTGGCGAAAAGACAGCGGAACTTTATGCGGAAGCTGTAAAATCTGCCAAGACCGTAGTATGGAACGGACCTATGGGGGTTTTTGAAAACCCTATTCTTGCAAAAGGAACAATTGCAGTTGCAAAAGCTCTTGCTGAAACAGATGCAACAACCATCATTGGTGGCGGAGATTCTGCAGCGGCAGTTAACCAGCTGGGATTTGCAGACAAGATGAGCCATATTTCAACAGGCGGCGGCGCTTCCTTAGAATTCTTGGAAGGTAAGGAGCTTCCGGGCGTAGTGGCAGCAGATGATAAATAAGGTTATTATAAAAGGAGAATAGAAATGGCAAGAAGAAAAATCGTAGCCGGCAACTGGAAGATGAATATGACTCCCAGCCAGGCTGTGGCATTATGTGATGAATTAAAGGACCTGGTAAAATCAGACGATGTTGATGTAGTATACTGTGTGCCTGCAATTGATATTGTTCCTGTAGTGGAAGCTGTAAAGGGAACCAATGTGGAAGTGGGCGCAGAAAATATGTATTTCGAAGAAAAAGGCGCATACACAGGAGAGATTTCAGCAGAAATGCTGGTTGATGCAGGCGTAAAATATGTGATTATTGGACACTCCGAGAGACGTGATTATTTTAAGGAAGATGATGTTTTATTAAACAAGAAGGTTAAGAAGGCGCTGGAAGCAGGTCTTACACCAATTCTGTGTTGCGGGGAAACTTTAGAGCAGAGAGAAATGGGGATTACACTTGACTGGATTCGTATGCAGATTAAGTCTGACCTGGTAGATGTAACTGCACAGCAGGTTGCTTCCTTGGTGATTGCTTATGAACCTATCTGGGCAATTGGTACAGGCAAGACTGCAACAACACAGCAGGCACAGGAAGTATGTAAGGCAATCCGTGACTGCATCGCTGAAATTTATGATGAAGCTACAGCAGAAGCTGTTCGTATTCAGTATGGCGGATCTGTAAATGCTGCAAATGCGGCAGAATTGTTTGCACAGCCGGATATTGACGGTGGTCTGGTAGGCGGAGCTTCACTTAAAGCTGATTTTGGCAAAATCGTTAACTATTAATAGAATAAAATTCAGATAGTTTGGAAGTGCAACAAGATGGGGTATCAGGGAAAAGAATTCTTTTGATACCCCTTTTGATGTTCTTATAGTTGATAAAACTAAGGTTTCTATAATTTGCCAGGAAGGCTGGCAATACAGTCTGCTCCATCATAGGATGTGAGATTTTCCATAATTAGACACGAAAGAAAGTTAAAAGTGTAAGACTTGATTTTATTTTAATTTTGTCTTAAAATAAACTCTGAATAGAGTTTAACAGATTAGGAGGCAGTTTTTATGAAGAAATGTATTTTGGTGGTGGATGACGATGCAATGAATTTAAAAAGGACAAATATAATTTTAAGGAATCATTATGATATACTTTTGGCAGAGTCAGGGGAGGAAGCCCTTGAGATACTTAGAAGTAAAAATATTGATATGGTTCTTCTTGATATTGCAATGCCAAATATGAATGGAATTGAAACTTTTGAGCGCATGAGAGAAGAGGCAATAAATATTCCTGTAATATTCCTGACTGCATCGGGAGATGAGGATGACGTGCTGGAGGCGTTTAACCTGGGAGCGATTAATTATTTGAAAAAACCGTTTATACCACAAGAATTATTAAAACGAGTTGCAAAGGGGTTTGAGAAAAAATGAGAACAGAAGAGCAGACAAGTGTTCACCTGCTTTTAGCCTGTATTGTCACTGTGTTTGGTATAATGTTGATTTTAACCACATTGGCCATGTCATGGGAGTTGTGGATGGTACCAATCATTGTGATTGGAAGTTCGATTGTGTGGGTTCTTCATATAGGAAGAGGCGGTTTAAATATTTTTTATGAGAATTTGTGTATTGGGCTTCTGATGATTGGATTTTTTTTCTTTGGAGTGCATAACTCCGTTCTTTTTGACATATCTGCTGTAGCCTGTATGGTGATTCTTGCTTTCTCGTTGTTTGACAGAAAGCAACTGTTGTATTTGATGGTTGTTTTGTATTTGATAGTGTTATTATACCATTTTCTGTTTTTGCACACCATCACTTATGATATGGGATTTCAGAATATGGTGCGTTTGGCGATTGGATTTGTAGTGGTGTCAGGGGCGTCAGCGATTGCCTGGTATCGGATTAACAGGAGAAATGCAGTAAGGGGGCGGTATGACAGTACGCTTAAACAATTGGAAAAAGTAGGGCGACAGAATGCTGATTTTATGTCAAATGTGTCTCACGAGCTTCGGACGCCAATTAATATGGTTATTGGAATCAGTGAAGTTACATTGGGAAAGGATATTGCGCCAGATATTCGGGAGGACATACAGTCTATTCAGATGGCAGGAAAACGCCTGTCCAATCAGATTAACAACATTCTGGATTATACAGAGATTGTGGAAGGAACGTTGACTTCGGCAAAGGAATCGTATATGATTACGTCTCTGCTAAATGATGTCATTACGTCAATTGCGATGCAAAACAGCAGACATCAGTTGGAAATTGTGTTTGATATGAATCCCAAAATACCAGCTGTTCTTATTGGAGATTCGGAAAAAATCTGCCATGTTTTAAAAATTTTACTGGAAAATTCTATTAAATTTACGGAAGAGGGCGGCATTGATGTTTGTGTTGAATATCGACAGGAGAGTTATGGAATTAATCTTATTATAGATATTTACGATACAGGAATAGGTATGACAGATTCCCAACTTACGCAAATGTGTGATGACTTTTATCAGGCTGAATCCGGAAGCAACCGCTTTGCGGGAGGGCTGGGACTTGGGCTTCCCATTGCCAGAGGTCTGTTACATGTCATGGGAGGATTCATTCATTTTGACAGTAAGGACCATGAAGGTATGCAGATTCATATTGTTATTCCGCAGGGAGTGGAAGATGATATGCCCAGCATGAGTATTTCTGATGTGGAGCGGCTTTGTGTTGCATGTTATTTCAGGACAGAAAAATACAGTTGTGACGAAGTCAGGAGATACTATGACAAAATGATCTTACATATGGTAGAGGGGCTTGGCATTGAGGGATATCAGGCCCACAATTTTGAAGGACTGCTTAAATTACAGAAAAATCATAAATTTACGCACATTTTTATTGCGCAGGCGGAATATGAGGAGAATAGCTCTTACTATGAAAATTTACCAGATGATATTCAGGTTGTGGTAATAGCGGATAAGGAGTTTTCCCTGTGCGGGCATAGCAGACTGTTAGTGATCCGCAAACCATTTTTTGCCCTTTCAGTTGTAAACCTGCTAAATGGAGAAATTAAGAAAAATGGATTTGAAGAAGCGCAGGCCACCGGCCGCAGACCGTTTTCCTGTAGGGGAGTCCGGGTATTGGTAGTAGATGATGAAGAAATGAATCTTGTAGTGGGAAAAGGAGTTTTGGGCAGCTATGGAATACAGGTGGATACCTGCCTTAGTGGAAGAGAGGCGGTAGAACGGTGCAGAAACACTTCTTATGACATTGTTTTTCTTGACCATATGATGCCGGGCTTTGATGGTGTGGAAACGCTTAGACAAATACGGGAGATTGACGATGGAAGATATCAGGATTTGCCAGTGATTGCCTTGACAGCAAATACGATCAGCGGAGCAAGAGAAATGTTCCGCAATGAAGGCTTTACGGAATTTATACCAAAACCGATTGAGAGAGCTGTTTTGGAGAGGGCGCTGCGAAAAGTGCTTCCGGATTACTGTATTGTTTACACTTCCAGGGATGCAGACTCCCAATCTGATAATATGAAAATAACAGAATTTTCAGAGACAAAGATACAGGAAAATGACTCTCAATATGTTTCTCCCCTGTCTTTGGAGGATTTGGAGCAGGTAGGAATAAATGTGGAAATGGGGTTGGATTACTGTGCAGGAGAGGAAGATTTTTATCTGGAGATGTTGCAGATGTTTGGTTCACAATATGAGGAAA
>CAMUHA010000217.1 GCA_947088515.1 uncultured bacterium
CAATTAGATGCCATTTCAAGAAATACTTATGATTATATTTTTTCCCGGTTTCCCACTGACATAGGGGAAGAGCTTTTTGCAGTTGACAATACAGGGAAAGTGTTGGGCCATTCTGATGGCCTTAACAAGGACTTTAGTGCAGAATGTTATCAGCTGGAACAATTATATGAATGCAAAAATGGGGCATACAAAAAAGGAAATGAAGGAATGACAATGTATGTGGTAAGCAGATTATACAAGGATGTATTACTTTGTGCGGCACTTCCGCAAAATATCCTTTTTCATAAGTTCTGGAAAAATATTCTGGCAGTATTGGCATATCTGTTATTTATTGAAGCGGCAGTGATTCTTCTTTTAAATTATCTGGTTAAACAGAAAGTGATTAATGGCATTCATCACATTATTGAAGACCTGAATGGCATAACTAACGGGAATTTCGATACTGTAGTTGCAGTAGGCGGAAACCCTGAATTTGAAAAATTAAGCGCTGGTATTAACAGAATGGTAAAAAGCATTGTTAATCTTACCAACCGAATTTCTGCAATTATAGAAATCAGCGGCATTCCTCTGGCAGCCTTTGAATACCAGAGAGGAATTAACTATGTGTTTACAACCACAGGTCTTAGTGGGTTATTGGGTCTGTCTCCATCAAAGGCCACTATGCTATACAAAAACTCATTTCTTTTTGACCAGTACATCCGGGAAATTACAAATGAGCCAATTGAAGGGGAAGAAGATATTTTTAAACTTAACGGAGAAAAATATATCCGTATCCATAAGTCAGAGTCTTTGCAGGGGTATCTGGGAATTATAATTGATGTTACCAAAGATATGCTGCAAAAGAAGCAAATGCAATATGAAAATACCCATGACCCGCTTACAGGATTATATAAATTTGAATATTTCAAACAGCTTGCAGAAAAAATTTTGCAAAGTTTGTCATCTGAAAAAGTCTGTGCCGTAATTATGCTTGACCTGGATTATTTTAAATCTATAAACGACACCTATGGGCATGATGCAGGGGACAGATACCTGCAGGGTCTTTCCAGTGTTTTAAAATCCATGTCCACCGACCATTTTCTGTGTGCAAGACGTTCTGGGGACGAATTTTGTATGTTAATATACGACTGCAATGATAAATCAGAGATTCTGCATTATTTAGATATGTTCTATGAAACTCTTGCGAAAAATGAAGTTGTTCTCTCCAGCACATACTCTGGAACAATCAGCGCCTCTGCTGGTTTTGCCTGGACGGGCAGTGCACAAAGCAGTATAGCTGAACTTTTAAGCTATGCAGATGAGGCTCTTTACAGAGTGAAGAAGGGGACAAAAGGATGTTATGCAGAGTATGGTGATATATAATTAATGTTGTAAAGAAAAAATACTTGACAGTTTACTATTTTTAATGTATTCTAACCAAGGTGACTACAGAAATGAGTTTCATCAGGTATTAGAGGAGCCTTGGCATATGGCATTTGAAAGCTTAACAGACAAACTTCAAAATGTATTTAAAAATCTTCGTGGTAAAGGTAGGCTTACAGAGGACGATGTAAGAACGGCGTTAAAAGAAGTTAAAATTGCGCTTTTGGAGGCTGATGTCAATTTTAAAGTTGTAAAGCAGTTTGTAAAAGCGGTGGAGGAAAGAGCCATTGGAGCTGATGTGATGAATGGCTTAAATCCCGGTCAGATGGTAATCAAAATTGTAAATGAAGAAATGATTACACTTATGGGGTCTGAAACCACAGAAATTAAATTGCAGCCAGGCAAAGCAATTACCACAATTATGATGTGTGGTCTGCAGGGAGCCGGCAAAACCACAACTACGGCTAAAATTGCCGGTAAACTTAAAATGAAGGGAAAAAAACCCTTACTTGTTGCATGTGATGTGTATCGGCCTGCTGCCATTAAACAGCTTCAGGTTAATGGTGAGAAACAGCAGGTGGACGTTTTTTCCATGGGAGAAAACCATAGCCCTGTAGACATTGCAAAGGCAGCCATAGAACATGCCAGAAAAAATGGTCACAATATAGTAATTCTGGACACTGCAGGCCGGCTTCATATTGATGACGATATGATGGCGGAACTTTGTTTTATCAAAGCGCATGTGGAGGTTCACCAGTCACTTCTGGTAGTGGATGCCATGACTGGACAGGATGCAGTTACGGTAGCGAAAGACTTTGATAAACGGGTGGGCATAGACGGAGTTGTTTTATCCAAAATGGATGGCGATACCAGAGGCGGAGCGGCATTATCCGTAAAGGCTGTTACTGGAAAACCAATTTTATATGTAGGCATGGGAGAAAAGCTTTCTGATTTGGAGCAGTTTTATCCTGAACGTATGGCCAGTCGTATTCTTGGTATGGGTGACGTGCTTTCCCTGATTGAAAAAGCACAAGAAAATATTTCCATAGATGAAAACAAGGAAAAAGAAATGGCTGCCCGGATGAAGAAGGGAAAGTTTGACTTCGAGGATTATCTGGAGAGCATGAAGCAGATGCGGAATATGGGCGGGCTTAGCAGTATTTTAAGTATGATGCCAGGAATGGGAAAGCTTGGAAATATTGAATCAATGATTGATGAAAAGCAGCTGGCAAAAACAGAAGCAATTATTTTAAGTATGACACCGGAGGAACGGAAAAATCCCAAACTTCTCAATTTGAGCAGAAAAAGCAGAATTGCAAGAGGGGCAGGGGTGGATATGGCAGTTGTCAATCGGTTTGTCAAACAGTTTGAACAGTCCCAGAAGATGATGAAACAGATGCCTGGCCTTTTGGGAGGCGGAAGGCGAAGAGGCGGCTTTGGAGGAATGAAATTTCCTTTTTAAATAAGTTGGAAATAGAAGCATATAAAAAACCGGCTTCTTTTCAAAATAAAATTATTAATGAGCTATGGAGGTGAAGATATGGCAGTAAAAATCAGATTAAGAAGAATGGGTAGAAAAAAAGCTCCTTTTTATAGAATCGTTGTAGCAGATTCAAGGTCTCCCAGAGATGGAAAATTCATTGAAGAGATTGGAACTTATGACCCCAACACAGACCCCAGTACTTTTCATGTAAATGAAGAACTGGCTAAGAAGTGGCTTGCAAACGGTGCACAGCCGACAGAAGTTGTCAGCAAAATTTTCAAGCATGCAGGCATTGAAAAATAACATGAAATTGACGGCCCTTTTGGAGGTGTACGATGAAGGAATTAGTTGAAGTAATTGCAAAAGCGCTTGTAGAGCATCCGGATGAGGTTCTGGTAACCCAGAAGGAAGAAGGTAAACATATAACCATTGAACTTCATGTTGCTGCTTCTGATATGGGTAAAGTAATCGGAAAACAGGGACGGATTGCAAAAGCAATCCGTTCTGTAGTAAAAGCGGCTTCATCTAGGGATAACCAGAAAGTGGATGTGGAGATCGTTTAAAAAACAGTAATACAATTAACAGTGGATATTATAACAACGGTGCACTTCGTGTACCGTTGTTTGTACTCAAAAAGAGGCGTACTTATGGAAAATTTGCTTCAGGTGGGGATTATTTCCTCCACCCATGGTATAAAAGGGGAAGTTAAGGTATTTCCTACAACAGATGATGTCAGCCGTTTTAAAATGTTAAAGGAAGTATTGCTTGATACAGGAAGGGAAAAGATAACATTAAATATAGAATCCGTAAGGTTTTTTAAGCAGTTTGCAATCATTAAATTCAAAGGATATGACAATATCAATGATATTGAATTATATAAAGGAAAGAGTTTATTTGTCACAAGGGAAAATGCAGTGACACTGGAAGAAGATGAGTATTTTATAGCTGACCTTATTGGTATATGTGTGGTTTCTGATGATGAATCTCTGCAGGGAAAATTAAGGGATGTAATAGAAACTGGGGCAAATGATGTTTATATAATAGACCTGGAGGATGGCAGAGAACTTTTGCTTCCTGCTATTAAAGAATGTGTCCTTCAGATTGACCTGGACGAAAATATTATGAAAATACATGTACTGGATGGGCTTTTAGATGGATAAGCAAGGCATAAATTTTCATGTACTTACATTATTTCCGGAAATGGTCAGACAGGGACTGGAAACCAGTATCATTGGACGGGCAGTCCAAAAAGGGATAATTTCTATTGATACAATTAATATCAGGGATTATACGGCCAGTAAACACAAAAAGGTAGATGATTATCCCTATGGAGGCGGCGCAGGTATGCTGATGCAGGCCCAGCCAGTTTATGACGCCTGGAAATCTGTGTCAGAACGGATAGAAGGGGAAGGCCGGAGTGGAAAAGCTGCAAGAGTAATCTATACAACCCCCAAAGGGAAACCTTTTGTACAGGCAATGGCGGGGAAGATGGCAGAAGAAAAAGACTTGATTTTTCTATGTGGACATTATGAAGGGATTGATGAAAGGGTTCTTGAAGAAATTGTTACAGACTATGTGTCTATTGGCGATTATGTGCTTACTGGCGGGGAGTTGCCTGCAATGGTTATGATTGACGCAATATCCCGTATGGTTCCTGGAGTGCTAAGTAATGGAGAATCAAAAGAGAGGGAAAGCTTTAGCAACTATTTGTTAGAGTACCCCCAGTATTCTCGACCGGAAATATGGATGGGAAAAAGTGTCCCATCAATATTGCTTTCTGGAAACCACCTTAAAATAGAAGAGTGGAGGCTTGAAAAATCTTTGGAGACAACAAAGCAGATAAGGCCTGAACTTTATGAAAAATGGGTAAATGAGAATCAGGAATATTTTGATAAAAAAGCAAGAAGAGAAGAAAGAAAACGCAAAAACGAACAGAGAAAAGCCAAAAAAAACAGTTTTTCTGCTTAAAAATTCATTTAAAAACAGAGATACATGTGGAGAAATATAAAATTTCCCTTGCAATTCTTCCCGATATGTGATAAATTAATGACGTTGCGAAGTTATGGTGGTCCTCTGTTACCAGTGGGTATTAAGAACATCTGATGAGTTTACAGATATTGGAGGTTGAATATGAACGAAATTATTAAGAGCATTGAAGATGAAATGCTGAAAGAAGTCACAGAGTTTGGCGTAGGTGATACCATTAAGGTATACTGCAGAATTAAAGAAGGAAACAGGGAAAGAACCCAGGTTTTTGAGGGAGTTGTTTTAAAGAGACAGGGAACAGGCGCCAGGGAAACATTTACAGTCAGGAAGTTTTCCAATGGCGTAGGAGTAGAGAAGACCTGGCCGGTATATTCTCCCAATGTTGAAAAGGTTGAGGTAGTCCGTAAAGGTAAAGTAAGAAGAGCAAAACTGTATTACTTAAGAGGACGTGTAGGCAAGAAAGCAAAAGTAAAAGAGGCAAAGTAAAAGCAGTGCAGAATTTTCCCACAGGTCAAAAGGACAATTGTAAAACCAATTGTCCTTTTCTTGTATATG
>CAMUHA010000218.1 GCA_947088515.1 uncultured bacterium
CATAAGCTTCCAAAAGCGCCTTCTTTCTTTCCACACTCTCATAAAGCGCCTGTTCATCCACAAACAGAGGTTCCAT
The DNA here is from genome assembly GCA_947088515.1 of uncultured bacterium. Classification (GTDB taxonomy): domain Bacteria; phylum Bacillota; class Clostridia; order Lachnospirales; family Lachnospiraceae; genus Suilimivivens. Next base: position 77 of record CAMUHA010000218.1, read on the forward strand.
TTCCTCCGCTACTTCCACATACTTTATGTTCCGTTCTTTTGCAAGAAGTTCTATCAGCTCTGACAGTGTATCCAGATTTCCGGCATATGCCGCAGTAAATGCAACACTTTCCCCTCTCTCAGATGCCATATCAAGAGCATCATTCCAATCCGCTCCCCGAAGCCTCATATGGTTATGTTCTCCCACCTCATAAAAGGCTGTTAAATTTTGTACCAAAAGATGCTCCAATATGCTCCCAAAATAATTTTTCCCCTGTCTGTCTTTTTGCAGCGGCTCATTCCCATCCAGGAACTGTTCATCTGTTCTGGTTCCACGGCAAATCTGCTTATCCTTAAAAAATGTCCTGTCTTTTAAAAGCAAAGACAAATCTCCCGTTTGGTCGATGTAAAGAGCAGTAGTCATAAGAGGCCATAATCCATGGTCCATCCACACTCTCGTGATATTATTCCGGTCGGCAATAAATTCCCCCTGCCTGCTTCCTATAATTGTAGCGTTGCTGCCATCCATCCTCACACCACCAAAATTGGCAAGGAGCATTTCTTTTACGCCTTCCGGGTTCATTATAAGAAGCGCTAAGCAATCCTGCCACAAGTCCCGCCATCCTCTTCCTCCTTTTCCATAGTCATGATGAGGTAGAAAAGAACAGCCATAAATTCTCCGAAGCATGGGCTGGAAACTGACCCAGGCCATAAAGTTATCAAAATTACTGTCTCCTGTCTGGTAGCTTACATTCACCTTCCTTTCCCAATACTTTCTTGTTTTTTCATAAGACTTTCTAACCAATTCTTCATTTCCATAAACAGAAAGGTATTTGGATAAGATTTCTTCCTCCTCACATATTCCTGACAGAAGAATATACACTGCCTCTTCTCCTGGTTTTAGCTTTCTTTGCAAAAATCTCATGGCGCCCATAGCTTCACAGCCTTCCGCTCTGCTTCCTTCCTGTACCCCCTGCAGTTTTTGGTAAACAGCGCCAGGACAGTCAAAGCATCCCCCTTCTCCCAAAAAAGAGTCTACCGTTGGGTAAAAAGCTTCCGGCTTTCCGCCTTCACCAGTAAGTCCCGTCACAAAGTAAATGGTTTGATTCACCTGATGTCCTCTTTCATCAAAAGATAAGACAGGCTTTACAATAACACTGTTTTTTTCAACTTTTATACGGTGAAGCAGACTCGTCACATGCCTGTGGTCCCTTAAATTATCTGCACTGCGTCCATAGATTGGAATTGCCCCAAAACAGGTAATCTCTATATCTTCTTCTGAAATATTTTTTACAGTTACCTGCATAACCTCCACATTATCAAGCTGCGGAACGAAATGAAGTATTTCAGAAGAAAGCCCGTACCTTTTTGAAACTCTGGTTGTCTTATGCCACATGAATCCAGCTGTAATTTCACTTTCTTCAAAATGTTTTTCTGCCCGGTCAAGAGCTGCCTGCGCACTTGCGCCTGTGGCAGACCACACACCTTTTCCTTCTATATGGCACCAAAAATTACGGGTGCTTTTGTTGTTATGAAGCTCTTCTGCACTGACCGGCTGCAGCAAAAAGTGATTCTGGTCTGTCTTGGCATCCCCTCCAAGCAACGGCGTCACCGCACTTTTCAATCCTTCTTCCCCGGCAATTGGAAAGTACAGATAACTGGTTCTTTCAGGCTGTTTTAAGCTAAAAGTTCCCTTATTATCCTCAAATGTATATCCAGTCATAATCCATCTCCTTTTCACGCAAAAAAAACCTTTCTGTAACTGACAGATACAATATAGTATCAGCATATCAGTATACAGAAAGGTTATCAGTAGGTTTAATTTTATAGAAGTGTCATTTTTTTATAATGTATCAAATGTTTCCCTGATTGCACAGATAAAATCCCGGCTGTTCAAAATTACAGGATTTTCGCAGGTAGAAATAAGGGAAAGGCTTTTTGTCATTTTTCCATCCTCAACCGTCTTAATACAAGCCTTTTCCAGTTTATTGGCAAACGCCATTAACTCTGGTATATTATCCAATTCTCCTCTCTTCCTAAGGGCGCCTGTCCATGCAAAAATTGTTGCAATAGAATTGGTAGAAGTCTCCTCTCCTTTTAAATGCTTATAATAATGGCGCTGTACTGTTCCGTGGGCTGCCTCATATTCGTAAACGCCGCTGGGGGATACCAGCACAGAAGTCATCATAGAAAGGTCCCCATAAGCAGTAGCCACCATATCAGACATAACATCCCCATCATAATTTTTACATGCCCAGATAAATCCCCCTTCAGAGCGGATTACACGTGCCACTGCATCATCAATCAGGGTATAGAAATACTCTATGCCAAGCGCCTCAAACTTCTCCTTGTATTCTCCATCATAAATTTCCTGGAAGATATCCTTAAAAGTATGGTCATATTTCTTGGAAATGGTATCTTTCGTTGCAAACCATAAATCCTGCTTTGTGTCAATTGCGTAGCCAAAACATGCCCTTGCAAAACTTGAAATAGATTCTTTGGTATTATGGATACCCTGGATAATTCCCTCTTCTTCAAAATTATGTATCAGTTCTCTTGTCTGGGTCCCATCCTCTGCTGTAAATACCAGCTCTGCCTTCCCTTTGCCTGGAATCTTAATCTCCGCATTCTTATAAACATCCCCATAAGCATGACGGGCAATTGTAATAGGCTTTGTCCAGTTTTTAACATAAGGCACTATGCCTTTAATTAAAATCGGTGAACGGAACACTGTCCCATCCAAAATTGCCCTGATGGTTCCATTGGGGCTTTTCCACATTTCCTTCAAATTGTACTCTGTCATTCTTGCCCCATTAGGAGTGATGGTTGCACATTTTACAGCCACTCCATATTTTTTTGTAGCATTGGCACTGTCTACTGTTACCTGGTCATTGGTTTCATTCCTGTAGTTAAGCCCCAGATCATAATACTCTGTCTTCAAATCAATGTATGGAAGCAGTAATTCCTCTTTAATCATCTGCCAGAGTATTCTTGTCATCTCATCTCCGTCCATCTCTACAAGGGGGGTCGTCATTTTAATTTTTTCCATTTTTCCTCCATTCCAATGTGTAAACGTTTTTCTTCTTCACTGCAGGCATCTGCCCTATCTACTATTTTAAATCTTTCTGCTGATTTTTCAACTCTATCCTCTCATCTTCCTGTTGGAAAATATCATACAGACCATTTTTTACCATATTATCATAAGCATTAATCATATGGCTTGTGGCAAGTCTTTCTGCTTCATCCGGATTCCCCGCCTTAACAGCCTCCATAATTTTCCTGTGTTCTTCATTGGAGGCAATCCCTCTTTCCTTTGTGGATAAGGTCTTTTTCCTGATTCTGATTACATAATGGTGAAAATCCTGCAAAAGATTTTCCAGCATTTTGGAATTGCATGCCTCATACAAAATCTGATGAAACCGGCTGTCCAGTTCTGTCATCTGTTCCATATGCCCCTTTGAAGCATGGAAACTTGCAATGTATACGTTTTCCTCCATTTCCTCAAGCTGTTCTGGTGTAATATGTTCTGTGGCAAGCCGGGCGCACATTCCTTCCAGGGAGGACCGTATCATATAAATATCCTTTACATCCTTCGCCGTGATCCCGGTTACATATGCTCCCTTATTAGGAACAATCTGTATAAGACCTTCCAGCTCCAGCTGTCGGAAAGCTTCCCTTACTGGTGTACGGCTTACCCCCAACTCTTCACCAATGGCAACTTCTTTCAGTTCCTCATGTTCCTTATATTTTCCGTTCAGAATATCTTCCCGCAGTTTGTGGAATACTCTGCCCCGCAGGGAGTACTTATCTGTTACTTCCTGCTTTACATCATATTTACTCATTACAAATACGCTTACCTTTCCTACGCATTTCTTCTTTAACCAATTGTGATATTAAGTCGTCTACACACATCCGCAATCTGCTCACACAGTTCCTGGTCAGTCATCACGGTAACACGCCCATCCTCATACTGGGCATCCACCCATTTTTTTATTTCCGCAACCACAGGACTTGATTTGTCAAGCTGCTTATCCTCTTTTAGTTTAAAATAAGTATTAATCCAGTGCGCAATGCCAGCTAAGCCAGAAGTATTGGAAACCGCACACAGTACTGGACGATTTAAAAATTTGCCAGTATCAAAAATATTATAAATTTCCTCATTTTTAAGTAATCCGTCTGCATGAATCCCTGCCCTTGTGACATTAAAGTTTTTCCCTGCAAAAGGTGTCCTCTCTGGGATATGATAACCGATTTCTCTTTCATAATATTCTGCCAGCTCGGTAATTACCGTAGTATCCATACCATTTAAATCACCCTTAAGCTGTGCATATTCAAACACCATAGCCTCCAAAGGCGTATTTCCAGTCCGCTCCCCAATACCAAATAAGGAAGTATTGACACCAGAACAGCCATAAAGCCAGGCTGTCGTGGAATTAACGACTGCCTTGTAAAAGTCATTGTGCCCATGCCATTCTATCAGCTCATGAGGCACGCCGGCATGTGTATGAAGGGCATAAATAATCCCCTGTACGCTTCTTGGAATAACAGCGCCAGGATAGTTCACTCCATATCCCATGGTATCGCAGGCACGCACTTTAATAGGAATCTGGTATTCCTCCATCAGCTTCATAAGTTCCACACAAAAGGGCACCACATAACCATAAATGTCTGCTCTGGTAATATCCTCCAAATGGCACCGTACGCTAATCCCCTCATCCAGACAGTCCCTGACAACACTTAAATAATGTTCCACCGCCTGTCTTCTGGTCATCTTTAATTTGAGGAAGATATGATAATCAGAACAGCTTACCAAAATCCCAGTCTCCTTCATTCCAATTTCCCGAACCAGTTTAAAGTCCTCTTTACTGGCACGTATCCAGCTTGTCACTTCTGGAAACTGATAACCTCTTTCCATACATTTATAGACGGCGTCTCTATCCTTTTTACTGTAAAGAAAAAATTCACTGGCGCGAATCATTCCGTTTGGACCTCCAAGACGATGGAGGTAATCATAAATTGTCACAATCTGGTCTGTGGTATAAGGTGCGCGTGACTGCTGTCCATCCCGGAATGTGGTATCCGTAATCCAAATATCCTTTGGCATATTATGGGGAACAGTCCTGTCATTGAACGGAATTTTGGGTACTTCCGAATAGGGAAACATATTTCTGAATACATTGGGTTTTTTCACATCATCCAATATATACATATGTTCTTCTATTTCCAAAAGATTATTTTTGGTATTCAGCGATACCGGACGGTCCATAAAAAGATCACTTAAATCAGCCAATTTTTTTCCCTCCTGTACATTCATTATCAAATCCATGT
>CAMUHA010000219.1 GCA_947088515.1 uncultured bacterium
CATCCCCTTCTTTGTCAAAAACAGCGGAAATCCCCATATTGATAAGGATAAATATCATCAGTACCATAGAAAGGCCGCTTCCCAGATTCCAGTTGCCGGCCTGGGTAAATTCTTCTTCCACCACATTTCCAATTAAAAGAATTTTGCTTCCTCCCAAAAGTTTGCTTATGACAAAGGTGGTAAGGGCGGGGATAAAAACCATGGTAACACCGCTGATAATACCTGGTATTGTAAGGGGTAAAGTGATTTTCAGAAAAACCTGCAGGGCATTTGCTCCCAAATCTCTGGCAGCATTAATAACATCCTGATTAATTTTTTCCAGGGAATTATAAATGGGCAGAACCATAAAGGGCAGGAAATTATATACCATTCCAAGGACAATTGCATAGGGAGTGTTAATAATATGCAATCCCGGAAGATGGAAAAAGCCAAGGAAGTTGTTAATTACGCCTGTCTTTTCAAGCAGAGTCTGCCAGGCAAGGGTACGCAGTAAAAAATTCATCCACATGGGAAGAATAAAAACCAGTACAATAAAGCTGTGCTGGCTTACCTTCATTCCATTTAAAATCATTGCCAGAGGATAAGCAAGAAACAGACAGATTAAGGTGGAGATTTATCGGTAAGTCCATAGTAAAAAACCATACAAAGGGGAACAATAATAAACAGGACAGACCAGATAAAATAGGGCGTACCCAGCAGTTTTTTCTTATTCATTGACACCTACGGCCTCCTCATCCAAAGAAGCAGGTTTATTCATAATCTGAATGTTAAAGGGGTCCACATCTATGCCAACTTCTGTTCCCACTGGAAACATTCCTGTGGAATGGACCAGCCATTCAAATCCTCCTGCCGCCACTTCCATTTCATAATGAACACCTTTAAAAATAAGATGTGTCACTACACCTTTCATCCTTCCTTTGCCAGTGGAAGAGAGCATTACATCTTCCGGGCGGATTACCACATCTACAGGTTTATTTTTGCCAAATCCTGTGTCAACACAGGGAAAACGGATTCCTAAAATCTCCACCAGTTTATCTTCCAACATAGTGGAACTGATAATATTGCTTTCTCCGATAAAATCAGCTACAAAAGCATTTTCAGGTTCGTTATATATTTTTTCTGGTGAACCGATTTGTTGGATATAGCCCTGGTTCATGACAACAATGGTATCAGACATAGTAAGAGCCTCTTCCTGGTCATGAGTAACATAAATGAAAGTAATGCCAAGCTCGTTTTTCAGGCGGATTAACTCATACTGCATATCCTGTCTAAGCTTTAAATCCAGAGCGCCTAGTGGTTCATCCAAAAGCAATACTTTTGGCTCATTGACAATAGCGCGTGCAATGGCAATTCGCTGCTGCTGTCCACCGCTTAGAGAGTCCGGCATCCGGCTGCCAAATCCTTCAAGGTTAACCAGTTTAAGCGCATATTTTATTTTGTCATCAATATAAGCCTTGGATTTATTCTTAATTTTTAATCCGAAAGCAATATTTTCTGCAATTGTCATATGGGGAAAAAGCGCATATTTTTGAAAAACTGTATTTAGTTGCCGCCGGTTAGGAGGAAGGTGTGTAATATCTGCATTGTCAAAAATAACATTTCCCGTATCAGGGGTTTCAAAACCGCCTAAAATGCGTAAAGTAGTGGTTTTCCCGCAACCGCTGGGTCCTAACAGGGTAAGAAATTCGTTTTCCCGGATATAAAGATTTAAATCGTCCAGTACCATTTGCCCATCAAAAGACTTGCTGATGTTTTTTAAATCGATTAAAATTTTATTCATGGAAAACCTCCTTGTATCTCCTTAGTATTTTAAAAACTTGGGGGGCTGCTTACCCATATAAGGACAGCGCCCGACTTATTGTCTGCCTTTATATAATGGGTTTCTTTTGCTGTGTAATAAAAGGATTCTCCCTTTTTGACAGGAATACATTTTTTACCCAGAATAAGGGAAATGCTTCCTTGTAATACATAACCAAATTCTTCGCCTTCATGTGGTGTGTCAGGATAAGTGCTTCCGCCGGGAGAGAGAGTTAGACGGATAGGTTCCATCATATTTTTCTGGGCATTTGGAATAATCCATTCCACTATGTTTTGAAGCTCTTCATCTTTTTTCTCAAAGTAATCAGATTCTTTAAAAGCAATTTGTTTATCTTCGGAATCATTAAAAAAATCTTTTAAGTCTGTGCCAAGGCATTGAAGGATATCTACCAAAGTTGCGATTGAAGGAGAGGTTAAATCCCTTTCCAGCTGTGAGATAAATCCTTTTGAAAGTTCGCAGCGGTCAGCTAACTCTTCCTGGGTCAGTCCTTTGCGGCATCGCAGGTCTCTGATTTTGTTACCAATTTGTATTCCGTTATTCATAATACTCCTTGTTTTTATTTTAATCTGTGGTTTTCAGAAGTCTTGCAAAAAAAAACTTTGTGTTTAGTAAAACTAAACTAATTAATCATTAATTATACATAAGAGATAAAGAAAGTCAACACGAATTAAAAAACTAAAAAAAATTTTTATTGGTAAGAGGTATTGACAAAAACAACCATCATAGTTATACTTGAAAGCGTATGTGGTGGAATTGTAAAATACATTTACAACCTGACATATGTAAGTGATAGGGAGCTTGTTATGTTAATGAATCTGACTGATGTTTTTACATCTGAAGGAAAAGACAGAAAAGAAAGCCTTTGTTACGAACCGGACAGTTTTCTGTATATGGGGATAAGCTATCATATCTGTGAGAAATCACCGATAGATATGGAATTTTTTAATATAGAAACTGGTAAAGCGCTGATGAAGGGAAGTATGAACCTGGTTCTGGAAATTCCCTGCGACAGGTGTCTGCAAATGGTAAAAGAACCACTGGAGATAAGGTTTGAACAGGAACTGTTTTCGCCGGATGCCGGGGCCCAGGTGGAAGATCAGGACGGGCAGGATTTTATGCACGGATACGGGTTGGATGTGGAAGCTTTCATAAATGGTGAAATCTTAATTAACATGCCTGTAAAAGTTTTATGCAGACCGGACTGCAAGGGTATATGCAGAGAGTGTGGGCATAACTTGAATGAAGGGGAGTGTGGATGTGATACATTTGTACCTGACCCCAGAATGGCAGCTATTAAAGATATCTTTCATGCAGGTAAGGAGGTGTAACGATGTCTATTTGTCCCAAGAATAAATCTTCAAAATCCAGAAGAGATAAAAGAAGAGCAAACTGGAAAATGAGTGCTCCTACATTGGTTAAATGCAGCAAATGCGGCGCACTGATGGTGCCACACAGGGTATGTAAGAAATGTGGTTCTTACAATAAGAAAGAAATCATCAGCGTTGACTAATACCAAGCTGATAATAAAGCAATCCATTTATGGATTGCTTTTTTTTGCGCAGCATCATGCAGGGAAAAAATCTTTCTTAATTATTTTCCTTGATTTTTATAATATGGTTTAGTATAGTAGAGTAGTACTTGGTTGTGGGAATATTTTTTCCCCAGAGTGATAGTAACATGGAGGATCGGGATGGCAGAGTATGTAAACGTGGCGGTTGATGCCATGGGCGGCGACAACGCACCTTCTGAAATTGTGAAAGGTTCCATAGACGCAGTAAATGAAAACAATCATGTTAAGGTTTATCTGACGGGAAAAGAAGAGATTATTAATCAAGAGCTTGCCCAATATACATACAATAAAGAGCAGGTGGAAGTGGTAAACGCCACAGAAGTGATTGATACTGCAGAACCGCCAGTAATGGCAGTCCGCAGAAAAAAGAACTCCTCTATTGTAAAAGCGCTTTTGCTTGTCAAGGAGGGAACCTGCGATGCCTATGTTTCTGCTGGAAGTACCGGAGCTACGCTGGTAGGCGGGCAGGTAATTGTAGGAAGAATTAAGGGAGTTGAGAGGCCGCCTTTAGCGCCGCTTATTCCAACAGAAAAAGGATGTGCACTTTTAATTGACTGTGGAGCCAATGTAGATGCCAGGCCTTCCCACCTTGTACAGTTTGCCAAAATGGGTTCTGTATATATGGAAAATGTTATGGGGGTGAAAAATCCGAAAGTCGGTATTGTCAATATAGGCGCCGAAGAGGAAAAGGGGAACGCACTAGTAAAGGAAACATTCCCACTTTTAAAGAATTGTCCGGATATTCATTTTATTGGGAGCATTGAGGCAAGGGATATTCCTGCCGGATATGCGGATGTTGTGGTTTGTGAAGCTTTTGTGGGAAATGTGATTTTGAAATTGTATGAAGGTGTAGGTGGTGTACTCATAAAAAAGGTAAAAGAGGGCATGATGACTTCTCTAAGGAGTAAAATAGGCGCCTTGCTTGTAAAACCTGCACTGAAAGATACATTAAAAGCATTTGATTTGGAACAATATGGGGGAGCTCCCATGTTAGGATTAAAGGGACTTGTAGTGAAAACGCATGGCAGTTCAAAAGCAGTAGAAATTAAAAATTCTATTCTGCAGTGTATTACATTTACAGAGCAGAATATCAATCAAAAAATAAAAGAAAAAATAACAATGGAAGAAAATTAGAAAGGAAATTTGCTATGGAATTTGAAAAATTAAAACAAGTGATTGCTGACGTACTTAACGTTGACCCTGATGAAATTACGATGGAGACTACTTTTGTGGATGACTTGGGAGCTGATTCCTTAGATGTGTTTCAAATTATCATGGGGATAGAGGAAGAATTTGATATTGAAATTCCGGCTGAAGAAGCAGAGAAAATCACAAATGTAGAGGAAGCAGTTAATCTTATCAAAAATGCTGTCAATTAAAAAGCCCATTACGGGCTTTTTTAATGAATGGTTTGTGCCGCTTTAAAGCAGTGGCAGGAGTATCAATATGTATAAACTAAAAGAATTAAAAGAACTGGAAGAAAAGATAGGTTATGAGTTCAGAAACAGAAAACTGCTGATGCAGGCGCTGACCCATAGCTCTTTTTCTAATGAACAGAAAATCAATAAATTAAAAAATTATGAGAGACTGGAATTTCTGGGAGATGCAGTTTTGGAACTGGTTTCCAGCCAGTTCTTTTTTGAAACTTACCCGGAAATGTCAGAAGGACAGATGACTCGTATCCGCTCGTCCATGGTTTGTGAGCCTGCGCTTGCCTTTTGTGCAAGGGATTTATCTCTTGGAAACTATGTGCTGCTTGGCAAAGGGGAAGAGTCCACAGGAGGAAGGGGACGGGACTCAATTATTTCAGATGTGATGGAAGCAGTCATTGGTGCGATTTACCTTGATGGCGGTATTGGATGTGCAGAAAAATTTATTAAAAAGTTTGTTCTCTCTGATTTGGAGAACAAACAGCTTTTTTATGATAGTAAGACAATTTTACAGGAAAAGGTCCAAAAGGATGGAAAATGTCTTACTTA
>CAMUHA010000220.1 GCA_947088515.1 uncultured bacterium
ACATTCCTGTACCGGAGACATTTGTACTTCTTTTCCTCTTCCCTTTTGCTTATCCGGCTGGGTGACAACCGCACATACCGTATGTCCCGCTTTAATTACCGCCTCAAGGGGCGCCACCGCAAAATCAGGCGTTCCCATGTATACAATCTTCATTTGCTACCTCCATCAAAAGTGTTTCCGCCGCCTTTACTCTTCCTCGTCCTCTAAATCAGAAACATTCATCAGCTCGCCTTCCACCTTTTCCACATATAAGCGCCCTTCCAGGTGATCCACCTCATGAATAATGGCACGGGCAAGCAGCTCTGTGCCTTCCAGTTCAAAAGGTTTAAGCTCCATGTCATAAGCCTTCACTTTCACATAATTGGGTCTTGTCACCACTCCTGTTTTTCCCGGAACGCTAAGACATCCCTCATTGCCTGACTGCTCCCCGCTGGTTTCCAAAATCACCGGATTAATCAATAGAACCGGTTCCTCTCCCGTTACATCAATCACCACAATCCGCTTCAAAATTCCCACCTGCGGCGCTGCAAGCCCTACACCTCCGGCATCATACATCGTGTCAAACATATCGTCAATCAATTCCTTTGTCCGGTCTGTTACCTCCTTTACTTCCTTACAGGTCTTATTTAAAACCGGGTCTCCTATTTCTCTTATGTTTCTGATCGCCATTTTTTTATTCCTTTCTTTAATAACTTTCTATAGGGTCGAAATCAAACTGCACATTTTCATCTTTGAGTCCAAGAGACTGTATATACTGCTCTATTGTATCCTTTATCTCTGTCAGTTGTCCATAGTCAGATGACTTACAATATATGATAAATCGGTAAATATCATTAATCTTTCCAATAGACGCCTTTGCAGGGCCGATCACTGATGTATTCGGGGCAAAATGAGAAAGCTTACCGCCTGGGGCAAACGCCTTCTTTGCAAGTTCTGCCGCCTTCTTTGAAAGCGCCTCTCCCTTCTGCTCCTCTCTCGCGCTTATGAGAACCGCCATCATATGACCGGCGGGCGGGTAAGCTCCCATCTCCCTGTATATAATCTCTTCTTCATAAAAAGCTTCATAATCCTGCCGGGCTGCCCTTACAATACTGTAATGGTCGGGACGGTAAGTCTGGATTAACGCTTCCCCCGGCTTTATCCCCCGCCCGGCCCGGCCGGCTGCCTGGGTAAGCAGCTGGAAGGTTCTCTCCCCCGCCCGGTAATTGCTGTCATTTAATGACAAGTCCGCTGCAAGCACCCCAACTAGCGTTACATTAGGGAAATCATGACCTTTTACAATCATTTGGGTGCCGGTAAGCACATCCGCTTCCCCGGAAGAAAAGGAGGTTAGTATCTTTTCATAGCTGTCCTTTGTGCGGGTGGTGTCCCCATCCATCCGAAGCACACGAATCCCCGGAAATCTTTTATACAAAAGCTGTTCAATCTGCTGGGTCCCCGCCTTAAATCCCAGAATATAGGGAGATGTGCAGGAAGGACATTTATCCGGCTGGGGCGTTTCATATCCACAGTAATGACATACCAGCCTGCCTCCCATATGCTGGGACAGGGAAACATCACAGTGGGGACATTTCATCACATATCCGCAGGAACGACAGGATACAAATCCCGCATACCCCCTTCTGTTTAAAAAAAGCATAATCTGTTCTTTTTTATTTAATCTGTCCTCTATCAGCTCTTGAAGCTTCCTGCTGAAAATGGAACGGTTGCCATTCTTTAGCTCCTCCCGAAGGTCTACAATGGAAACCTCGGCCGGCTTTCCGCCTGTAAGCCTCCGGTCTAAGGTAAAGAGCGCATATTCTCCCGCTCTTGCCCGGTAGTAGGCTTCCAGAGACGGAGTTGCAGAGCCAAGCACAAGGCTTGCTCCCTTTAAATCTGCCAGGTAACGGGCGGTTTCCCTTGCATGGTACCGGGGCATGGTTTCACTTTTATAACTGGCCTCATGCTCTTCATCCATCACAATCATTCCCAGATTGGGAAAAGGCACAAACAATGCCGAACGGGGGCCGATTATCACGTCAAGCTCTCCCTTTTTGGCCCTTTCGCACTGGTCAAACTTCTCCCCTGCAGACAAGGTGGAATTTATAACAGAAACCCGGTCGCCAAACCTTTTATAAAACCGCAGAAGGGTCTGATAAGTCAGCGCAATCTCCGGTATCAGAACAATGCACTGTTTTCCTCTTTTTATCATTCCCTCAATCAGGGATAAATAGACTTCCGTTTTTCCGCTTCCGGTGATTCCCCGTATCAGGTAGGTTTTGTTCCTTCCCATATCAAAATCAGAGAAAATGTCCTCACAAATGCTTTGCTGCTCCCTGCTTAATGCTTTTCCCGCCTCCTTTGCCGTTTCCAGTTTCACCGGATTTCTGTAACAATTCTCTCTCTCTATGGCAATTACGCCCTGGCTTTCCAGACTTTTTAAGGAAGCAGGGGACACATTCAGCTTTCCCACTACCAGTTCATAAGGCAACTCCGGTTCCGTGCAAAGAGCCTTAAGCGCCCTGGCCTTGGCATTTTGGCGCTTTCTTTCACATTCTCCCCAAAGGGAGCATACTTCCTCCCTGGATAAAAGTCTGGTAATTTTCTTTTTTTCTTTGGGTTTCATAGCCTGTTTGACAGGCAGCACTGTTTTTAGCGCCGCAATCATGGTAGAACCATAGGTATCCTTCATCCATGCGGCGAGCCTGATGGCATCCGCTTCCACCTTTACGCCCTTTGTTACAATTCCTTGAATCAGCTTTTGTTTTTCATCAGGAAATTCCGCCTTGTCAGTAATCTCCACTACATACCCCTGCCGGAGGCGGTTTCCTGTTCCAAAAGGCACCTGCACACATACGCCTTCTGATAATTTTCCCTTCAGCTCTTCCGGTATTTTATATTGGAAAGGTCTGTCTACCTTTTCATGGGAAATATCAATTATAATATTGGCATACCTTCCCTGTTTCATGTACCCACTTCCTGAAGTATTTCTTTTATCAGCTCTCTCTCATCCATAGGATATTTCACGCCTTCAATCTCCTGATAATCCTCATGGCCCTTTCCTGCCAGCACAATAATATCCCCCGGCTGTCCATGGGCAATGGCATAGGCGATTGCCTCTTTTCTGTCACAGATTTCAATATACCTGCCCTCTGTTTTATTTATTCCGGTTTTGATATCTTCTATTATATCCTGCGGCTTTTCAAACCGGGGATTATCCGATGTGACAATCGTCAAATCCGCATACTTCCCGCTGACCTCACCCATTTCAAATCTGCGGAGCTTTGAACGGTTCCCTCCGCACCCAAAAAGGCACACCAGCCTTGTAGGATTATATTCCCTTAAAGTGGTAAGGAGACTTTTAAGACTCATGGCATTATGGGCATAGTCAATCAGAAGGGTAAATTCACCAGGCGCCGGAACCATCTCAATTCTCCCTTTTACATGGGCGCCCAAAAGAGCCTTTTGGATTTGCTGAATTTCCACCTGAAAATGCCGGCACACCGCAATGGCTGTAAGAGCGTTATAGACACTAAACCTTCCGGGAGCCGGCACTTCCACTTCAAAATCCATTCCGCCCTTTACTTCAAAGTCAATTCCCAACTCTCCAGGCTTATTGACCAGTTTCAGATTCTTTGCATAAATATCCGCCCCTTCATCAAAGCCATAAGTTTCCACCTGGCAGGTATGCCCCTTTAAAACGGCTTCCATATGGGCGTCGTCCTTATTGACAATCCCCAGCCTGCACTGCTTAAACAAAAGCCCCTTACATGCCTGATACTCTTCAAAATCCGCATGTTCATTTGGACCTATATGGTCTGGTTCCAGATTGGTAAAAATACCAATTTCAAAGGTAAAGCCCTGGGTTCTGTGAAGCTTTAAGCCCTGGGAAGCCACTTCCATCACTACAATCTGACAGCCTTCCTCTTCCATTTCCTTAAAATACTGCTGAAGCAAAAAAGACTCCGGCGTGGTGTTGCAGGCAGGAATATGCCGCTTGCCTATAATCGTCTCAATGGTGCCTACAAGCCCCACCCGGTAGCCTGCCTTTTCCAAAATAGATTTAATCAGGTAAGTGGTGGTGGTTTTCCCCTTGGTTCCTGTAATTCCAATCACCTTAAGCCGGTCGGCCGGATGGCCGAAGTATGCTGCTGAAATAAATGCCATGGCATACCTGGTATCCTCCACTTTAATCACTGTAACGTCGCTTTCTTTTGGGATTTCCACATCCTTCTGCACCACAATAACCCTTGCCTGCTTCCGGGCCGCTTCCGCTGCAAAGCTGTGACCATCCACATTGTAACCGCAGATACAGATAAACAGACAATCCTTTGATATTTTCCGGGAATCGTAAACCACTTCCTTTACTTCCCCATCCAGGTTTCCTCTTATACATTCATAGGAAATTCCTTTTAACAAATCTTCACATTTCATACCAGTTTCCTGCCTCCAAAAGCATTCATTTCGCCGCTACATTGCAACTATATAATAAGATAGCACGAATATAAGTTTTTTTCAATCTTCTTGCTTCCTGTGATTTAGCTTTCCATTTTAGTTAATATATGTTTCTTTTTTCTTTTCATGTCCTTAATTTTTTATTTAGAGGATTTAAGATTTTAATCATAAATCGGACACACTTTATACACATTTAACCTTTATTATATTAATCAAGATAGTTGAACAACTCACTATCTCCCCCCTCATAAGAATGCAAAGCCTCCGGCATCCCCCGGAGGCTTTTGCATTGTATAAAACTTTTAAAAATTTCTGTTTCCTGCCACAGTGTAAGACTCCATGCCTAATATCTGGTAATCTCCACCTTTTCCATCAGTTCTTCCGCCTTTTCCATTGGAATCACCGCGCTTTCCAGCGTAGTTGCATTAGCCGCTGATATTCCCACACAATACCTCAAAAGTTCCGCATCGCTCATTCCGCTCTCATAGGCCATGGCAAAAGCGGCCACAACACTGTCCCCGCATCCTACGGTATTTACCGCTTTTACCGCAGGCGCCTTTGCATAAAGAATCTGTCTGTCGGCCACATACAAAAGACCTTTGGCTCCCATGGAAACCATCACATGGCCAATCCCCCGTCCTCCCATCTGCAGCGCCGCTCCGATAATATCCTCCAGACTTCTTGCCTTTCTGCCTGTTAAGATTTCAAGCTCTTTTACATTAGGCTTTACCATAAAGGGACAGGCATTAATACTTCTTTTTAAATATTCCCCGCCACTGTCCAGAATAATCTTTTTTCCAAGAATCCTCGCCCGCATAATCAGGTTAAAATATAT
>CAMUHA010000221.1 GCA_947088515.1 uncultured bacterium
GAGGTGCGATATGGCAAAGCCCCTATCATTGGATTTATCGGATGCACAGGAACTTTGTAATCTTGGAAAAGCTCTGTCTTCACCAGTGCGGCTTGATATTTTAAAATTACTATATACAGAAAGTTTGAGTATCGTGGAGATTTCGGAAAAGCTTTGCATTGCGCCTTCCAGCGCTGCCCTTCATGTAAAAATGCTGGAAATGGCAGGACTGATTAACGCGGAAGTACAGCCAGGAACAAGAGGAGCGGTAAAGCTTTGCAGCCGGAAGAGGGATACAATCAACATAGATTTGACGGATGTTGCGCAGAATGTACATGAGGTTGTAACAGTGGACATGCCGATAGGCGCTTATTCTATTTGTGAAGCCAGGCCAACCTGCGGCATTGCGGATGAAAATGGTATTATAGGAAATGAAGACCTGGAAACCTGTTTTTATATGCCGGAGAGGTTCCGCGCACAGCTTCTTTGGAGCGCAAGCGGTTACGTGGAATACCGTTTTCCCAATAAACTGCCTAAGAGCAGAGTTTTGCAAAGCATAAGCTTTACAATGGAAATTTGTTCGGAAGCTGCCAACTATAGAGAGGACTGGAAGTCGGAAATTACACTGTGGATTAATGGTATGGAATGTGGAACCTTTCTTTCTCCGGGAGATTTTGGGGCAAGACGCGGACGCTATACCCCACGGGTATGGGAATCCGGCAGCACCCAATATGGTCTTCTTACCAGTTGGAGTGTGCGTCAGGACGGATGCTATATTAATGAGGAGCGTGTGGGAAACGTCACCGTTGAAAAGCTGGGAATTGTGCCGGAGAAGGCAATTATACTCCGAATTGGGAATAAAGAGGATGCAAAGTATATAGGAGGTTTTAACTTATTTGGAGAAAAGTATGGTGATTATCCACAAAATATTGTTATGAGTCTGGAATATTGACATAAGATTCGAAAAGGACAGCGTATGGCTGTCCTTTTTCTTGTCCAGGGGCAGGATTTATGATAAGATAAGCAAAAAGTAAAAGAGTAGCATGTAAACAGTGTAAAGCAGGCCGAAGCGAATTTCAGGCAGCAGGCATAAGATATAATGAAGAAAAGCACAGCTGCGCAAATTGGGGTCGGGCTGCGGTATGCGGGGGTATAAAATGAAAAAGGAACAGAGTGAAGGCAGGATAGACAAAGGATTTCCTTTGCTTCTTTCTATTGTACTTATTTTCTTGATTTTTGGGATAGCTGTGTTTTCGGTGGCACGAAAAATTTCAGCAGAAATGTCTGCATCTGCGGTTCAAAATTTAAGTGAAAGTCTTAATTTGATAAAGAGCACCATTGAAGCTGTTTTAAATAAGGAAGCGGAATTTCAGCAGCTAATGGCGCAGGAAATTGCTGCTGGAAAGGACCCGGAGGAATATATTCTTTCTTATGCCAAAAATCAGACAATGGTAAAGGTATCGTTTATACGGGCAGGGGAAACAGAGGGGATTTCCAATACAGGAGAGGCGTTTACAGAAGAAGGGCTTGATTTTTCAGCAGGAAATATGGTGAATGAACTGCCAATTGCCCAATCATATTTAAATTATATGGGAACATGGGCTTATACAATGAAATGTCCTGTTGTCAGGGAGGATGGAGAGATTGGAACGCTTTATGTGGAGTATGTCTATGATACACTTGATGAGTCGCTTCCGGAGGGATTTTATAACAAAAAAGCTATGCTTTATGTTATGGATGCCAAAACAGAAAGACTCGTGCTAAAGCCTAGAGGGATGGGGGAGAGAAATGCAGGGCATGTAAATCTGGAAGATTTTTACCGGGCCAATGATATCCAAAATGAAGAGCTACGGAAGGAAGTTTCCAAATGTCTGGAAAATGGGGAAAATTTCATGTTCTACCATGATATCAGAGGAAAAGACTCTCTGAACTATATGTGGACGGTTAACAATGGGTCAATTTATTTGATTGGCTATGTTCCTATTGAAGCGATTCAGCAGGAGGGAAGGGCTGTCAACCAAAATATTTTTATTGTTGTTGCGGTTATGCTGATTGCCTTTTTGTTATGTTGTATTTTATATTATTTTAGCCAGAGACAGCATAACAAAATCAGGAAGGAACAGGAGGCGGAAAGAGAGATTCATAATAAGCAACTGGCAGAGGCGCTGCAGGCAGCACAGATTGCGAGCAATTCCAAAACAATGTTTCTTTCAAATATGTCACATGATATACGCACACCAATGAATGCGGTTCTTGGATTTACGACTTTGCTGGCAAAAGACGCGGAAAATCCGGAAAAAGTGAAAGAATATACAAAAAAGATTATGGCTTCCGGACAGCATTTACTTAATCTGATCAATGATATTTTGGATGTCTCTAAGATTGAAAGCGGAAAAGTAGTGCTTAATGTGGAGGAGTTTACTTTAAATGCGTTGGTGTCTTCTGTGGATGCGATTATCCGGCCAATGGCCAGGGCAAAAGAGCAGAAATTTCATGTGGAAGTAATAGATGTTCAACATGAGTACCTTATGGGGGATGAAACAAGGATAAACCAGATTTTAATAAATCTTCTTTCAAATGCAGTAAAATACACGCAGGAGGGAGGCAATATCTGGTTCCGCATTATTGGGCTTAGACAGCGGTCCGACCAGTTTGAGCATATAAGGATTGAAGTGGAAGATGATGGATATGGAATGACGCCGGAATATCTTGAGACTATTTTTGATGCTTTTACCAGAGCAGAAAACAGTACAACAAATAAGGTGCAGGGAACCGGGCTTGGAATGGCAATTACCAAAAATATTGTGGAGCTTATGGGAGGAACGATTGATGTTTTCAGTGAAGTAAATAAGGGAAGTCTTTTCAGGGTGGAAATAGAATTCCGCATCCCGGAAGGGCAGGCTGAAAACCAGTTTTGGCGAAAGAATAATATCTTTCGGATTCTGGTAGTAGACAGTGATGAGCAGAGCAGTAAAAACATTCAAATGCTGATGAAGGATATGGATGTATTAGTAGATACAGCTATAGGGGTGGAAGAGGCGTTGTCCCTTGGGCTAAAAGGTGATAGTTTTGAAAACGAATATCAGGTGGTTTTGCTTGATATTGATGGGGGAGAGGAAAATAGCGTTAGCGCAGCAGGAAGACTAAGGGAAGCTGTGCCGATTCAAGTGCCGGTTTTGTTTTTGACATCTCATGACGCAGAGGAGATGGAAGAGATGCTTCGGCTGGAAAATACCGGGGTAATGGCAAAACCTTTTTTTGTGTCAGCATTAAAAGATAAAATCTTGGAAATGCAAACGCAAGGGAAGGAAAATAAGAATGCAGGGACATTGGAAGAGGGCAGCCTGGAAGGACTGCATTTTCTTGCAGCGGAAGATAATGAAATTAATGCAGAAATTTTGTCAGAAATTTTATCAATGGAAGGCGCAGATTGTGAAATTATAGAAAATGGTAAAATAGCATTAGAGCGTTTTATTAAGGCCAAAGAGGGTGAATTCGATGCGATTTTAATGGACGTCCAGATGCCTGTTATGAACGGTTATGAGGCAACAAAGGCGATTAGGGCATTAAATCGTAAGGATGCAAGAGAAATCCCTATTATTGCCATGACTGCAAATGCGTTTGCAGAGGATGAAAAGGAGGCGCTGGATGCAGGGATGAATGTTCATCTGGCAAAACCTATTGATGTAGCATTATTAAAGAAAGTAATCAGGCAGTATCTATGAGGAAGGAAATAGTAAATGGAAAACAACAAAATAAGGAAAGCAAAAAAAATAACAGCTGGACTGATTGGGGCGTTTGCGTTTATGTTGACAGCCTGCGGCGGCACAATGGAGTTGAATGGGAATTTACTTGCTGTAGAGGAAAAGAATGAAAAAATCGTAAATTTATTTAGCCCCATGGAGAAAACAGACCCGAATGCAGATAATATTGCGAGAACTGCCGCTGATAAAACAGTTGTTATGGCAGAGGAAAAGTTGGGAGTAAAAGTAGATTATGTAACTTATACGGCAGAAAATTATCAGGATAGAACTTACGATGAAGTAACCCTTGACAGAGCCCGTAATAATATGGATGATATTTATCTGCTGAATCCGGATACGATTCAGGCGTTGGGAGAAGAAGGAAGGCTGATGGATTTATCAGGTCTTGACTGTGCAGATAACTTGCGTGATGTGGTAAAGGCGGCCAATATTGTTGATGGAAAGCTGATAGCAATTCCACAGGAGGTTGTGGCATATGGGCTGTTTATAAATAAGGATATGTTTGACCAATATAATCTTGACCTGCCGGAAACGCCAGAGGAATTTCTGGAGTGCTGCAAGGTTTTTAAGGAAAATGGCATTGAGACGCCAGTGGGGGCGAACCGGTGGTGGCTGGAAACTTTTGTTCTGGCACAGGCATTTGCGGATTTATATAATGGTGGCGATACAGAGGCGGAAATTGCTGCGTTAAACAGCGGAGAGAGTAAATACAGCGATTATATGCGTCCTGGATTTGAATTTCTGAAAGAGATGATGGATGAGGGGTATATTGATGCAGAAAAGGCTTATGTAAGCGAGGCAATTGAAGGAGAGAAAACGGATTTTCTTGCGCAAAAAACGCCAATTGTGATGGCCTACTGGGGGGCGGCAAACACAGAAACTGCTTATGGAGCCCCGGACTTTGAGCTTGTGGTTATTGGTTTTCCGAGCAGCCGTGGACAGATGCCTGTTGTGTCTATGACAGGGCTTGCTATAGGCGCGGAGGCGGAACATGCCGAGGATGCTATGCGTACACTGGATATCATGCTTTCTGATGAAGCTCTTCAGGTATATACAGAAACCAATAAGGTAATTTCGCCTTCTAAAAACATAGAAGTGGAATGTATTCCTGCGCTTAAGCCTTTAAATGACAGAATTGAGGAAAATGTCTATGTGCTTGGTTCTAATGCAGGAATGAAGATGGAGCAATGGGGGAATACATGTATTATTGTGCGAAACCTGTTAAATGGCGATACGGTAGACGCGTGTATGGCGGAATTTGACAGATTGCAGGAAGAATCATTAAGCAAGTAGTTGTAGGCAGCTGTTTGTGGAAAAGGATACAATGCCAGCCTGGGAACAGCTGTCCAACTTTAGAAATAGCTTGAAAAATATAAAAGTTTTTCTTGCCAAATGTGTATGGTTATGATAATATTAGTTCCGGTAAGGAAATAAATCAGGACTAAAAGAGAAGGCTCCGTGGTCAAGCGGTTAAGACATCGCCCTTTCACGGCGGTAACACGG
>CAMUHA010000222.1 GCA_947088515.1 uncultured bacterium
TCCGGCGACTCCCAGAGCTCGTCAAAGAACACAGAAGATAAATCTTCCGGCAAGAGTTCCTCTTCCGGCAAAAGCTATGCGTCGGCGTCCAATTATTCAGGCACAGGAAGCAAGGGGCAGCAGATTGCCAATTATGCCTGTCAGTTTATTGGTAATCCTTATGTGCCGGGAGGCACAAGCCTGACAGAAGGGGCGGACTGTTCCGGCTTTGTATGGCGGGTGTACAAGGATTTTGGCTACAGTGTGCCGCGTACGTCTTATTCCCTTAGAAGCTCCGGCAGCAGCGTATCTTATTCAGAAGCGCAGCCTGGTGATGTAGTCTGCTATGCAGGACATGTGGGGATATATATTGGAAATGGGCAGATTGTCCATGCAAGCACCCAGAAAACGGGAATTAAAATTACTCATGCCACTTATAAAGAGATTCTTTCTGTGCGGAGAATCGTATAAGCGGCGGCCATAAAGGGAAGAGCTCTGGAAGTGGTTCCAGATATTGAAATAAAACAGTGCTGCAGGAGATTCTGCGGCAGGCAGAAAGAAAGGAACATATATGTCAGATTTTGATGAAAAAGATAAAAACCAGTTAGAGGATAAAGAGCAGGGAACAGAAGAAAAAAAAGAAGAAAAAAAGGAAAGTGAATATGAGGATGTCTGTTTTATCTGCCGGAGGCCGGAGAGTAAAGCAGGAAAGATGTTCAAGCTTCCAAATCATATTTCCGTATGCAATGACTGTATGCACAAGACCATGGATACTGTGAGCCAGTTTGATTATCAGGGGATGTTAAACAATCCATCGCTGATGGACGACTTAAATAAAAATATGGGAGGAAAGGGATTTCCCAATATCCGTTTTGTGAATATTTCGGACCTTCAGGGAGAAGGCGGAATACCCAATAAGCAGAGGATTAAAAAGAAAAAACCCAAAACCGGGCAGGAGAAAGTACTGGACATAAAGAATATCCCGCCTCCCCACAAAATCAAAGCCCAGCTTGACGATTATGTGATTGGACAGGAATATGCCAAGAAAGTAATATCTGTGGCCGTCTATAATCATTACAAGAGAGTTGCCACAGGAACTCTGGATGATATTGAAATTGAAAAATCCAATATGCTGATGATTGGTCCCACAGGAAGTGGGAAAACATATCTGGTAAAAACCCTTGCAAGGCTTTTGGATGTGCCCCTTGCCATTACGGATGCTACGTCCCTTACAGAAGCCGGATATATTGGCGATGACATCGAAAGTGTGATTTCCAAGCTTCTCACCGCTGCGGGGAATGATGTGGAAAAGGCAGAAAGAGGAATTGTCTTTATTGATGAAATTGATAAGATTGCCAAAAAGAAAAACACCACCAGCAGGGATGTCAGCGGAGAAAGTGTACAGCAGGGGATGCTGCGGCTTTTAGAAGGGGCGGATGTGGAAGTTCCAGTAGGGGCCAACAGCAAAAACGCCATGGTGCCGCTTGCTACAATCAATACCAGAAATATTCTCTTTATCTGTGGGGGAGCGTTTCCTGATTTGGAAGAGATTATCAAGCAGCGTTTGAAAAAGCAGACATCCATTGGATTTAATGCGGAGCTTAAGGATAAGTTTGACAAGGAAAAGGATATTATAAGCAGGGTAACAGTGGAGGATTTAAAAAAGTTTGGCATGATTCCGGAATTTCTGGGACGTCTTCCAATCGTCTATACATTAGCTGCGCTGGATAAGTCCATGATGGTCAAGATTTTAAAAGAGCCGAAAAACGCAATCTTAAAGCAGTACCAGAAGCTTCTTGAGCTTGACGAAGTCAAGCTTGAATTTGATGAAGGCGCACTGGAAGCTATTGCAGACAAAGCGATGGAGAAAGATACCGGAGCGAGGGCGCTGCGGGCCATTATTGAGGACTTTATGCTGGATATTATGTATGAAATCCCCAAAGATGATAATATTGGCAGGGTAACAATTACAAGAGAGTATATAGAGGGAACTGGAGGACCGGTGATTGATATACGGAGTATCAGCGGGGAGAATCCGGATAATCTGAAGATGATTGAACAAAAATAAAAGTCAGGGAGGCTTTTCAGCCATCTGATTAAAAGTTAATAATGAGAGAACGTCGGCAGGAATGCACAGGAAACATATGGTGCATTTTGCGGGCGTTTTTTTGTTTTTCACATATATTACACTAAAGACGGCAGACAGGATATATTAAGAAAATGACAGACCGTGAAAAGATTATTTCCAATGATTATTATGATTTAATAGCAGACTATACATTGTCAGCGGAGCTAAGCGGGCTAGAAGGAGTGGTATACCAGCCAGTCAGTGGAGAAATGGGGGTGGCTTATGTGGAACGTTCTTCTGTTATTCCCATGAGCGTCAGCAGCTTTACCTATCCGGTTATTCCTAAACTGTATGGACTGATGCAGGACCAGCAGGGAAGGTCTTTTGACTCGACCCCTTTAATCCGCAGCGGAATTACGCAAGTGCAGGGGGGCGTGCTTAACCTGACAGGAAGAGGAGTGGTAATTGGCTTTTTAGATACGGGGGAGCGAGTTATTATATTGTCAGAGAGGCGTCAGACCTATTTTAGATAAGCAATTGTGTGTCATAGGACATTCAGGCAGAAAAATAAAATGGAAGAAAATATTATTTTGCGCGAAAAAGAAAATTTATGGATTTATCAATAGAAGAATTAAGACGTATGCAGTGTATGAATATTATGGACTTAAAAAGAGAAGAGCTGGCAGAGGCAGATAAAATTACTATTGATACAAAGGAATGTATGGAGCGCCGTATCAAATCGTTTATGGAACAAACAGGCAATCCCTTTGCGCAAAATGTAGGAGAATATATTCTGCAGACAGGATTTATGGAGGATGCGGTATCTTCGATTGATGAATGTATGGTTCTGTATGCCAAAAGAAAAATCCAGATTATGATGTAGAGGGCAAAGAACCGCCAAAAGAAAATGGATAGACAAAGTCTTTAAACAGGAGGAATACAGATGAAAGAAAAGGAGTTTTATAAGGCAGCCGTTTATCTTCGTTTAAGTCGTGAAGATGATTCCATCTGGGAGGGAAAGGGAAGCAAAATACATGGCAATAGTATCCTGTCCCAGAAGGACATGATACAGTCCTATATCAAAGGGCAAAATAACATGGAAATTTATGATATTTATACTGATAATGGTTTTTCAGGGACGAATTATGACAGGCCGGAATTTAAGCGGATGATGCAGGACATAGAAGCGGGAAAGGTAAATTGTGTGATAGTAAAGGATTTATCCAGATTGGGGCGTGATTATATAGAAGCCGGACGGTTGATTCAAAAGACATTTCCGGCTTTTTCAGTGCGGTTTATTGCGCTGACGGACCATTTTGATTCCCTAAGCGCGGATTATAATGAAAAATCGCTGGTCGTTCCCGTAAAAAATTTTGTCAATGACTCTTATGCGGGGGATATATCCGGCAAGGTGAGAAGCCATCAGAAAGTCAGAAGAGAAAAGGGCGACTTTATCGGCGCTTTTACAGTTTATGGATATAAGAAAAGTAAAAATAACAGAAACCTGCTGGTTCCAGACGATTATGCCGCCAATATGGTGCGGAGAATTTTTGCATGGAAAATTAACGGATACAGCAATCTGGCTATTGCAAAAATGCTGGATGGTATGGGAATCCTTTCTCCTATGGAATATAAAAAGATGCAGGGAGAGAAATACCAGACGGGTTTTGTAACAGGGGTAAATACGAAATGGTCTGCAGCAGCAGTAAAAAGAATACTGGTAAACGAAAATTATACGGGAACGCTGGTGCAGGGGAAAGTGGAAAAAGTGAATTACAAAATAAAAAAATCTGTGAAAAAGCCGGAAGAAGAATGGACAAAGGTGAAAAATGCACATGAAGCCATAATATCCATGGAAGATTTTGAAACTGTGCAGGAGCTCCTTAAAATAGACACCCGTGCAGGAGGGGAAGAAAAAAAAGCCCATATTTACGCTGGAATTTTATTCTGCGGGGATTGCAGGGAGGCCATGATACGCCGGGTGCACCATTATAAAGGGAAAAAAACAGTTTCTTTTATCTGCCCTACCAGAAATAAGAGCGGAGCATGCAGCAGACACAAGATTTCGGAGAAGGATTTAAACGGTCTTGTGTTAACCGGAATCAGGCAGCAGGCTGCTTTGTTTTTAAATAAAAAGAAGGTTCAAAGCGCTGTGGAACAGATGGAGGTTTGCTTTGGGGAAGGAGCTGTCTTTGACAGGGAAATCAAGAGACTGAAAGAGGAACTGGGTCAGTATTTAATGATTAAAGCCGGTTTACATGAAGACTGGATAAAGGGTGTTATTACGGAAACAGATTTTAAGGATTTTGGGGAGATATACGAAAGCCGTTACAAGGAGCTTCAAAAAACCGTCTACAGACAGGAAGAAACTATAAAAAAACTTTATAAAGCAAAGGTTATGGCGGAAGAATGCCTGGGAGAGATGAAATCAGACATACAGATAGGGGAGCTTTCCAGAGAAATGCTGGTCTCCTTTGTAAAACGTATTTTGGTATATGAAGATAAAAGGGTATATCTGGAATACCAGCATAAGGAATTGTTTTCAAAAGTAGTTTGCTCTGACAACAGGGAATAAACAGGGATTAGGAAAATGGGGTGTATATGGCTAGAGTTTCCAAAAAAGGAATTAATTTGGATGCAGAGGCGGAAAAAGACCTGGAAAAAGCGTATCGTGCCGGGATTTATGCAAGGTTGTCTGTGGAAGAGAAGGGGGGATCGGGCAGGCAGAGGGGAAAGGACAAAAGCAATGATTCAATTGAAGCCCAGATAGAAATTGCAAGGGCTTTTATCCGCAGCCAGAAGGATATGATTCTTTCAGGCTGTTATACAGATACAGGGAAAACCGGGACCAACTTTGATAGAGAAGGCTTTGTACGTATGATGCAGGATGTGAGAACACAAAAGATAGACTGTATTGTTGTAAAAGATTTATCACGTTTTGGCAGAAACCACATTGAAACCGGAAACTATATTGAAAAGATTTTTCCCTTTCTGGGAGTCCGGCTGATAGCTGTCACAGACAATTTTGACAGTATATGCACAACCGGACAAAATGAAAAACTGGGTGTAAATCTGAAAAATCTGGTAAATGAAATGTATGCAAAGGATAT
>CAMUHA010000223.1 GCA_947088515.1 uncultured bacterium
CATATGAATCACACCTGCCCCTGTGTAGAGCTATCTATTTCCCGATAGCCCCTTTCCTTATTTTTATTCACAGATTTTTAGCCTTTTGCCGCTTTTGCAAGAATTTCCACACATAAATCAATGCCCAGCCTTCCAGCGTTTATATACAGCTCGTAATACTTCGGGTCCCCCCATACCCAGTTTGTAACTGAATTGTAAAAGCCGCTCCTTCTCTTATCATTCTTTTTCAGAGCATTCTCCGCTTCCGTCTGTTTAATGCCTTCCTTTTCTATTGCTCTTTGTATCCTCTTTTCTTTATCCGCATGGATAAACACCCTTAAGCTGCTCTCCCGCCTTCTAAGGATATATCCGGCCGCTCTTCCCACAATCACACATTTTCCGGCCTGCGCCACTTCTTCAATAATCCGTTTTTCTTCAAGAAACAGCTTATCCGCTAAAGGAAGCTCTTTGCTGTGGGACAATCCCCCTAAGGGCGTTTTGGAAAGATTAAGTAAGATGCCGCCTGAACTGCTTTCCTCCAGCCCCTCTATTTTTACGAAAGGGATATCAAGATTTTTGGCTGCTTCCATAAGGATATTTCTGTCATAAAGTGTATACCCAAGCGCCTCAGCTAATTTTTTCCCTATCTCATTTCCGCCGCTGGCATACTGGCGCTCAATTGTTATAATATTATACATAGACACATCCTCCTTTCTGTTATTTTACCTCTTATATCTATTATAAATACTCTTTTTGTATATCTCAATTTAATTTTCAAATTTTTTAATACTTATCCATAAAAGGTTATTACGATTTACCAAAAGCGCCAGCCAAATGAAAAGGTCATAAGTATTTTCCTTATGACCTTCTCCTGCATCGGCTTTTACTGTGCCGTTATTTTATTTATCTTTGTACCCTTGCTCCAGCGCCGCCCATAATGGCTTCTACTTCTTTTTTGCTTGCCATGGTCGTGTCTCCTGGTGTGGTCATTGCCAGCGCGCCATGAGCTGCCCCATAGTTTACCGCCAGATTTGCATCGCCTGTGGTCATCAGACCGTAAATCAATCCTGATGCAAAGGAGTCGCCTCCGCCCACACGGTCCATAATTTCCAGACCTTTATAATCCTTTGCCTTGTATATTTCCCCATCTGCCCAGCAAATCGCGCTCCAGTCATTTATAGTTGCTGTCTTTACCTCCCGGAGAGTAGTTGCCACTGCTTTAAAGTTAAGATAAGTCCTGGCTGCTTCATTAATCATTTTCTTGTAGCCGTCCAGATTCAGTTCCTTCAAATCAGTGTCGTTTCCTTCCACCTCAAATCCCAGACAAGCGGTAAAATCTTCTTCATTTCCAATCATTACATCCACATAGCCTGCAATTTCTCTGTTAACCTCCTGCGCTTTTGCCTGTCCGCCGATTGCGTTCCACATGGAAGGACGGTAGTTCAAATCGTAGGAGACGATTGTTCCATATTTTTTTGCTGTTTTAATGGCTTCTATTACCGTTTTACAGGATTGTTCGGACAGGGCCGCATAAATTCCTCCTGTGTGCAGCCAACGTACGCCCAGCTTGCCGAAAATATATTCAAAGTCAAAGTCTTCCGGCGTTGCCTTAGAAATGGCAGTATTGGCACGGTCAGAGCAGCCCACTGCTCCACGGATGCCGAACCCCCGCTCCGTAAAGTTAATTCCGTTCCGGCAGATACGGCCAATCCCGTCTGTCTTCATCCATTTAATCAGAGAAGTGTCCACTCCTCCCTGCATAATGAAGTCTTCCATCAGCATTCCCACTTCATTATCAGCAAAAGCCGTAATAACAGCAGTATTTAATTTAAAGCACTTACGCAGTCCCCGGATAACATTATACTCTCCGCCGCCTTCCCATGCCCGGAAGCTTCTTGCCGTGCGGATTCTTCCTTCTCCCGGATCCAGGCGCAGCATCACTTCCCCCAGGGATACTGCATCATATTTACACTCATTTGCAGGTTTTAATTTTAAGTCCATATCATCCATCCTCCCTTCTTTCCTAGCCGCGGATTTCGGCGGCAAGCTTTACTGCCTCCGCTGTAAGGCGTTCTATTTCATCAAACCTTCCAGCTGCAACCAAATCGCCCTTTACCATCCAGCTTCCGCCGCAGGCCGTCACTGCTTTGCACCCGAAATAATCCTTCAGGTTGGCGGTTCCAACTCCCCCGGTTGGCATAAATTTAAGTCCCACATAGGGCGCCGACAATGCTTTAATTGTTGCTGCGCCTCCAAACTGCTCTGCCGGAAAGAACTTCACCACCCTAAGTCCTCTCTTTACAGCCTGCGCAATCTCTGATGGGGTAATACATCCCGGAAATACAGGAATTTTCTTTTCCAGACAGTAGTCTACAATTTCAGGGTCAAATCCCGGACTGACAATAAATTTCGCTCCTGCCAAAACCGCCCCATCAACCTGCTCTGTTGTAAGTACGGTTCCTGCTCCAACCAGCATTTCGGGAAATTCCTCTGCCATAATGCGGATTCCTTCCTTAGCAGCCGCCGTGCGGAAAGTAACCTCCGCACAGGGCAGGCCGCCTTTGCACAATGCCTGTGCAAGAGGCTTTGCATCCTTCACATCCTGCAGCACTACTACCGGCACAATCCCCAGCTCTTCTATCTTCTTCTCAATTTCCAGTATCATTTCTTTAGCCTCCTTATTAAAGTTCTGCCATTTCCATTCATACGTCTGTCAATACCGCCACCACACTACGTCAGATAAGGACTTAATGGTCGCCATAGGCAAGGTATGCGCCTTTCATGGGACTCACTGCATGTTCGCTAAACAGGCGCAGCACACCCTTTTTGTATTTCGGCTCCCTTGGTTTCCAGTTTTTCTTCCTCTCTTCCAGAATCCGTTCTATTTCTTCCGGCGTCTTGCGCTCTCCGTCAATCCCTACAATATCCAGCTTTCTCGCCATCACGTCTATCTCTATCAAATCCCCTTCTTCCACTAAGGCGATAGGACCTCCATCAACCGCCTCCGGACTGCAATGGCCGATAACAGGCCCTGTGGATGCACCGGAAAACCGTCCATCTGTGATAAGGGCGATGCTTTTGCCCAGTTCCCTGTCGCTGCTGATTGCTTCCGAAGTATAGAACATTTCCGGCATCCCACTTCCCTTCGGGCCTTCATAGCGGATGAAAACCGCATCCCCTTTCTGGACCTTATGATTAAGGACCGCATCCAGGCATTCCTCCTCGCTGTCAAAGGGCCTCGCCCTTAACACTGCCTGGAACATTTCTTTGGGACAGGCGGTATGTTTGATTACCGCTCCCTCTGGCGCAAGGTTTCCACGGAGAATGGCTATGCTGCCGTCTGTTCCTATTGCCTTGTCATAAGGACGGATAATATCTTCCTTTGTCAGCTTAACATTGTACCGTTTATTAAATTCATCCAGCCATTTACTGCATCTTTCATAAAATCCATTCTTTTTTAATTCTTCCAGATTTTCTCCCAGGGTTTTTCCTGTGACAGTCATTACATCCAAATGCAGGCTCTCTTTAATCTCTTCCATAATAGCCGGAACGCCGCCTGCATAATAGAAGCATTCCGCAGGCCATCTGCCGGCAGGACGCACATCCAGAAGATAACGGGCATTTCTGTGTAATCTGTCAAAGGTGTCTCCCGTAATCTCAATCCCAAATTCATGGGCTATGGCGGGGATATGCAAAAGACAGTTGGTACTGCCTGAAACTGCTGCATGGACCAGAATCGCATTTTCAAAGCTGTCCATAGTGATGATATCGGAAGGGCACATGCCCGGCATCTGGGATAGCTTTACTGCCTGCTCCCCGGCCTGTCTTGCATAGGTAAGAAGGTCCGGGCTTGTGGCCGGCATCAGTGCGCTTCCGGGAAGCGCAAGTCCCAAAGCTTCTGCCATAATCTGCATGGTAGAGGCTGTTCCGATAAAAGAACAGGCGCCGCAGCTAGGACAGGCATTACATTTTGCCCACTCCAGCTTTTCCTCATCAATTTCACCTCTCTGATACTTAGCGCTGTACATGCCCAGCTGCTCTAGCGTCAGCATATCCGGCCCTGCATTCATCGTTCCGCCAGGAACTACCACAGATGGCACATTGGCTCTTGCCAGCCCCATAAGGTTTGCCGGCATCCCCTTATCACAGCTTGCCAGATACACGCCTCCGTCAAAGGGCGTTGCCCCGGCATGGATTTCTATCATATTGGCAATCATTTCACGGCTTGCAAGGCTGAAGTTAATACCGTCCGTTCCCTGGCTTTCCCCATCGCATATATCGGTACAAAAATACCTTGCCCCACGTCCGCCTGCCTGTTCAATGCCTTTCTGCACTTCTTTCACGAGAATATCCAGATGTCCGCTTCCCGGATGGCTGTCCCCAAAAGTACTCTCAATCATAATCTGAGGCTTTTCCAAATCCTCCAGAGTCCATCCTGTCCCAATGCGCAAAGGGTCTAACTCCGGCGCAAGCTTACGCATCTGCTGACTTCTTAATTCCATTTTTAAACCTCCAGTCCTGTTATCTTATTTCATATTTGTCCTGTCATTCTGACGTTTCTGTATGGAAATTGGGAAATTTTATGCAAAGAAGGAAATAATAAGCGCAACTAAAAATCCTCCAACGCCCACCAGCGTTTCCATAATCGTCCATGTTTTCAGGGTCGTTTTTTAGTCCAACCAGTGATTTCACCAGCCAGAAGCCTGAGTCATTAAAGTGGGAACATACAGTCGCGCCTCCTGCCACTGCCGCCGTGGTGCACGCAAGATACAAAGGAGATAAACCTGCAATGCCAGGCATAGCCGCAATAATACCTGCTGCCATAGTCATTGCAACAGTAGCGGAGCCAACGCAAATACGCACCAGCGCAGCCACAACAAATGCCACGACAACAATAGGAAGGTTTGCAGAGGAAACCGCATTCCCAATTACATCCCCAAGACCGGAATACTGAAGCATATAGCGCAGAACCCCGCCGCAGGCCGTTACCAGCAGGATAAGTCCGGTGGGCTCTAAGGACTTGGTCATTACTTTTTCCAGTTCTTCCAAAGTATATCC
>CAMUHA010000224.1 GCA_947088515.1 uncultured bacterium
ATTCCCGATTATTAAGAAATGGCTGTATTCAGACCATGATATCTTTTTCAGGGAACTGATATCCAATGGCTGTGACGCCATTACCAAACTGAAAAAGCTGGATATGATGGGAGAATATTCCCTGCCGGAGGATTTTAAGGGAAAAATCCAGGTGCTGGTAAACCCGGAAGAGAAAACGCTTAAATTTATTGATAATGGTATAGGAATGACAGCAGATGAGGTGGAAGAATATATCAATCAAATCGCCTTTTCCGGTGCAACAGATTTTATTGAGAAATATAAGGATAAGACTAATGAAGACCAGATTATCGGACATTTTGGACTTGGGTTTTATTCGGCGTTTATGGTGTCTGATGAAGTGCATATTGATACCCTGTCATGGCAGAAGGATGCAAAGCCTGTTCATTGGGAATGTGACGGCGGGACAGAGTTTGACATGAAAGAAGGGGACCGGGCAGAAGTAGGAACGACCATCACCCTTTTTATTAATGAGGATGTGCTGGAATTTTGCAACGAATATAAAGCAAGGGAAGTCATTAAAAAGTACTGTTCCTTTATGCCTATGGAAATTTATCTTTCCAAGGAAAAAACCACAGATACCCAGACCATTGATGCGGAAGAAAAACTGGATACTGATACAGTAGTGGAAGAAATCAAGCCGGAAAAGGAAGAGGACAAGTTAAGGTATAAGATTATCAA
Organism: uncultured bacterium; assembly: GCA_947088515.1. GTDB lineage: Bacteria > Bacillota > Clostridia > Lachnospirales > Lachnospiraceae > Suilimivivens. The sequence continues at coordinate 700 of CAMUHA010000224.1, forward strand.
ACGTCCGGAGCTTTTAAATGAGACGGCGCCTTTGTGGACAAAGCATCCAAATGACTGTACCAAAGAAGAATATCTGGAATTTTACAGGAAGGTGTTCCAGGATTACAAGGAGCCTTTGTTCTGGATACATTTAAATATGGATTACCCCTTTAATTTAAAAGGAATATTATATTTCCCCAAAATCAATATGGAATATGAATCAATTGAGGGCGTAATTAAGCTATACAACAATCAGGTATTTATTGCTGACAATATTAAAGAAGTAATTCCTGAATTTCTTATGCTGTTAAAGGGAGTAATCGACTGCCCGGACCTGCCTCTTAATGTTTCAAGAAGCGCGCTGCAGAACGATGGATTTGTGAAGAAAATCTCCGACTATATCACAAAGAAAGTGGCAGATAAACTTTCCGGCATGTGCAAGACAGAAAAAGAAGAATATGACAAGTACTGGGATGATATCAGTCCGTTTATTAAGTTTGGATGTCTGAAAGATGATAAGTTCTGTGAAAAGATGACAGATTACATCCTTTTCAAAAACCTGGACGGCAAATATCTTACCCTTCCTGAATGTCTTGAGGTGAAAGCGTCTGACCCTGAAGAAACAGAAAATAAAGAAGAAACAAAAGAAGCTGTCAATGACCAGACAGAAGAAAAGGAACCGGAAGCTGCGGCAGATGCCAAAGACGGGGAAACGTCTGAAGCGGAAGTTCTTGATGCGGACGGCAATGTGATAGGGTCAGAGGATGGCGAAGAAGAGGAAGCTTTAAAGGTTATCTACTATGTGACAGACGAAAAACAGCAGGGACAGTATATTAAAATGTTTAAGTCTGCCGGTATGGACGCTGTCATCTTAACCCACAATATTGACCAGCCCTTTATTTCCCAGCTGGAGGCAAAGAATGAAGGCATTAAGTTCCAGAGAATTGATGCGGATTTGACAGACACCTTCCGGGATGAAGCTGGTGAAGAGGCCAAAAAAGAGCTGGAAGAAGCGGCGGAATCCATTGGTAAGGTAATGAAGAAAGTTCTCAATAATGATAAGCTTGCCGTAAAGGTTGAAAAGCTGAAAAATGAAAAGATATCCTCCCTGATTACTCTCTCAGAGGAAAGCAGGAGAATGCAGGATATGATGAGAATGTACTCTATGCCGGGTATGGATATGGGAGATATGGGAAAAGATGGGGAAACCCTGGTATTAAATGCAAATCATCCGCTGGTAGAACGCCTGATGAAGGAACCGGAAGGAGAGCATATGGACATGATTTGCGAACAGCTCTATGACCTTGCGCTTTTACAGCATGCGCCTCTTGAGCCTGAAGCAATGAGCAAATTTGTATCACGCAGCAATGAGATTATGATGCTGCTTACAAAATAAGACAGTGGAAATCCAGGCGGATAAGATGATATAAAGAACAGTTTTCGTACCTCTGCATAATATATGATAAGTATATTTGCAGAGGTATTTTTATGCCTGAAAATATTTTACGCAGCGCCCAGGCGGATAACACTTATTCAGGAAGACTCCAGATTAATGTGACATCTACTCTGGGCCTTATTCCGATACAGGATGCCACAGTGACAATTTCCTACACCGGCTCGCCAGATGTAGCCATAGAAAAGGTCAGCACCGATTCTTCGGGACAGACAGAGAAAATCGACCTTCCGGCGCCGCCCCTTGCATACAGTCTGAATCCCGTGGAAGAACAGCCTTATTCAGAATATAATATACAGGTGGAAGCGCCTGGGTACGAACCAGTGATGGTTTCGGGGACGGAAATTCTGCCAGACGTGACGGCGGTGCAGCCAATCCGTCTTACACCTCTTGAAACCAATGAAGAAGAGGAAGAAGTGATTGTGATACCTGACCATACATTATACGGGGAGTATCCGCCTAAAATTCCGGAAGACGAAATCAAACCCATGGACGAAAGCGGGGAGATTGTTTTAAGCAGAGTTGTAATACCAGAGTATATAGTCGTTCATGATGGGCCGCCGGACGATTCCTCGGCGCCTAACTATTATGTAAGATACAGGGATTATATCAAAAATGTGGTTTCATCGGAAATTTATGCCACATGGCCGGAAAGCGCAATTTATGCAAATACGCTTGCAATCATGTCTTTTACGCTTAACAGGGTATATACGGAATGGTAGGGAGACCAATAGATTTATGCGGGCAGAAATTATTGGGTTGCCTTTCAAAATGTTTGCGGTTATAATAATCTCTAATACATTATTTTGAGGAACAGTGTTAAAAGAGCGCTGCGCTTTATACCATACAAAATAGCAGATGGTATCTGGAAGGGCAGATGAAAAACTGGAATTAGGAGGAAGTATGGGCAAAAGAAAAAGAGTAATGGCGTTAATTGCAGCATCAGCGGCAGCAGTGATTTTAGGAATGGGAAGCGGATTCATTGGTGGGATGGAGCCTATGTGTGTGCAGGCAGCCGGCCGTCCGGTTACAATTGATTCCTGTCTGATTTCAGAAACAGATGTAGTATGTGAAATCAGCGCATCCAGTATTCCGTCAAGCGATGATGGCAAGTATTATATTTATGCAAATGAAGTTTATGAAGATGGGGCGGAGGGAACCGTTGTAGCCGAAGTGGATGCGGAAAAGTCTGTTTCTGTAAGTTTTCCTCTCAATTATGATTCAGCGGATTCTAATTTAAGCCGTAAGTTTCTGGTGGCAGTAAAGCGGGGCGGAGAAATGTATCAGGTCAGTGACGAGCATTACATTACCAACCCGGAAGCGCTTGCAGGGCAGACGCCTCCCCGTGCGGAGACAGGTATAAAAGGGATTTTGCTGGATATTGAAAAAATTCACAATGGGGATATGGAGGAGCTCGGCATCAAGCAGGTAGTATACAACATGAGTGTGGATGAAATCTGTTCTGACGCTTCAGTGCCGGAAGCCATTGCTTTTGATTATAATGGTCAGACTTATTATTTTGATAATACAGTAATTTCCAATTATGATGCACTTGCGAAACTGCTGAATGAAAAAGGAATACAGATTACGATTGTTATTTTAAATGATGGAACAGGACTCTATTCCAAAGACTTGATTCATCCAATGGCGCTGGATGGGGATACCGCTCCGGGATATGCGCTGAATGTGGAAGAGGAAGCGGGAACCAATCATTTAAAAGCGGTGGGCGCTTTTTTGGGACAGCGTTATAATGGAAATTCTGACTGCGGTCAGGTAGACAACTGGATTTTGGGAAATGAAGTAAATGCCCGGACTTCCTGGTGGTACAGCGCTTCGGATTCCCTGGATTTTAACGTGGGAGCATATGTAAAGGCCTTCCGTATCATATATAATGAAATGAAAAGCAGTAATTCAAATGTGCGGATTTATAATTCCATTGACCAGGAGTGGAACCGGAAGTCCAATCCAGGCAGCTTTCTTGCTAAGAGTTATCTGGACCGATTTAATTACTATATGAACCGTGAAGGGAATATTGACTGGGGGCTTTCCTATCATCCTTATAATTCCCCTTTATATGACCCTTATGCGTGGAACGGACCTGCAGTATGGGTAAAAGAAGACCTTACAACGCCTTATATAACTATGCAGAATATTGATATTCTGATTGAGTATATGAAGCGGGATGAATTTTTAAACCCGGCAGGAGAGGTAAGAAGCATTTCTCTTGCGGAGATTGGCTATACATCCAGTTTCGGCGATTCCAAGCAGGAAGCGTCTGTGGCTTATGGGTATTTAAAGGCGGCATCAATTCCGGAGATTGATTCGTTTATTTTATTCCGTCAGACAGATGATGCCCATGAAATGGAAAGCCATCTGGCCCTTGGGCTTTATGATCTGGATGGAAACAGAAAACCTGCCTTTGATATTTACAAAAACCTTGGAACAGAAAATGAGGCACAGGCAAAGGAGCGGGCGTCTGAAATTATTGGCATGGACATTGATGAAATGATTAGTGAAAATATTGTCTGGACCAGAAGCGGCGATGGTGTCGTGCAGTCCGAATAAAGGGTGTAAATGTAAACGGCGTAACCTGCGGTTACGCCGTTTACATTTTTATATATCATTGAATTTATCAAATGAAAGCAGTATAATGAAATAAAAGGAAGGAGTGGTGTCAAATGAAGAGATGTTTACAATATCCAAAAACATATTTCGTTCTGGCTGCTTTTGCCTTTTTATGCGCAGGCTGCGGTACAATGGGCAGTGCGCTGGAAAGCGGAGGCAGCATAGCGGACATGCCTTCTGCCGGGCGTTTTTTTAGAAATGGCATAAGAAAATCCGCTTCCGGTATAGGGGTGGATTATTATCATGATTATAAGGAAGTGGGCGGCCAGGTGGCG
>CAMUHA010000225.1 GCA_947088515.1 uncultured bacterium
AGAGCGCTACTTTAGGGAAGTAGAGGCCGCAAGTTCAAGTCTTGTCACTCCGATAAAGGAAAGATACTGGAAAGCTTTGTTTTAATAGCTTTCCAGTATCTTTTTTGTGTCTGGAGGTGGCGCTAAAAAAGATTTTACAGTCAGCCCTCTTCTTCTTTTGTTATTTATACAATAGTCATTAAACTGTAATTTTTTTCTGTTATAATATCTGGTAAACGACAAATTAATTTGCCGTTTCCTATAAAAAGAGAAAAGATGGATTTTTATTATGATGGATTTATACTATATTGAAGATGATTCTAATATTGCATCTGCAGTGAAAGAATACCTGGAGCAAAGAGGATTTAAAGTAACAATATGCGTCACTTTGGAAAAGGCAAGGCAGTCCTTGGAAGCGCATGTGCCGGCAATTGTCTTATTGGACTGGAATATGCCAGATGGTCGCGGAGATAGTCTGTGTCAGTGGATTCGCAGGAACTGGAAGGAATTGCCGGTTATTTTTCTCACCGTCCGCGGGGATACAGCAGATATTGTGTCAGGGTTTTGGAGTGGTGCGGATGACTATGTAGTGAAGCCGTTTGAACTGGAAGTCCTGTATTCCCGGATTTTGGCTCTACTGCGCAGAACCGGCAATATAGCCGGGCAGTATCTTTCATGTGGCAAAATTACAATTGACCTAAAGCGGCGGATTGTTTCCTGCCATTTGAAAGAAGTAAGTTTAAGCGTAGCGGAATATCAGCTGCTTTTGTATTTAATGCAAAATAAAGGAAAAACTGTTACCAGAGAAAAAATCTTGGAGCAGGTTTGGGACGTGAATGGAAATTATGTGAACAATAACACCCTGACAGTTACGATGAAACGGCTGCGGGATAAGCTTTGCCAGCCCGATTGCATTAAAACAGTCAGAAGTGTGGGGTACCGTATGGAGGATACGATATGAGTGGGCAAAAAAATTTTTATGTTATATCGGGGTTTACATTATCTGTCAGCCTGATTGCATCTATTGTTGCTGTTATGTTCGCTTCTTATTATTACAGGCGTCTTCCGTATGAACTGTTAAATGCCGTCTGCAGCCAAGTGGTGGAGCGGCAGCCAGAAGCAAAAAATTTGATTTCTGCTGTTTTAAAGGAATACACAGGCGGATATGCCGGGGCAAAAGTGGAGAACGACGTTCTGTCCGCTTTAGGATATGGTATAGCTGATTTTTCAGGTCCGTCTTACTGGCAAAGTGTATTATTTGTGATGACAGGTTTCTTGTTGGGAATGCTTCTTTTTGTAGTTACTTTTCAGTACCGGAATAAAAAGGAAGCTATGCGGCTCCAGGCTTTAGCAGATTATCTGGAACAGGTGAATATGGGAAAAGCAGTCATCCTCTCCACATCCGGGGAGGATGATTTTTCGAAACTGGAAGATGAGATATACAAAACTGTGACATTTCTTTATCATACAAAAGATGTGGCAGTACAGGCCAAAAGAGATTTTTCTGAAAATCTGTCCAATATTGCACATCAGATAAAAACACCAATTACTGCCATTTCCCTGTCCATCCAGATGATAAAACAGAATTTTTCCAGCCTGCCATTTTCCTGTCCCACAGATAAAGATGCAAGACATCTGCCTGGCCGTATGTCAAATGACGGGAATTTTTATTGTAATTATCTGGAAAATATGGAGAAGCAGTTAGTGCGGCTTACGTATTTAGAGGAGGCTTTGCTGGTATTATCCCGGATTGATGCAGGAACATTGCTTTTAAAAAAGGAGGAGACAGATGTATTTACCATACTGGTTCTTGCAGCAGATAATCTCCAGGAATTGCTTACCGGCTCTGATACCAGCATTGATATACCGGATTTGGGAAAGATGAGTGTTATTGCTGATTTGGACTGGACGATGGAGGCAGTCATGAACCTGATGAAAAACTGCATGGAACATAACCATGGGGGGACAATTCATTGTTCTTATGCACAGAATCCTTTATATACGGAGATTCTTATATGGGATGAAGGAAAAGGGTTTATGAAAGAGGACATTCCACATCTTTTTGAACGGTTTTACAGAGGAAAGAATGCCGGCGGGGGCGGTATAGGAATCGGACTGGCTCTGTCAAAGGAAATTATTGAACGTCAAAACGGTACGATATGGGCTAAAAACAGAAAAGAAGGTGGCGCTCTATTTGAAATTCACATCTACAGTCACTAAGTTGTAATTTTCGTTTGCTATAATTTAAACATAAAGGTTTGACAGTCTTTGTATATAGCGGGAAAGGAAAAAATCAGGATGGAGATTTTAAAATGTGAAGGAGTCAGAAAGGTATATGGCTCTGGCAGTAATCAGGTAGTGGCGTTAAATGGAATTGATTTGTCAGTTGGTAAAGGGGAATTTACAGCAATCACCGGAGCGTCCGGTTCGGGAAAGTCCACTTTGCTGCATATTCTTGGCAGTGTGGACAAGCCTACAGAAGGAAAGGTAGTTGTGGATGGAACCGACCTCTCCCGGCTAAACCAGACACAGGCAGCAATTTTCCGGCGCAGGAAGGTTGGACTGGTATATCAGTTTTATAATCTGATTCCCACTCTTACTGTGGAAAAAAACATACTGCTGCCTCTTTTGCTTGATAAGAAAAAACCAAACAAAGAGTACTTTGAAAAGGTGGTCAGTTCCCTTGGAATTTCTGACAGGCTGCAGGCTCTGCCGAATCAGTTATCAGGCGGACAGCAACAAAGGGCTGCAATTGCGCGTTCGCTGATTTACCGCCCAGCCCTTCTTTTAGCGGACGAACCTACTGGAAACCTGGACCAGAAAAATTCCAGGGAAATTATTGATATGTTGAAAATTTCCAGCCGCAATCTGGAGCAGACAATTTTAGTGATCACCCATGATGAAAAGGTGGCTCTTGAAGCAGAACGAATTATTACGGTTGAAGATGGATGTATCATCAGTGATGAGCGGCGGAGGTGATAGATATGTGGAAAGATTTTTCAGCAGATTATATTAAAAATAACCGATCCTCTGGTTTATCCGTGAGGCTTTCCGCATTTATTTCTGCCCTGCTTTTATCCTTATTGTGCGGATTGTTTTATAATATGTGGAAGTATGAGGTTAGTAGGATTGTGCTTACGGAAGGTGGATGGCAGAGTCGTATAACGGGAGAATTTAATGATGATGACCTGGAAACCATTAGAAACTTTGCGCATGTAAAAGATGCGGTGGTAAACGAGAAGGAAGGGGAAGCTGCAATAGAGCTTTATTTTGATGATTTAAGGTCTGTTCTTTCCGGTACGCCCCGCATTGCCGAACTGATTGGCGCATCGCCTGAAAAAGTTGTTTATAACTATCAGCTCTTGGCGATGTACTTAATCCGCGCCAAGGAGGACCGTGCGCCAAGGCTGGTGTTTCCAATGTTTATCGTGATAGTGGCTTTAGCTTCCTTTTCACTGATTGTGATTATACACAATTCTTTTGCGGTGTCCATGAACGCAAGGATTCATCAGTTTGGCATTCTTTCCAGCATAGGAGCTACGCCAAAGCAAATCCGGTCTTGTCTATTGCAGGAGGCGGCGATTCTTTGCGCCATGCCAATACTGACAGGGAGTCTGCTTGGCATGGCAGGCAGTATGGGGATCGTGTATTTGACAAATGTTCTGCTTGGAAGCGATATTACAGGACGGCATAAGGCAGTTGCCGGATATCATCCGCTGGTTTTGGTATTTACACTGCTTATAACAGCAATAACGATATGGATTTCCGCATGGCTTCCGGCTAAAAAGTTAAGCAGACTCACGCCCCTTGAAGCAATCAGAAACAATGGGGAACTGCAGCTTGAACGTAAAAGAAATTTCCCGTCGCTTATGCTTTTATTTGGTGTGGAGGGAGAGCTTGCAGGCAGCGCATTAAAAGCCCAGAAGAAAGCATTGCGGACAGCATCTTTATCTCTTATATTCTCATTTATAGCCTTTATAATTATGCAGTGCTTCTTTTCTCTTTCGGGAATCAGTACAAGAGAAACTTATTTTGAGCGGTATCAGAATGTGTGGGATATTATGGTAACAGTTAAGGATGCCAAGATAGACACTTTTGATAAGACAGAAGCGCTTTGGAGGGTTGAGGGAGTCAAAAGCGCTGTTGTGTATCAAAAAGCAATGGCAAAGAGAATGGTCACAGAGGAAGAAATAAGCGAGGAAATGAAGGCCCTTGGCGGATTTTCCCATGCCTGTGAAGAACAAACGGCACAAGTTGATGGAGGATGGCTTATAAATGTTCCTGTTATCATACTGGATGACAACAGCTTTTTTGAATATTGTGAACAGGCAGGCATCACGCCCCAGGCTGACGGGGCAGTGATATTAAACCGGATCCGTGATGTGACCAATCCTGATTTCAGACACCCGGATTTTATGCCTTACTTAAAATCGGATTTTACAGAAGAACATGCAATAAGTGTTTTAAGAAGGGCAGATGGCAAGGAGCAAATAGCGGAAATTCCGGTTCTGTCTTATACAGAGGAAGTCCCTGCTTTAAGGGAAGAATATGCAACAATTGATTATTATGAGCTGGTACATTTTGTTCCTGCATCTTTATGGAAGAAAATCAAAGGGCAGATTGGGGGAGCAAAGGAGGACCTTTATATCCGTATCCTTTGCGGAGAAACTAAAACTATGGAGGAGTTGGACAAGATACAAGCGAAAGTAAATCAGTGCATTGGACAGACGTATGTGACAGAGAGTGAAAACCGGATTCGGGAGTATGAGACAAACAATAAACAGATACAGGGACTAAAAACCGCGCTTGGTGGTTTTTGCATACTACTGGCCGTAATTGGAATTGGGGATATTTTTTCCAATACGATGGGGTTTGTGCGGCAAAGAAAAAGAGAATTTGCAAGATATATGTCGATTGGGATGACTCCCAAAGAAATCCGGAAGATGTTCTGTGTTGAGGCGATAATATTGGCAGGGCGTCCGGTTTTGCTTG
>CAMUHA010000226.1 GCA_947088515.1 uncultured bacterium
GCATATTGTACTGGCCCAAAAGCTTTTTAGCTTCCTCCAAGCTGGTGAAAACAAAGAAATACACGCTTACAACGCCAAGTGCATTTTCCCAGGAATCGAACTCTTTTGGCCACCAGTTTCCATAAGTCACTTTAACCTTGTCCCCAGGCTGCGGCGTGGCCGGGGTAATCTTTTTTCCGTCTATTGTCACCTGCTGCCCTGTATCGCCCGCACTTCTGAATAATGCACGTCCCTGCAAACTTTTGTTTGGAGCAGGGGTATTCACATCTATTACCCGTTTCCCTTCATCTCCGTTTACCCAGGAACGCATATCACGTGCGATAAAGGTAAGCTTTTGATAGTTCATTTTCGTGGCAGGGTCAATTCCGCTTACATGCTCAATCGCTTTCATAACGATTTCTCTGGTTCCATCCTTGGCATCCCAGAAATAAACACTTGCGCCACCATACAGATTGTTATCACCAATCGCCCAGTGCATACTGCTCTCCCTTAGTATCTCCCCCGAAGCAAGCTGGGCCTTATATCCAAATCCAACCGTTCCATAACAGTCCATAGGAAATTCCACCACAGAGTCCTCACAACAGATACACACATTATCATAATGAAGCTGGATATTTTCATTGGTGGGAACCACATTGGTAAGCATCAAAGGCTGGAATTTATCTCTGTTTTTTGCTGCACAATCTCCACGCTTATTCAGCCTGCACCTCACACGAAGCTCCCCTCCCGCCCAGCAGTCCGCTGCAAAGCCAATTAGGTCTGGCTTGTTTTTCTTTTTGGTGTTTGTCAGAATAATCTGGTTTTTGTCATTGATAAACATATCCGAAAGACAAATCAGCTTTTCGGTGGACAGGCCAACAATTCTGTCAGAGTAATTCTCTGCCTGCCGTTCCGCATAGGGCATGACAAAACGGAACTGACTGTTACTGCTGTCCGGTCCAATAAATGATTGGCCGTTCACTTTTTTTCTTTCCAACGCTGCCCGCAAATCCGAAAGTTTTTTTCCTGCAAGACCCGCAAGGTCGGCATCTGTAATCGTAACGCTTTCATCGCTGCCGCTCCCTTTACTGCATAGCACTTCGAAATTCATTCTCTATAACCACCTTTCTTTTGTTTTCCCACAGTCAGCAAGTCAAAATAAGACAAGCCTGGTCTGTGGCTGTCACAGGCTATTTCGCCTCCACAGCCAGTACCCCCTGCACTTTCCAAACATATTTTCAATAATTTGTACTATATCAATTAAGGCAGAACAAAACAAGAAAATGGCATTAAGAGGCAAAAAAAGGCGTCAAAATGATTTTCAGACAGTATAACAGGCGACAGAGCAGAACAAAACGGAGGAAGGAGGAAATTTAATGTGAATTTTAGTGTAAAGACAAGCGTTTTTTGTATACTTGAAATGTGACAGGTGTAGGATATATCGTATCTTGTGTCACAGATTTTTAGAATAAAGGTAGTAAGGCATAGCAACAATCCGTATTTGCAAGGACAGGAACATCTTAAAACAGTATCTAAGCAGCAAGGAAGCGGAGGTAGTAACGATTATGATGAGTTTATTTGATGATGAGCAAATTATGAGGACTTATACGAAAGACATTGAAAAAGAAACAGACTATTGTTCCTATACTGATAAATGTAGAAACAACCACCGCCGGCATGGTTTCAAATATTTGATATACCATCCAAAAAACAAGCGATGGCAGTAACATATTTAAAACTGGACTAATGTTTTTCATTTTCCATCTCCAATTTTTCCAGCATTTCTGTTGACCTGTAATTTTTATGTTTTTATTCTATCAAATTGTCATATTTTCTGCAGTTATTTCTAAACCACATCCATCTCCCATTCAGCCTTTCCGTCTGATTGGTATAAGCAAATCAAGTTGTTCCGCTGCACTTTTCCCTTCCAGTATATTGGAATAAATATTAAGTTCCTCTTCCAGAGCGCCTCCCATTCCTTCCGGCTCTCTCCAGTTGGGTTCGTATTCTTCACTTTTGTGTACCTGCTCCACAAAGGGTCCCCACTCATGGAAATCTCCCATTTTTATTGCATGAGCCGCGTAGAGTCCCCCCTGGAACTTCTTCTTTACCATAGGCGCCTCTACCTCCATATCTTCAGGCACCGTCACCCAGAATTCATAACCATATTCCTCCTGCCCATTTTCCGGAGATGGATTGTTAAAACCATAGAGCCTGAAATCCGGTTTGCATACAGGCAAATTTTTTTCTCTGATAAATTGATACATTCTCTCTTTTGCCACATCCTCCGGGCTTTTCCCCACATAATGACTTGCTGCCACAATTGCAGGCGGCAGGTACACCACCCGGATATCCATTTTGGCCTCCAAAACCTCATTTGCCTTTGTCAATTCACTCATTGTCTGTTCCTCCTTTAAATTTGTTTTCGGTGGATGGAGCACATGAATAATCTCCATGATTTCAGCATCCTCTAGCAGTTCCAGCCGCACATGCCTTTTGATACTATCATCAAGCCTGGACACAAGAATCTTTAAAATACCCTGTATAGTGGAAAGCGCCAAAATCTCCTCTTCAAGCTCTTCTATTTCCTTTTGCAGCGCCTCCATGGTCTGTCTTTGGTTTTCATCATCCAGAATAACCTTTATCTGCTTAACAGGAATCCGCAGCTTCCGCAGTACAAGAATTTGCTGCAGGCGCCTTATTGCCTCTTCATCATAGACCCTGTAAGCATAACCTTCCATGCGGCTGCTGTTAAACAACCCCATCTTTTCATAATAACGCAGCATTCGTGCTGATACACAAAAACACTCGGCTGCCTCACTTATTTTCATCAATTCCATTTTTTCTCCCCCCCCCCGCATACCGCGATATAATATCTCATGTTTATATTTTTTGCGTTTCAGGCCTTATAAAAAGCATAAGGCAGGACACGGTGTCAATGTCAAGACATAAAATATTATTTTTTGAAAATTGATTTCCATGAATATCCATATGGATGCGGAAAATTTATTACTTGACAAATTCTTTCATTGTCAATATAATAACACTGCAACAAAAAATTTCATAACAAGTGATTGTTCAGGAAAAGCAATGATAAGAATAAGTAGCATAAAGGGAAACAGACAGAAAGCAGCCGGCAGATGAGAGGCGCATGGGAATCTTTATGTGAATACATCTTTGAGCTTCGCACCAAATAACCTGGTGGTTTAGTAGGCTGCGACGGTTCCCGCACCCGTTATCGTGCTAGAGTATACGTTTTTGCTGTATCCAGCTCTGCCTGCAGTTTCTGGAAACACACCAAAAGCCGTACTTGAAGAGGTAAACAGTGTGAGCTGTTTATAAACAATAGGTGGTATCACGTGAGTCCGCTCTCGTCCTATAATGGATGGGAGCTTTTTTGCGTATATATGTAAAAATATGTATCTGGACCTCCTCAAAATAAATTCAGAAAAATATGCCGCTTTAAACTATCATATAATTCCTGCTTCAACACAGCAATGATGACATGGCGCCACGCGTACGCCCTTTCGAGAGCCCAGAAAGCTTTTGGCTGGGCGGACGCAGGACCAGAATAGGAGACTTTGGAAAGTTGGAAGGGAGTATGGTTAAAAAATGACAAACGAAGTAATGAAACAGGAAATTACCCGGCAGATGCGCATTATTTTAAAGGGCTCTGCCCATTTAATCGGCGAAGAAGACCTTAGGTCAAAGCTGGAGCGTTCCATTCAAAATGGCGCTCCCCTTACTATTAAATTTGGCATGGACCCCAGCGCACCTGACATTCATTTAGGTCATGCCGTTGTACTGCGCAAGTTAAAACAGCTACAGGATTTGGGACACCATATTATCATTATTATTGGTGATTTTACAGGCAGAATCGGAGACCCAACAGGCAAATCCAAAGGGAGGCGCGCTCTTTTGGAGAAAGAAATTTTATTTAATGCCCAGACCTATCAGGAACAGGTTTTCCGTATTCTGGATAAAAATAAAACGGAAGTCCGCTACAATGGAGAATGGCTTGAACTTTTAAAGCTGGAAGAAATCTTAAAACTTGCCTCCACTATTACGGTTGCCCGTATGCTGGAACGTGACGATTTTGAAAACCGCTACTCCCATAATATTCCCATTGGACTCCACGAATTTTTTTACCCTCTCATGCAGGCATATGATTCTGTGGCAATAAAAGCCGACCTGGAGCTTGGCGGCACCGACCAGACCTTTAACATTCTAATGGGACGTTCCCTGCAGAAAAGCTGGGGAATGGAACCCCAGGCCGCTTTGTTTATGCCCATACTGGAAGGGCTTGACGGGGTAGAAAAAATGAGCAAAAGCCTTGGGAACCACATTGGCATTCTGGAAGACGCCAATGTAATGTTCAAAAAAGTAATGGAAGTGCCGGACAATCTGATAATCAGATACTTTGAACTGTCCACAGATATCCTTCCTGATGAACTGGACAAAATAAAAACGGCTTTGGATAATGGAGAAAATCCCAGAGATTACAAACTCCTTCTAGCCCGCACTATAACCGCTCTGTACCATAAACCGGAAGCCGCGGCGTGGGCAGAAGAATTTTTTTATCAGGCATTTACCAGAAAAGAACTCCCGAAAGATGTTCCAGAGCTTGTCATTTCCCCTACTGTCAATACCATATCAGACCTGATTCCGCTATTGGTACAGGAGGGCTTTGCGTCAGGCAGCAACGAACTCCGTCGTCTGCTCCATCAGGGCGGCATCCGGGTAAATTCCAGTAAAGCAACCTGCCTGACCGATTCAGTAACAGATGGAGATATATTGAAAATTGGAAAAAAGAAATTTGTACGACTGCATACCAATGACAAATAAACTCAGGTGCGCTATAATCCTGTTTTTGACAGTTGAGAAAAAATAGAATCGCTACAATGCTTGAAAA
>CAMUHA010000227.1 GCA_947088515.1 uncultured bacterium
CTTTTTGGAATATTGGAATATGATGGAGCAGCCTATGGCATTTTTGGAGGAAAAATCCCTATGGCCACTGTCCTTATATTTGCCGGAGATTACATGGGGGCAGGCCGGGTATGCTTTTTGTGCCAGCGTTGTGACGCTGGCGCCGGCTGTGTTTGTTTTTATAATAGGACAGGATTATCTGGAACAGGGAATTATCTATTCGGGGCTGAAAGAGTAAGCCGGGGCGGGCATTAAAATGGTATGGAATGATTCTGTATGAAAGCATTTTCTGCGATAGATGGAGGTATAAAGATGAAGAAGGTTATGGCTGGATTTGCAATTTTTCTTATTTTCATGGTATGCTGTACGATAATATCCAAAAGTGTTTACGCATACCGGCTTCCCATGGTGAGCGTGGTCTTACCGGAGTCAAAGTATGTGGAGCACAAGGCAGAGGCGGAAGGAATTGTTGTGGCGGGAGGGGAAAAGCCTGTTACCAGCAGGCCGGGCTTTAGGATTGCGTCCATGTCTGTGAAGGAAGGAGACAGGGTGGAAGAAGGGGACGTTTTGTACCAGATTGACTTAAAGGACCTGGAAGAAATGATGGAGGAAAAGAGAAACGAGATTTCCAAAATCTCCCTCCAGATTGACACTATTTTGGAAAACCAGGAGATTGCGCAGCAGAAAAAGGAGCTGGAGCTTGCAAGGGCAAGGGAAGATTATGATACCACGGCAAGATTGAAGGATACCCAGGTGGGACGTGCCATGGAAAGCTATGCACAGGCACAGGAGGAACTTTACGAAGAAGAAAATGAAGGGAGCGGGGATGATGACTTAAAGGATGCTTTGCAAAATGCCGCTTATGGGGAGGCGGATGCGAAAGCGGAACGGGACGAGGCTGTAAAGCAGGCAGAAAGAAAAGTGGAGGATATTCTTCTGCCAAATGACGTATCTTCTGACCTTGATGTGGCAAGGCTGGAGGTTTCCGGGCTTTATGAAGGGCTTGGGGAGCTTCAAAAGATAAAAGACAGGCAGGGAGTGGTGACGGCCCCTTTTGGAGGTGTGGTAACGCAAATCATAGTTGGTGTGGGCGGGAGAGTGCCGGATACGGCGGTTATGCTGATTTCTGACGAGAGTCTGCCCTGTCAGCTTAAGGTTACGCTGGATAAAGAGCAGAAGAAGCACATCAGTCTGGGAGATTTTGTTTTGGTGAAACTGGAAGGCGAAAGAGAGGAACTGCAGGCGGAGGTGGCTTATCTTGCAGAGAGCGGGGAGGCGGCGGAAAAGTATGAGGCGTTGATTGACCTGCCGGAAGGTATGGGGGCGCCGGGGACAGCGGGCGCCATTTCCCGCTCGGAAACAGGAGAGAAACATAGTTTGTGTCTTCCTCCTTCTGTACTGCATGAAAAGGATAAGCGTTACTATGTTTACCTGCTAAAAGAAAGGGAAGGGATTCTGGGATGGGAATATTATGTGGATGAAGTGGAAGTCAAAATTGTTGATAAAAATGATAACTGGGCAGCCATAGAAGAAGGGGGGCTTAATAAGGACAGCAAAGTAATCGCATCTGCCACTATGGAAATAAAAAAGGGAGATGTGGTGAGGTGGGAAGAGACTATGTGAGAAGATGCGCTAAAGAGATGATATTGAGCGCTGGAGGAGGACGGGAATATGTTATTTAATTATCATATATGCAGTTTGGAGGATTGGGGCAGGGTATTTCAGAATATAAAGATTTTTGAACCTCTTGTGGCACATATAGCCAGGGAGCATGGCATTGATTATTCCGGTATGGGCAAATGTAAGCCAGGTTCCAATGCAGTGTTCCGGATTGGAGAATATATATTTAAAATATTTGCGCCGGAGGAATCAGGAATTGGCGGGGAAGATGATTTTATATCAGAAAAATTTGGCATTATGCGTGCAAACCGTTTGAATATTCCGGCCCCTAAGCTGTTTGCCAGTGGAGTAATTTATGATAAGTATCTATTCAGATATTTAATTCTTGAATATATTGAGGGAGAATCATTGGCTGATATTTCAGGAAAACTGTCAGGAGAGGAGCGTTTTAAAACAGGACGCCTTTTGCGTGAAATTGTGGACCGGATGGATATTCCATGTGAAAAGTTTAACAGCCATAATTTGCACAGTAAGCTTGCAGAAGACAGATGGAAGGCATTTCCGTCCCGCTTTCAAAGGGAAAGAAAAGAATATCTGAAAACACAAAAAGGGAATAGGGAGGTTTATGTCCACGGCGATTTAAATCCCGATAATATTATTGTTAAAGCAGATAAGAAAATCTGCCTTATTGATTTTGCGGATGCCCTGACTGGGCCTGCGGAACTGGAGCTTGCTGCAGTTATTTGTGATGGTTTTAAATTTGACGCCGATTATATAAACGGATTTATGGGAGAATATGACAAAAACATTCTGACGGAAAAAATTCTATATGGTTTAACCATTCATGATTATGGTGTAAATATTATTCGTGATAATATTGGCGTTCCAGAGAAAATCTTTTCGCTGGCAGAGCTGCGGGAGCGGATAAAGGAGCGGATTTGAAGAGCTAGAGCGTGTTTGAAAATTTATTCCCGACATTTGTCAGAAAGCAATTTTCAAACACGCTCTAGCAAAAAAATTTTACCGAAATTATCAGAGGACAGACATTTTTATGGACGGAAGGTATCTTTTTCTGTTATCAGATAAATGTCCCGGCCGGCTTTGTTTTCAAAGTATTCTTTCAGCTTTAAATTGCAGTCCCATTTTTCCTTTGGATAAGCGCCATATCTGCGCTTTACGTCTCCCATCCGTTCTTCCATATCCAGCACACCGTCTGCGCCTGACAGGGAGTCACACAGCTGGATTAACCTGTCATATTCATCCATAGTAACGGCTTTTAATGCGTTTTGGAGCATTTCCAGTTCTTCTTTGGTGGTATCAAACTTTCCAATATATTCATCTATTGTCTGGTTGGGAAAGGAATGGGTGAGACAGACTTGCGCAGCCTCATCATACCCAAGAGACATCATATAGGAATAACCATCCGATACATGTCCAAGGTGCCTTGCGCCAAATTTCCTTCCGATATCATGTAATAATCCAAGGATATATGCCTTATCACTGTCCAGACTGCCGCAGGCCTGGGCAATTTTTTCCGCACAATGAGCCGCCACACGGCTGTGATTTCCCCATGGACCCGGATTGCATTTTTCCGCTTCTTTTAAAATTTCCTCTGCTTGTTTTCTTGTTGGCAGCATACTTTCTTTCCTCCTGTTTATATTTATTCATGTTACCATATTTGGCATGGTTTGTGTTATAATATATTACATATTTTTTGGGATGCTTTACTTTGACAATCTGAAAATAATTTATTAATGGAGGGATGATAATGACAAAGGTAATAGAAAATTTTCTGGAGTATGTAAAGATTGATACACAGTCATCAGGAGAGAGCGCAAGCACACCTTCAACCCTAAAACAGCATGACCTGGCAAAGACTTTAGTAAAACAGCTCCAGGCAATAGGGGCACAGGAAATCACATATGATGAGACACATTGCTATGTATACGCCACAGTGCCTGCCTGTGCCGGATGTGAGAATGCGCCGGTTATCGGATTCATTGCCCATATGGACACTTCGCCTGCGGTGACGGGAAAGGGGGTCTGCCCGCGGATCGTGGAAGACTATGATGGAAAGGACATTTTGCTAAATGAAGAAAAGCGCATAGTGATGAAAACAGCAGACTTTCCAGAGCTTCCTTCTTATAAAGGGAGACGGCTGATTGTAACGGATGGAACCACACTCTTGGGGGCGGATGATAAAGCGGGCATTGCAGAAATTATGGCAATGGCAGAATACCTTCTGGAGCATACGGAAATATCCCATGGAAAGATAAGGATTGGGTTTACTCCGGATGAGGAAGTCGGGGCTGGCGCAGATTATTTTGATGTAAAGCTTTTTGGAGCGGATTACGCTTATACTGTAGATGGAGGAAGGCTTGGAGAACTGGAATATGAAAACTTTAATGCGGCAGGAGCCAAAGTAACGATACATGGCAGAAGTGTGCATCCGGGGGAGGCAAAGGATAAAATGCGCAATGCAATTCTGATGGCGCAGGAGTTTCAGTCGATGCTTCCCGTTTTTGAAAATCCCATGTACACCTGCGGATATGAAGGATTTTATCATCTGGATTATTTAAGCGGTACAGTAGAGAGCGCAAAGGCGGAATATATTATCAGGGACCATGACCGGAAAAAATTTGAGAAGAAGAAAGAACTTTTCATGCAGGTGGGAGATTTTCTTAACAGAAAATATGGAGATGGAACCTTTGAAATTGAATTGAAAGATTCCTATTACAATATGGAGGAAATTATTAAGGAGCATATGTGCCTTATAGATAATGCCAGGGAAGCAATGGAAGAGCTGGGAATTACGCCGGCGGTGATTCCCATAAGAGGCGGAACGGATGGCGCAAGACTTTCTTTTATGGGGCTTCCATGTCCAAACCTTTGCACAGGCGGGGCAAATTTCCATGGGCGGTTTGAATATGCCTGCGCGGACGATATGGAAATAGTGACACAGCTTCTTGTGAAGATAGCACAAAGGTGGGCATGAAATCCTTTGTCAGTTTTTTGGATTTCCACATAGTATAGTTTGGACATGGGGGGAAAATGAAGTTAAAAAATGTGCTGATTGTTGTTGACGATCTAAAGAGAGCGGTAGATTTTTATAAGGAGTTATTTGGACTGCATGTTATTTGGGATAATGAGGGAAATGTTATAATGACAGAAGGGCTTGTTCTTCAGGAAAAGGCCATATGGGAGAAATTTATTGACAGAGCCGTTATCCCCAGGAATCATTCTTCAGAATTATATTTTGAGGAATCAGATATAGAAGCTTTTGCCAGGA
>CAMUHA010000228.1 GCA_947088515.1 uncultured bacterium
ATAGAAATTTTTTGGGAACCATATTAGGAAATATTCTTTACATTAAATAAAGAAATATGGAGGATTTAAAATGAAAAAGTACAGTATGCTTACAGACAGTCCGGGGAAATCGCTTTTTTTCTTTGCACTTCCTATGATTTTGGGAAATCTTTTCCAACAGTTTTATTCTACAGTAGATTCTATAATTGTTGGTCAGTTTGTGGGGGAAGAGGCATTAGCGGCAGTAGGGGCTTCTTATTCCCTCACAACAGTTTTTATAATGATTGCCATTGGAGGAGGTATTGGTGCATCGGTTATAACTTCTCAATATTTGGGAGCTGGAATATACCGCAAAATGAAAACTTCTATATATACAGCTCTTGTTAGTTTTCTTACTGTTAGTGTTCTTCTTGGAATGTTTGGGATGATTTTTAGTAAAAGTATATTGACAGCTCTTCACACACCCCCAAATATTCTGGCAGATGCAATGTTATATCTTAAAATTTATTTTATAGGCCTTCCATTTTTATTTATGTATAATATTTTATCTTCTATTTTTAACGCATTGGGTAATTCCAGAACCCCGCTGTACTTGCTGATTTTTTCTTCACTTCTCAACATTGTAATGGATTTAGCATTGGTTAGAGGCTTTGGCTATGGTATTTCAGGAGCAGCCATTGCGACAGTAATTGCTCAGGGAATTTCTGCGGTTATTTCCTTTCTGCTTCTTATGAAATGCCTAAATAAATATAAATATGAAAAAGAAAAATATGATAATCCAGAGCTAACTGCCGGGATGGAAATGGTGGCATCTGTACAGAAAAAATCTGCACTATTTGATGGTCAGATGCTTGGAAATATGATAAAAGTAGCAATACCTTCCATGTTGCAGCAATCAATTGTATCTGTAGGCATGTTGTTGGTGCAGTCAGTGGTAAACGGTTTTGGTTCATCAGTGCTTGCTGGTTATACAGCAGGAATGCGTATTGAATCTATTTGTATTGTGCCTATGATAGCATCTGGAAATGCTGTATCTACATTTACGGCCCAAAATCTTGGCGCTGGGGAAGCGGAGAGGGTAAAGAAGGGATATCTGGCAGCTGTTAAGATGGTGGCAGCTTTTGCAGTTTTTATCTGCCTGGCGCTTGTTACATTTCATGAAAGTATTATTAGTTCCTTTCTGGAAGAAGGGAGCGATGCAGCGGCTTTTGAAACAGGTAATGCTTATCTGTCTTTCATTGCTTTTTTCTTTGTATTTATAGGACTTAAAGCAATTACTGATGGTGTGTTAAGAGGAGCTGGAGATGTAATAGTTTTCACACTTGCAAATCTCATCAATCTGGGAATACGCGTTGCCTTTGCTTTTTCTTTTGCGTCTGTGCTTGGCGTACAGGCGGTTTGGTTTGCAGTTCCTATTGGTTGGACAACTAACTACCTGATTTCTCTTGTAAGATTTTTGTCTGGTAAGTGGAGCAGCAAAAAGTTGATTAATACAGAAGAATAGAGAGAATACGAATTAATAAAATAGCAGATGCCTGGACGAATAAGCGTTCATACAATTGCAGGGCAAAAAGAAATCTGAAATTAATTTGCTGCTTATTAGCGTTGGGAAGGGCAGAAGCAGAACTATAATAGGAGGAAAGGTTTTTATGAAGTTATTGGAAGAGAGAATCAGGAAGGACGGAAACGTTAAACCTGGCAATGTACTTAAGGTGGACAGTTTTTTGAATCACCAGATGGATGTGGAGTTGTTTAGTGAGATGGGAAAGGAATTCCGGCGTCTTTTTCCCAGTGAAAGGATTAACAAAATTCTCACAATTGAAGCATCAGGTATTGGGATTGCCTGTATTGCAGCCCAATATTTTCATGTACCCGTGGTATTTGCCAAGAAGTCCCAAAGCGTTAATTTGGACGGAGAGCAATATATAACCAGAATTGAGTCTTTTACACATAAAAGGGTATATGATGTGATAGTGTCCAAAAAGTATCTGGGGAAAGATGACCATGTGTTAATTATTGATGATTTTCTCGCCAATGGTTGTGCGGCGGCAGGTTTGATTGATTTGGTAAAAAGTGCAGGAGCAGTAGTGGAGGGAGTGGGAATTGCTATTGAAAAAGGATTTCAGGAGGGCGGCCGTCTTTTAAGAAGTAAAGGGGTAAGAGTGGAATCCCTGGCTATTGTGGAAAGCATGGACGACCAGACAGGAGAGATTGTTTTTAGCAGTCAAAATCAGTGAAAACGAATATATACATAAAAAGTAATAAAAAAGGTGTGTAAATGTTACACACCTTTTTGTACGTCCAGGGGACCTGATTTTAATCAGACCCCTTTAATTTTTTGCTTATTCAGCAGCTCCATTACTGTCATCAGGAGGCGCTGCTGGTGGAGCTCCTTCAGGTGAAATGCCTGCTGCTGCCAGGGCAGCTGCATTAATTTCATTTTGTTGTTGTGCAATTATGGCTTCAATACCAGGCTGGGTCATGAACTCAACATTGTGAGGGCATGTATTCATCTGGTTTTGTGGAACAACTACCGTGGAAACGGAGCCATCAGCATTTGTTATCTGTTGGGTGGTTGAAGAACCCTGTTGCAAAGAAGGATGTTCCAAAGGAGTCAGTTCCAAAACGCCTCCAACCTTGAATGGACATGGTTCGCTGGCAGGAAGATTTGTGTACTGACAAATCATACCCTGATAATGGACGTCACAGCTTTCGGTAGGGATAGTTCCTTCAGCGAAATATTCTGACCGGAGAGTTCCATCGCAAAGTCCAGCAATAGGCAGCTTACCGGAACGGGCGCAGACAGTTGCCTGCACAATGCCGCTTGATGGCATGGGGAAAGATTCACTTGGCAGCTCTTCATGAATTCTTTCCATGACACCCCGCCAGAGTTTTTTGGCAAGGCTTCTTTCTTCCCCTTTTCGGAGTTTGGTGTTGTTATCATAACCAGTCCAGACAGTAGCAGTGTAATAGGGTGTATAGCCGGTAAACCAGACATCGTTGTAATCTGATGTGGTGCCAGTTTTTCCGGCAATTGCCATATTTCTGAAATTAACGGCAGTACCGGTACCATGAGTTACGACATCCATCATGGCGCTGGTTAAAAGCCATGCTGTGGTATCTTTGATAACCTGTCTGGAATTAGGTTGGGAGTTATCTAATATTACATTCCCATCATGGTCTACCACTTTAGTGTAGAGCTTGGGTTTTACATAGGTTCCGCTGTTGGCTATGGTGGCATAGGAAGCATTTAGCTCCTCGTTTGTAACACCGTCTGTGATGCCGCCTAAAGCAAGAGACTGCTGAATGTCAGAGAAAACCTGGGTTTCTCCATTTATTATAACTTCCTTACGGTCTACAACAGTTGTAAAACCAAAATTCTTTAGGTAGTCAAATCCCAGCTGTGGGGTAATCACAGTCAGAGTTTTAACAGCAATAATATTCATGGAATCTATAATACCCTGACGGAGGGAATTCATACCCCGGTACCCGGAATACCAGTTATTGACCGGACGTCCGTTGGCGTAGTTAAAAGGTGAATCATTTATCATTGTGGCAAGATTTAAACCTGCACTGTCAAGAGCAGGGGCATAAACGGCAACCACCTTAAAAGTGGAACCAGGCTGACGTTTGGTATCTGTGGCGCGGTTTAAGGTTTTGCTTCCTTCTTTGGCGCCGCGTCCGCCTACCATGGCAACTACATAACCAGTATGCTGGTCCTCAACTGTGATAGATACCTGAGGCTGTGGAGTAAGGCTGACATTTTCATCAAAAACTTCGTCGCCTTCGCTTAGGTGCGCCGCTTTATAGTCTGCAATTTGGGCATAAGCATCCTCCTGAGTGTTGTAAATAAGGTTGAAGGAAGGGTCCTGTATCTCTTTGAAATAAGCCCGGAACATTTCAGTGCTGTGGTTTTCAAATTCACCATTGGCCTTTTTGATAGTCAAAGCGTAATTTAAATACCAACGGACATTAGCCGGGTAGTTTTCTTCATTAGAAAATACCTCATCACAGATAGACTGGATATGAGGGTCCTGGGTGGAATAAATTTTCAGGCCGCCGCTGTAAAGCAGAGTGAAAGCCTGTGTTTCATTATATCCCGCAGCTAAAAGGTCATTCATCACATCATCGGTTAATGCGTCCACAAAGTATGTATTAACCGCAGAATCTTCTGAGTCTTCATTGACAATCTGAATACGGGAATAAACATCATCTGCCATGGCTTCATCATATTCTCCCTGGGTAATATATCCCTGGTCCAACATATTTCCCAATACTTTTTTTCTCCTGCCGGCGTTGGCATCAGGATGGGAAATTGGATTAAAGCGGGAGGGGTTCTGTGTGATGCCGGCAATGACTGCACATTCAGAGAGATTTAAAGAATTTACCGATTTGTTAAAATAGCGCAGGGAAGCAGCTTGTACACCTAAGGTATTTTGTCCAAGATTAATGCTGTTCATATAATTGAGAAGCACTTCGTCCTTTGACATGGATTTGGTCAACTCAATAGCCAGGTATTGTTCCTGGATTTTTCGC
Organism: uncultured bacterium; assembly: GCA_947088515.1. Taxonomy (GTDB): domain Bacteria; phylum Bacillota; class Clostridia; order Lachnospirales; family Lachnospiraceae; genus Suilimivivens. The sequence continues at coordinate 4,516 of CAMUHA010000228.1, forward strand.
TTCATACTGTCAGCAAATCCGGTTTCACTGGTCCAGTCGGTAAAAACGTTATTTTTCAGCAGCTGCTGGGTGATAGTGCTGGCGCCTTCTGTGAAATGAAAGCCATTTGTAATACCCACATAGGCTGCCCTAAAAATACCTTTAACATCTATCCCGTTATGTTCATAGAATCGCTCATCTTCTATGGCAACAAAGGCGTGGGCCAAATTTTCCGGAATCATATCCTGCGTGACAGGAATACGGTTGGAATTTTGTGAAACAAGTTTAGCAATTTGGTTTCCTTCCAGGTCATAAACGAAGGTGG
>CAMUHA010000229.1 GCA_947088515.1 uncultured bacterium
GTGGTTGTTATGTACTTGATAATCAAGGACAAGTAAATGCCGGATATGCAGTTGTACCGGGAATTTGGGCTATAATATGTTTCGGATATTATCGAAGAGGAAAATAATATTCACCCCAATTTTCCGGATAAGCAGCGGGAACACTTTTCCGTAAAGGGAGAAATTTAATTACAACATTAATATTCACATATAATCAGGCCGGGAATCTGTTGGGGTTCCCGGCCTGAAAATTTGGATTTCATGCAAAGGAGATATGTGCTATAATTTACTTATACAAAAGGAGAGTGTATGAAAGAAAAGAAAATACAATGGCATCCCGGCTTTGTGGCAGCGATGAATCTGGAGTTTGCAAAGGAAAGAGAAAGGCAGGAGCCTATGCCAGTCTTTACAAATCCTACGGGACAACGTTGGATGCGGTTAAAGCGGATGATGTAACAGTCTCTCTTGTGCGTGAAAACAAACCAGAGGGATTGTTTCAATACTTTAAAGAACATAATTATTCCATATCAAATCCATATGGAGGAATATACTATATTGAAGGAAGGGTTCTGTTTCCCACCCAGATTGTTGTTACAGGGGAACTGGACGATGGGTCACATATATGGCTTGGAGCATTGACTGGGCGGATGAAAAAACAGAACATGGTAAGGCTTCTGGAAAGTGTTGGGAGGTTGTCAGGAAAAGCAGAGAGAGAATATGCAGATTCCGTTCTGGAAGTAAGCGTTGGAGCCAATAAACAAGTGATAGAAGAATTGATAGGAGATGATAATATGTGTCAGGCGTTGATGGAGATTATGGAGCCGCAGCTGTTGCTTAGGGAAAAAGCTGTAAAAGAGGAAGGAAGAAAAGAAGGCAGGCAAGAGGGAAGAAAAGAAGGAATATATGGAACGGTAAGCATATTGAGAAAATATGGGCATGGGGACCTGGATATAAAAACTGCAATTATGGAAAGCTATGCACTCTCAGAAGAGGAGGCAGAAGAATACTTGTATAAAAAAGCATAAGGATTTCTTCCCTGACAGCGAAATGGGCAGTGATGGAAAACTTGCCCATTTTGCTGTTTGTGATAGAGTGTGTTTGAAAAATTATTTCTGTTATCTGTACGACTACATTGCGTGATATTTGCTCCAAACTCAAGTTACATAGCCCGTTAATGTGCCCTTCATTTGACACAAATTGTGTCGCACACCTGACAAAAAGCATTTTTCAACCAGGGCGAGAAATTGTTGATACGTTATCCTGACACAGAAGGCAGATTTCCCAGGTTATTATTTTCAGAGTCATCAGGCAGGGATTTTAAATATTCGGTGTCTTTTCTGTGGGCAATGCCGACTCCTTTAATGCCTCCATCTTTAGCTAAGGCAACGCCTTCTTCTTTGGACACTGTTGTGCCGTCAGAGAGCTGATATCCGGTAATGCGGCCGCTGCTCTTGGTAAGTCCTACAATTTCCTTTGCATCGTTTTTGGGGCTGGGGATGTCGTCAAGGGTATTTCTTGCAAGAGTTTCATCTAACAGGTTTTTATCTATATCTTTCATGTCATTTCCTCCATATTTACGATTGGCTGTACATTTCATATTCACCGTATAAATCTATGCGGTGTGAAATAGGATGTGCGTCAAAATAGAAAATATACATTAATAAATTGGTTTAATAAAAAATATTGGGAGGCTGTGGTTATGAAAATAGAACGCTTAATAGGAATCGTCATGATTTTGCTGCAGCAGGAAAAAATAACAGCGCCGGAACTGGCAAAGCGGTTTGAAGTATCAAGGCGGACAATAAACAGAGATATTGATGACATTTGCAGGGCAGGCATTCCGCTTATTACCACCCAGGGACATGAGGGAGGCATTTCAATAGCGGATAATTATAAAGTCAATAAGACTTTTTTTACGCAGGAAGAATTACAGGCAGTTTTAACAGGATTACAGGGAATTGACAGTGTTTCCAAAACACCATATTCTGTCAAAATGAGTGAAAAGCTTTCTGGAAAAGGCAGCCATATTGTAGCGGATGATGTAATAATAATTGACCTGGCATCTCATTATTTTGAGTCCTTGTCAGAAAAAATTGCCAGGATAAAAAGTGCGATACTGGAAAGGCATATAGTTTCTTTTCAATATTTTTACAAAAAGGGTGAGAGTATACGGCATATAGAACCTTATCGGCTGGTTTTTAAATGGTCTTCCTGGTATGTGTTTGGCTATTGTCTTGACAGGGAGGATTTCCGGCTATTTAAGTTAAACAGACTTATGGGCCTTAGGATATTGGACGATACGTATATGCTCCGCACTTTGCCAAAGGATGCACTGACAGGTATTTTTCATCAGATAAGGCTTTTCATCTGAAAGCAGTATTTTTTGCCAGTGAGAAGTACCGCCTGATTGAAGAATATGGTGCGGGCTGTTATCTTGAATCTGATAATAAGCTGGTTTTTGAGCAGGATTTTGTCAGTTATGAAAATATGAGGGAATGGGTGTTCAGCTTTGGGGATAAAGTAGAAATTATAGAACCGCAAGAGCTGGTAGAGGACAGACTTGTGCAGGCGGAAAATATTATTGGGCAGATAAGAACAACAATTTGATTTTGTAAATTGGCAACATGACATACAGCTGTCGTGTTCCTTGTGATATGATTTTAATAAAAATCACAGTCAGCCTGCGAAACAGCAGGCATAAGGTCTGTGGAATGCCAAGGAGGAAAAAATTATGGTGGAATCAAGATGTGGGCTGTTATGCAGTGAATGCAGTTATCGTGAGGAGACGGGGTGTAAGGGATGTACGGAAATGGATAAACCCTTCTGGGGGGAGAGCTGCCCTGTTAAATCCTGCTGTGAGGAAAAAGAGCATAAACATTGCGGAGAGTGTGACAGCTTTGTGTGCCAGGTATTACATAATTTTGCCTATGATAAGCAACAGGGAGACGATGGTGCAAGAATTGACCGGTGTAAGGAATGGAACAAGTAATTAAACAATATTCAGCAATTTATCAATCACCTATTGGAAATATTTATCTTGTTGCAGATGAAACAGGGCTGACAGGGCTTTGGTTCGAAAAAGATAAAATTTGTACGGAAAGTTTGGAAAAAGAATACAGGAACGGATATCCAACTGTGTTTGAGGAGGGGAAAAAGTGGCTGGACATTTATTTCTCCGGGAAAGAACCCGATTTTATGCCTCCCGTCCATATGGAGGGGACACCTTTTCAGATGCGTGTCTGGAAAATTCTGTTGCAGATTCCTTTTGGCAAAACAATGACATATGGTGACCTGGCCAAAATAATTGCAAAGGAACAAGGCATTTCCCGTATGTCTGCCCAGGCAGTAGGCGGAGCGGTAGGCCGTAATAAAATATCCATTATCGTGCCTTGTCACCGTGTAGTGGGTTCAGGCGGCAATCTTACCGGATATGGAGGAGGAATTGAAAAAAAGGAAAAACTTCTCGCAATAGAAGGCGTGGATATGGAGAAGTTTTTTTACCTGTCAAAAAATGACAATTCCTAAAACAGGGACAGGAAGGCATTGACTGGCTTTTTATTCTATCTGCTGGATAAGTATAAGACAGTCAATCATCCTGTCATCTTTAGTCTATATTTTTATATTATTATGGTCAAAATTAATTCTCTGTTAGCAAGTCAAAATCATCATAGGAAATCTGTTCATATTGTTATCCAATATAGGCAACCAATACAAGCTATACTTAAAGCGTGCTTTATCGGATAGGATTCTATCCAATTAAAATGTGCTTTTGATTATTTCTTTCTGCGAAAATTCCTGTTTTTCTTCCAGGTTAAATTAACCAAAAAGCAGGATAAAAAAGCATGGGAAGCCAGAAAGTTTAACTTTCTGGCTTCCAGACATAACCAATTCCGTATACGGTGTGGATGGGAGAGATGCTATCTTTGTTTTCCAGCTTTTTCCGAAGACGGCTGATAGTAACGGAAAGCGCGTTTTCATCCACAAATTCCATTCCAAGAGTCCAGATATTTTCTGTCAGTATTTCACGGGGCAATGTCTGCCCCGGATGGGTAACAAATAATTTCAGAAGTTTTTGCTCTGGGGCGCTTAAGCTGATTTCCTGTTCATCCACACGAAAGTCAAGTCTTTCAAAATCAAACCGGAAACCGTTTATTTCATAAATATGTTTTTGGATGCCGCTGGTGCGCTTGCGGATGTTTTCAACACGGGCACGCAGAGCCATCAGACTGAAGGGCTTGGTGATATAATCATCTGCCCCCAGAGACAGACCAGTCACCTCATCGGTCTCCATATCATTTGCGGTTATGATGAGTACAGGAATGTCACTGGAACAGCGAATGGTGTGTAGAAAATCAAAACCATTTCCGTCTGGTAGATTAACGTCTAAAAGTACCATATCTGGTTGGTCCGTCTGCCATATTTTTAAGGCATCCTTTATGGAATAGGCCGCCTCAAAGGTAAATTCCTCTTTCTTAAGGGCTAAGCGGATGCCTTGATTTAAGCCCCTGTCATCTTCGATTACTAAAATTTTGTAACTCATTGTCCGCATCCTTTCCACTTTCAGGTATTTGTGCCTAAAGAAGATAATGTCATTATAGCGCACCTGAGTTTATTTGTCATTGGTATGCAGTCGTACAAATTTCTTTTTTCCAATTTTCAATATATCTCCATCTGTTACTGAATCGGTCAGGCAGGTTGCTTTACTGGAATTTACCCGGATGCCGCCCTGATGGAGCAGACGACGGAGTTCGTTGCTGCCTGACGCGGGAGTTTGACAGTTTCATATTTCAAAAAAATCTTGCAGGCCTTATAAAACCTG
>CAMUHA010000230.1 GCA_947088515.1 uncultured bacterium
TTCCCCGCAATCCGGGTCATAAAAACCGCAAATCAGCTTTATCAAAGTAGTCTTTCCCGCCCCATTCAAACCTACAACTGCCAGTTTTTCTCCCGGATGGATGGTCATATTTAAGTGTGAAAAAATCTCTTTTTCCGTCCCCTTATACCGGAAAGAAACGTCCCGCAGTTCAATGGTATAGGACTTTGCATTTTGGTCCGAAATCGCCCATCCCTCTTCCATCTGAAACAGTTCTTCATAATCCAGAAATTCCCTTACGGAAGAAAGGGCAAGGCTCTGTCTGTGAAGCTCTGAAAAATAATCCATAATTCCGCCTATCCATTCCGTAAATCCGCCCACTGCCGTAAATTGCAGCAAAAATTCCGGTGCCGTAAGTTTCCCCTCCAAAGCAAGATACAAAAGCCATCCATAGGCCGCTCCATTACGCAGAAAGTATAAAAAAATGTGTGCCAGGTCTGCCAGAAAATATATTTTTTCCCTCTTTACCCCAAAATCCTGATACATTTTCAGGTATCTTTCATGAAGCCCCCTTAACCATTCCTCCATCCCAAAAATGCGGATGTCCTTTGCCAGATAACGGTCTCTGGCCCTTCCCTGTATATACTGGATTCCCTGACTGATTTTGCTCTCTTCCTGCCTGTGTCGGTATCCCCAGCCATTTAACCGCCGTCTTGCCAGATAATCCCCAATGGCTGTCACAGCGGTCACACTTACCACCAGAAAACCCACATTTGTCAAAAGATACAGGTAGATTAAGAAACCAAGCACATTCTGAATAATTCCTGCAAAAGTATTCCATACCTCTTCCGCCGGCGCAGCATTTGAAAATAATGCTTCATTTGCTTTCGCTTTCAGATTGAGAAAATCCTGCTGCTCTGTCAGCGGATAGGAACAGCTTTCTCCCTTTTTCTCCACTTTAAGCGTTAGAAAAGCACGTACTTTGGTTCTTCCAAACATCAAATTCTGACTTATATAGGCGCTAAGACCACTGGTTCCCATCATGGCAGCCGTAAAAATAAAAATTTTGCCAACCAGGTCCCCCATAGAAACATGCCTCTCCAGACTGCCCAAAATAACAGGCACAACGTACAGCTCCAAAAGAGCCGCCGCCACTACAAGCAACGCCTGCAGCAGCATAAGATAAATTACACTGGGGACCTTTTTAGCCGCCAGTTTTACCATATAGCAGGAGTTACTCCATATACTATACTTTACAGTCCCATCCTTCCTCATTTGAATCCTCCTGTTTCTATTCCAGTTCCGCTTCCGTCCTCTCCGGCTCCTTGGGTCACAGAGAAAAACTGTCTGCTTCTTGATAAATTATAGTGCAAAATCCCCCCAGACATACAAAACCGGGGACGGAATGCATATCTGGGGGGATGAAAAATGTTCACCTTGTTCTTTCGCCGCTTCCTCATCATTTTCTCATCTTACTTCTGGGGCAGTAAAATTTCTGTGGTAAAAGCGCCATCTTCGCTGTTTCTGCTGATATACCCATGGTATCTTTCAATAATTGTATCAATACGCACCAGCCCATATCCATGCCCATGTCCTTTTCTGGATGCAAAGCGTCCGTTTTCTTTCCTCTGCTTTTTCCAGGCTGTGCGGTTCGTAAACGACATATAAAGTTGGGTGTTTTTCATATCCATATAAACGCGAATCATCCGCTCCTCCTTTGGAAGGCACATACTCGCTTCAATTGCATTATCAAAAAGATTGCCTATGATAATACACAAATCTATCTCCGCTGTGGTAAGAGCAACAGGTACATGGGCATCCGCCATAACTGAAATGTCCTTTGCCCTTGCCAAAGATATTTTGCTGTTTAAGATAACATCTGTCATTTTATTTCCGGTCCGAAGCGCCATATCCACTGTATTCAGGTCTACGTCCAGTTCATCCAGATACCGTTTGACATCCTCTATTTCTCCCAAATCAGCATAGCTTTTTAAAACTTGTATATGATTACGATAGTCGTGCCGCCATCCACGTATCTGGCGGTACATATTCTCAACCTCCGCATAATGGGTGGTTAGCAAATCATTTTGATATCTGGCAATCCTTTTATCTATTATTTTCTCCCAAAAGAACATTCCATGCCTCCTGTCAAAAGGATACTAAAGTAATATTTAAAAATAATCTATCATAGCACGGTTAATATTTTCATAAAGATTCCGTGAAAGCGGAATCTCTGTGCCATCTTTTAATATCACCTGCCATTTTGTAATTTTGCTGACAAACCTTAAACTGACAATAAAGGACCTCCCTGTGCGGAAAAAACTCTCATCCAGTTCCTTTTCCAGCTCTCCTAACGTCTTTTTAACCGTTATCTTTTCATCACAGTGAATAGTCACATAATTTTTGCGCACCTCCAGATAATGGATTTTACTTAGAGGAATCAATACCATACTTCCGTCTGAAGGAAGATAAATAGACTTTTCCCTGTGCTTTTGCCGTTCCACCGCCCTTGCAAGCACACTGCCTACTTTTTCCTCTGTTACAGGTTTAAGCAGATAATGAAGGGCCTCCACCTCATAGCCGTCCGCAATGTAGTCCATATATCCTGTGATGAAAATAATTGGAATCCCAGAATCTCTCTCCCGTATTTTTTTGGCCAGCGTCATTCCGCTTATCTCTCCCATTTCAATATCCAGAAACAAAATATCAAAGTTTTTTTCCTCTTCATAATGAAAAAGGAAGGCTTCCGCAGAAGGGAAGTCTTCCAGGTGCACCGTAATATTATTTTCCGCTGCCCATTTTTTTATTAATCTGGATACATAAAAAACATCTGCCTGATTATCATCACAGACTGCGATTCTGTACATATCCGTTTTCTCCTTTACTTTTCAATCCTTTCCTGTACATACGCCGGGACTGTAAATTTAAAGAGATTTACTCTCTACTTTCATTTAATGGTAAATTCCCCTGCCAGATAATATCCTTTTTGTTCGTCAGCAAAGCTCTTTATTATTCTGTAATGTCCCTTTGGAAGCTTTCCATAAGAGTCCTCCCAGTTAACCTCCATGGTTTCTTCACTTCCAGACGGGACCCATAAAAGCTCCATGGTAACTGCCACCGGATTGGATGGCTCAACCACATACCACCTGCCGTCTTTTTCCTTTTGGATACTATAGTCTTGTCCATAATTCAAATCCTTATCAGACTGGTTGTGAATTTCAAAAGCGATTCCAACAGGAGTGGTTTTCTCTTCGCTTACCTGTATTTTGGCCCCATTTAAAGCGTTTACTTCCTCTTTAAATTCTTCTCCAAGCTTTACACCGCAGCCTCCAAGACAAATCATCCCCGCGCCAATCAACATTGCAAGTATTTTTCTGCCGCTTTGCTGTTTTTTTAACTTCATCTTTTATGCTTACCTCCCCAAACTTTATTCATTTTCTTTTGGAAGGTCTATCTTAATATGCACATCCCGAAGCTGTCTCTCGTCCACCTCCGAAGGAGCGCCCATCATAACATCCTGGGCCGTTTTATTCATGGGGAAAGGAATAATTTCACGGATACTTTCTTCCCCTGCAATCAGCATCACCATCCTGTCCACGCCTGGCGCAATGCCTGCATGTGGAGGCGCTCCATAACAAAAGGCATTGTACATTGCCGGGAACTTTGCCTTAACATCTCCCTCATCAAGCCCAACCAGCTGGAAAGCTTTCACCATAATCTCCGGGTCATGGTTTCTGACAGCTCCGGAAGAAAGCTCCACCCCGTTACACACCAGGTCATACTGATAAGCATAAATATCCAAGGGGTCTTTATTTAAAAGCGCATCCATTCCGCCCTGAGGCATTGAAAAGGGATTATGGCAAAATTCCAGCTCTCCCGATTCTTCCCCAATCTCATACATTGGGAAATCAACAATCCAGCAAAACTCATAGCATTCCTTTTTCATGTGCTTTTCGCTTGCATTTCCAAGCAGTCTGCGAAGCACGCCTGCTGTCTTTTGGGCTTCTGTCTTTTTGCCGGCAGACAGTCCCACAAAATCGCCATTTTTTAAACCAAGCGCACGAATAACCTGTTCTTTTCTATCCTGTAAAAACTTAGCGATACCGCCTGTCAGCTCTCCCTTTTCATCCAGCTTAAACCAATAAACCTTTTTGCCGCTTTGCACTTCCACATCCAGACAAATTTTGTCAATTACTTTTCTTGTGGCAGTAAAGCCATCCACCACAACCGCCTTTACAACCGCTCCATCAAAGGGTTCAAATCCGCAGCCTTCCATACATTCTGTAGCATCCTGTACCAGAAGATCTATGCGCAGGTCAGGCTTGTCCGTACCATATTTTTCCATAGCATCATTATAGGAAATTCTCTCAAAAGGAACCTTAGAGGCAGTCTGGTATTTGCCGTATTTTGCAAAAACAGGGGGAAGCGTCTCCTCAATCACGCCAAACACATCCTCCTGGGTGGCAAAAGCCATCTCCAAATCAAGCTGGTAAAACTCACCCGGAGAGCGGTCCGCCCTTGCATCTTCATCCCGGAAGCAGGGCGCTATCTGGAAATAACGGTCAAAGCCGGATGTCATAAGAAGTTGTTTAAACTGTTGGGGCGCCTGGGGCAGAGCGTAAAACTTTCCCGGATGATTTCTAGAAGGCACCAGATAATCCCTCGCCCCTTCCGGTGAGGAACAGGTTAAAATAGGTGTCGTTATCTCCAGAAAATCATGCTCTGTCATACGCTGTCGGATTTCAGCCACTATTTTGCTCCGAAGCACAAT
>CAMUHA010000231.1 GCA_947088515.1 uncultured bacterium
ATGCTGCCTCCTGGAGAACAGGAAAAATTCTGGTTTTAGAAGAGCCGTTACAGAACTTAGACAACAGATGCTGAACTTAAAATAGGAGATTAGAAGATGATGCAGTTGATAACAGTGAAAAATCAAAATGGTAAAAGCGCCACTGTGCGTTTGGACAGCGACGCAGAGCTTTTGACTGTACGGGGGGAACTGATAAGCCGCGGAATTATGTCAGACAGTGATTATTTTTTGTATAACGATTCCCCTCTTGCCATATCAGATGAAGCCGATACAGCGCTGTCCGAGCTGATAGACAGCGCGGGAACTATTTATGTAGGCAAAGGGATAAAGCCGGGGATTTTACCTGACGAGGATATGGAAGATTACCGGGATTTAAATGAAAGTCAGAAGGAGGATTTGTTCCGCAAGTGCCAGATTTTCAGAGGTCTTGTTTTTAGCAGGGACAAAGGGATTGCAAAATCCTTTAAGGATTTATATTCGTGGACGTCTCTTCCGGCTATGCTTACGCCTCGTGTAAATACACAGGAACTTTCTGATTATTCTTTTTCCAAAATTACGCAGGATATAAACCTGATTACCAGTAACAAAGCAAATCTGGCGTTGGATGTTCCCTATGTCAGTGCGCAGGCGGAGTACAGCCATGAAAAAAGTATACAAACAAGTTCCAGTAAAGTAAAGGAGTACTTACTGGCAAAATATTTAGTTTTAAAAGCAAGTTTTGAGTTGGACGTTTCTGCTCTTACCCCTAACCCGGAGTTTGTAAAAGCGGTAAATGAAGTGATAATTTCGCATGAGTCTGATAAAGACAAAATGTGTAATCTGCTGCATGTACTTGGCGCCTGGGGTCTTTATATTCCGCAGAGATTTACACTGGGAGGGGCGCTTTACTCCACAGAGGTAACGGAAATTGATGATTTTTCCCAGTCAGAATCAGAAAAGGCAGAGTTTAGCTCACAGGTAAAAGCAGAACTTGCTTTCGGATCCGGCAGTGCAGGCGGGAGCTGCTCAAAAGAGGAAAAAACAGAAACGGGAACCAGCGCTAAGTATACCAATATTGTTATTAATCAGATAGGCGGAACGCCAGGACAGACCAAAGATAAAGAAGGGATTGCCATTTCTCTGAAAAAGGCACGATATTGGGAAACTGTTGACGTGGAGATGTTTTACCCAAGCCTAATGCTTTTAAATAACGCAAATGTGCCAGGGACAGACCCGCGTCTGCTTGCAAAGTGCCTGCAGCTCATGAATAACAATTATCACTATGGGGCTGTAAAGGAAATCCAGCCTTATGTAAATATGTTAAACTACGCCACTACAATTGAAAACCTAATCAACCCATTCTAAGCGAACGCCCGCCCAGGAGTGGAACTAATAATAGGAGAAAAACGCGATGCCATCTAATAATTATTTTTGGATTTTTCCAAATGCCAATGCAGTTTCTGTTATTTATAATCCCGGTCTTGCTTATAACCATACGGCTTTTGTAGCCAGTATTTACGGGCTGTTCAGTATGCCTGTTGCAACTGTAGGACCAGGTACGGCGGCTCCTGCCGCCATACATGATCCTCATTTTTACAGGGATGATGCTCCCCGCCTTCAGGCGCTTGATGCAGCTGTGTGTCAGGCGGAAAATAATATGGATACCATTATGAGAAATGTCAGCCATGCGCCAGTTCAGGGAAGAGGAACTAAAATTGTCATAGACCGTGTAAAGGTTTATCATGAAACAGCGACTTGTCGGACGACGAAAGGTATCTGTACGATTTTTTATACTTTTAATCATAGTGACAAAAAGGTGACAGTCCATGCTGTGGGGGCTCACACAAAAGACGGCTATAGTCTTGATTGTGCTTCTGTGGATTTTAATAAAGCAGTGGAGAAGCTTGACAAGGGACAGTGGGGCTATGTGACCCCTGGCATTGTCCGGCTGTAAGCGCTTTTTGCCGCTGGGGAAGCGGCATTAAAAACGCTTATATCAGTGTTCCATAAATGCACAGAGGAAAGAATGGAAAAGGTAAGCTCTGCAGCGCAGGCTCCTGTGGCGGAGGAGCCCTTCTGGATATTTGTGGCAAAGAAGTAAGGGAGCCCCTCTTTTTCCACATAGCCGATAAACCAGCCGGAAACATTTGTGCCATTTATCTGCTCTGTTCCTGTTTTCCCATATAGGGAACCATCATCAGATTCATAAAGGCAGATGGAATTTTTGACAGCTTCAATATTTTCCGGTGAAAATCCGAACTGGTTATAATATAGCTTCTTTAACATCTCCACCTGCTCAACAGGAGATATTTTTAAAGAGGAATTTATCCAGTAGGTGTCAGGCCCGCCCTCTGCATTCTGATTGCCATAGCCTGTTTGGCGGATAAACTTTTTGACAGCTGTCATTCCTGCCTGCTGGTCAATGGACTGGAAATACCAGTTAACGGAATTTTGCATGGCAGATGTTAATGTCTGGTCCTGATTCCACACATCAATTATATTGTGCTGGCCATTCCAGCGAATCAGCGACTGGCCGGGGGAAATAATACCTGATTCAAGACCGGACAAAGCAATATATATTTTGTAAGTGGAAGCCGGACAAATACGTGCGGCGGCATATTCTTTGTTATAAATCTGCCAGGAGTCCTGTGCTGCATCATACAAAACAAAACTTCCAGTATTTTCACCAAAAGAGCTGCTTAAATCAATGTAGGAAATATTTTCGCTGTGTTCATTTAAAAAATAATAACTTTTATCAGCTGCCTGTATGGACAAAGCAGGAATAAAGCCGGACAACAAAAGAGCAGCTGTCATATAAGAAAGAAGACTGCATAGGTTTTTACGGAAAGATGCAGGACGATAGCAGGCAATATTAATTACCCGTTTTTTCATCAGGGCCATGCTTCCGCCAATTCCGGCAGCAAAGGGAAAGGGGTTAAGCGATACCTTTTCCGCAAAATTGATTAGAGTATTTCCATAGTCTTCATAAGCTTCCTCCTTAAGCATGTTCAAAACGGAAGCGTCACAGGCAATTTCCCTGTCATTTTTCATCTCTCTTAACGCAAACCATACAAAAGGATTGAACCAGTATATGACTCTTGCGGCATTCATTAAGTAATTGGCAAGAGCGTCTTTATGTTTATAATGCTGCAGTTCATGCAAAAGCATGTAACGGATTTCCTTGGCGCTGGAGCCGGAAATTAAATGGACTGGCAGGTAAATGGAGGGCCTTAAAAAGCCTGCAATAACAGGCGAGCTTAAAAAAACAGCGCTGTATATGGGAATATTTCTTGTAATGTTCATTTCCTTTAAACAGCAATGGTAGAGTCTGTGTACAGTCTGACTTTGCAGGGGCAGTGCAGAATTTTTTATGGCATGAAAACGAAGCATGGATTTTGATACCAACACAGTCATTGCAGCAATGCCGGTAATCCATATCAGACACAAAATTATTCCGACAATGGAAGGGGCCTTTTGGCTTACCGATACGCCAAAATCGTTTATCCAGCCAGCGGAAGGGGAAAGGGCAGGAATGTCAGACTCTTCCCCCAGAGCAATGGCAAGAGAAGGGGAAGGATTTTGGAATTTCCCCGCCCAGGAGAAAAGAAAGGGAAACGGTATGCGCAACGCTGTAATAAAAGGGACTGCCAAAAGCCCAAGAAACAGAAACCATAACTGATATTGCGCCCGGTGGGTCAGGTTATTTTTAAGTAAACGCTTTGCCATTACAAGGACTCCTGTTATAATACTGATAAAAATATTACACAATAAAAAACGAATCATAAAGTCAGCCATGTGTAGTTCCTCCCTTTTTTCCATCTTTGGAGAGGAGGGAGCGGAGCGTACTGATTTCATTTTCCGATAATCTGTCGTTATCAATATAAGCAGACAGCATGTCAGTAATGTTTCCGCCGTAAAAGCGGTTGAGAAAAGAGCGGCTTTCCTGACCGATATATTCATCCTTTCCAACCAGCGGGGTATAGACGAATACCCGGCTTTGCTTTTCATAAGACAAAGCGCCTTTGTTCACCAGACGTTTAATCAGCGTCTGAATGGTTTTAGGACTCCAGGCAGTGGTTTTTACTAAACGGTCCGTGATTTCGTTTGTGCTGATTGGGGAGTATTGCCATACAATTTTCATTACTTCAAATTCGGCTTCAGAAATTTGGGGCAGAGATTTCATGAGAGATTCCTCCTTAAGTATTACGTATGTAGTATAATATTAAAGCATAAATTTTGAGCTGTCAATGGTGGGGATGATGTTATCTAATTCTGCCCCAAACAACAAAAATTATCTTGACTTCAAAATCTTACAAGAGTAATATATGTACATATATTGTTGCTGCACAAATTTTTTTGCTTCAAATTCTTACATATGTAGGAAAACAACGCAATCTGTCGGAAATTTTTATGGGAGGTATCAATGAAAAGCCAAAAAAGACGTATAAGAAGGAAGCGGAGAAAACCGGTTATTTTGTTCCTGGCATTGGGAGTTTTAGGAGTTGGGGTGATAGGGGGAGCTTTATGGGGAATAAGATATCTGGAAGAAAAAAATGCCAGGAAGACGCCGGAGGAGTTATTACTTCTGTATATGGAGCATATTTCACGGCAGGAGTATGAGGAAATGTATGAAATGCTGATTTCATCCGGCGGCAGCCGGGAAGAGTTCGTTAACCGTAATTCG
>CAMUHA010000232.1 GCA_947088515.1 uncultured bacterium
AACGGAATTGATCGTATCAATTCTTCTTTCATATGATTCAAATAATGCCATTTTTTCATTCCTCCTATTATTATTCTTTTCTGGGGTCAATGATCTTAACAGCATCATCTACACGACCATACTGTCCGCATGATTTTTCGTATGCAGTAGCCGGGTCATCACCTTTTTTGATGAAGTCAGTCATTTTACCAAAGTTTACGAATTTATAGCCAATGATTTCGTTATCTGCATCAAGAGCGATGCCTGTAACATAGCCTTCTGCCATCTCAAGATAACGGGGTCCTTTTGCCAAGGTTCCGTACATTGTTCCAACCTGACTTCTAAGGCCCTTACCCAGGTCTTCAAGACCTGCACCGATAGGAAGTCCGTCTTCTGAGAATGCACTCTGGGAACGTCCGTAAACAATCTGTAAGAACAGTTCTCGCATAGCTGTGTTAATTGCATCACATACAAGGTCTGTGTTTAAAGCTTCCATTACAGTAAGTCCGGGAAGAATTTCTGATGCCATGGCAGCAGAATGGGTCATACCTGAACATCCAATCGTTTCAACCAGCGCTTCCTGGATAATACCTTCCTTTACATTCAGGGTTAATTTACAAGCTCCCTGCTGAGGCGCACACCAGCCCACACCATGGGTTAAACCTGAAATGTCTTCTACTTTTTTAGCCTGAACCCATTTTGCTTCTTCCGGGATAGGCGCACAGCCATGGTGAACACCCTGTGCCACTGTACACATTTCTTCAACTTCCTTTGAATAAATCATGTGAAAACTCCTTTCAATATGTAAATATCTTGTGAATATTTTGTCATAATCACATTTTCTATTTTCGCATATCTTATACAAAAAATCTAGTCTTTTTGAGAATTTTTAATACTTTTTGGCGATTTCTCCCTGCTTTTTATAGATGCTTTTGGCAGGAATACATCCACGTACCATGCTTGTTGGGTAAATGTTTGAATTTCTTCCAATCACCGTCCCCGGATTCAGTACACTGTTACAGCCCACTTCCACATTATCTCCCAGCATTGCGCCAAATTTTTTCAGGCCTGTCTCTATCTTTTCCTCCCCGTTTTTAACTACCACCAGGGTTTTATCACTTTTTACATTTGAGGTGATGGAACCAGCCCCCATATGGGATTTAAAGCCCAGAATGCTGTCACCTACATAGTTATAGTGAGGCGCTTGCACTTTATTAAACAAAATAACATTTTTCAGCTCTGTGGAATTGCCCACCACAGCCCCTTTCCCTACAATGGCATTTCCCCTGATGAAAGCACAATGGCGCACTTCCGCTTCCTCATCAATAATGGCCGGGCCATTGATACAGGCAGATGGCGCCACTTTTGCGGATTTCGCTACCCACACATTTTCTTTCACTTCCATATATTGTTCTTTGGGCAGCTTTTTCCCAAGTTCCAATATAAAACTGCTAATTTTGGGGAGAATCTCCCAGGGATAAACACTCCCTTCAAACAGCTTTGACGCTATGGTTTCCTCCAAATTGTATAAATTCTTAATAGTAAATTCTTCCATTTCCTGCTCCTGTTTTAAGTTCCAATTCCGCCCTTCAATTGCTTTTTACGTAGTTTCCGGCGGCTTTGTTAAACTGTTGGTTTAATATGCACTGATTGTGCAGCTGCTGTACTATATTGGTTCTACGGGATACAAAATCGTCCAGCTTTTTCATGTATTCCTCCTCAGTAATGGTCCCTTCCGCCACCATGGTAAGCCCTTTTTCCCAGCTCGCCGTAAGCGCCGGGTCTAAAAGCGGACGGATGGAATTATTAACCACCTCATAAATCATTTCTCCCATTAAAGTGGGAGTAACAAGCTGGGTCTTTCTGTTGAGGGCAAGATAATTAATATTTATGAGTTTTTTCAGGATTTCGGCACGGGTTGCCGAAGTTCCGATTCCGCTGCCTTTAATTTGTGCCCGCAGTTCCTCATCCTCAATCAACTGTCCTGCATTTTCCATTGCAAGTATGATAGTCCCGGAATTATACCGTTTTGGGGGAGAGGTTTCTCCCTCCTTTATCTGCATGTCTTTCACAGGAAGCGCCGCTCCTTTTTTCAGTTGGTTTAAGGCATTCATAAACGCTGCTCCTGCCGCGCCTTCTTCCAGTTTTTCCTCGGCTCCAGCTGATTTTTCCTTTTCAGCAACCTGTCCGCCTCCTGTGCTTTCCCCTTCTTTCTTTCCTTCTTTTTTTCTTGAAAAAGAAAAAGCCGCCGCCTTAAGATATCCCTCTTCTTCTTGTATCTTAAATCCCGCAAAAAATTGTTCTCCTTTTACCGATACACGTAAAGATACTTTTCTGTATACAGCCGGAGGCAGAAAAATACATAAAAATCTCCGCACAATAACTTCATAGACCTTTACTGCTGTAGGATTTAATGACATTAAATTATTAAGTCCCTGGCCTGTTGGGATAATTGCATAATGGTCCGTTATCTGCTTATCATTTACATATCTGGTTTTTGCAATTCCTTTATAGCTGCCATTGTTTAAAATCTGGCTTGCAAGATTTTGAACCATTCCAAAACCGGTATCTCCTTTGCCACTGCTGTGGAAAGCACTCTGGCATCGGTACGGGGATAGGTTGTCATCTTCTTTTCATATAATTCCTGTGCAATCCGCAGCGTTTCATCAGGACTGATTTTAAAATATTTTGAGCAGTCATTCTGCAGCTCTGCAAGATTATATAAAAGAGGCGGATTTTTTGATTCTTTCTTTTTTTCAAGAGATTCAACCACCGCTGTAACTGGCGCCGGACTCATCAGAGACTCTATTAATTTTTCTGCCTCTTTTTTTTCTTTAAATCCATTTTCTTTATATAAAAGAGGAGATCCAAAATACTTTGACCCCTGAACAGCCTTCCACTCACACTCACAGCCTTCTTCCCCTATTTTAATTGCTGCCAGTACACGATAAAAAGGCGTTTTAACAAATTCACGTATTTCCCGCTCCCTGTTTACTATCATTCCAAGCACACAGGTCATAACCCTTCCAACACTGATAACCGCTCTGTCTGCCTTCAGGTAAGCTTTTACTGAATTACCATATTTAAGTGTCAGTACTCTGGAAAAATTAATTCCCATCAGATAATCTTCTTTTGCCCGCAGATAAGCTGCCGCCCCCAGGTTATCATACTCTGACAAATCCTTTGCCTCTCTGATTCCCCGGAGAATCTCTTCCTCTGTCTGGGAGTCAATCCAAACCCGCTTTCTTTTTTTTCCGGTAACATGGGACTGCTGCTCTACAAGACGGTATATATATTCCCCCTCCCGTCCAGAGTCTGTGCATACATAAATCGTCTCCACATCACTGCGGTTTAATAGTCCGCTCACAATATGGAACTGTTTTTTTACACTTTCAATTACTTCATATTTAAATTCTGAAGGAATAAACGGAATGGTTTCCAGTGTCCATCTTTTTAATTTTTCATCATAAACCTCTGGATAACTCATAGTCACCAAATGCCCTACACACCAGGTTATCACAGTATCCGGCGATTCCATGTATCCGTCACGGTTATTTGCATTAATCTGCAGTGCTTTTGCAAATTCCCGCGCCACGCTGGGTTTTTCCGCTATAAATAAACTTTTTCCCATCATATTCCTTCCATAAAAATTTTATGCTGTTACTTTTGGGCAATATACCCCTGGGCTTTTAAAAGTTCTGCACAAAGCACCGCGCCGCCTGCTGCACCGCGGACAGTGTTGTGGGATAATCCTACAAACTTCCAGTCATATACTTTATCTTCCCTTAAGCGCCCTACACTAATCCCCATTCCGTTCTCAAAATCAACATCCAGCTTTACCTGTGGCCTGTTGTCCTCCTCCATATATTGGATAAACTGCTTTGGTGCGCTGGGAAGCATTAACTCCTGTGGAATGCCCTTAAAGGAAACCAGTTTTTCCACTAACTGTTCTTTTAACGCTTTTTTCTTTAATTTTACATATACTGTTGCTGTATGTCCATTCAATACCGGAACCCGGATACACTGACAGGTAATCACAGGCTGCGTTGCCGGAACAATTACGCCGTCTTTTATTTCTCCCCAGATTCTTAAAGGCTCCAGTTCGCTCTTTTCTTCTTCCCCGCCAATATAGGGAATAATATTTTCAACCATTTCCGGCCAGTCTTTAAAGGTTTTTCCTGCACCGGAAATAGCCTGATAGGTGGAGGCTACCACTTCATATGGTTCAAATTCCTTCCAGGCTGTCAGAACAGGCGCATAACTCTGGATTGAACAGTTTGGTTTAACAGCCACAAAACCTTTCTTTGTACCAAGGCGTTTTTTCTGGAAATCAATCACCTGCATATGCTCTGGATTGATTTCCGGGATAACCATAGGAACATCCGGCGTCCAACGGTGGGCAGAATTATTAGAAACCACCGGCGTTTCTGTTTTTGCATATTCTTCTTCTATCTTTTTAATTTCTTCCTTGGTCATATCCACCGCACTGAATACAAAATCCACCTGGGAAGCAACCTTCTCCACCTCGTTCACATTCATCACTACAAGGTTCTTTACTCCCTCTGGCATGGGAGTAGTCATTTTCCACCTCTCTCCCACTGCCTCTTTATAGGTTTTACCTGCAGACCGCTCACTAGCTGCCACTAATGTAACTTCAAACCATGGG
>CAMUHA010000233.1 GCA_947088515.1 uncultured bacterium
GAAAAATCTATAACTTGATTTAAGAATCATGGTCTAACATTTGGGGTTCACCACACAAAGTGGTTAGCCTCCACGAATAAGCCTAAAGCCTACCTGTAACCGGCCAAGTTAGCAAGGTAGGCTTATTTATTTTCGCTTGTTGTTCCTATTGTCTAAATAGGCAAGCAATGCAACGAGAAACGAACCACCAAAAAACAATAGGCTTAAAACTTCGTATGTACTCATATGCATCACCTCCCGTCTTCTGTGAAGTGAGGGAGG
This sequence comes from uncultured bacterium, assembly GCA_947088515.1. GTDB lineage: Bacteria > Bacillota > Clostridia > Lachnospirales > Lachnospiraceae > Suilimivivens. The sequence goes on from CAMUHA010000233.1 coordinate 262, forward strand.
CTACCACCTTGTAACACGGCTGCTCTGGCACAGATTATAGCATATCTCACGCTGAACAGCAATCTGCTTTTTTCTACTCTTTGGATTTCTCCGTAAATACTTCCCCCATTAACAACAATAAAATATTCGGGTGCATTTGTGAGATATAATCACCGAAAGGAGACGTAAATGAATAAGTTGATACAGGATTTAATTGAAAAAGGCATGGGGAATTTCATGGACAGGAGCAGGGATGCGTTAGCCTGGGCAGATGAAATCTATCTGAATGACATCAAAGATGAAAATGAACTGGCACAGCGCTATGAAAACCTTGACTTAACCAAAGTACAGAGAAAGGTAATCAATGATTATATGGCGTGTGCAACAACAGTCAATCACCGTTATGCCGATATTTCGTATATGTGTGGCATTAAGGATACGGTCATCATACTCGTTTCACTGGGGCTGATAAGGGGTGTTGAAGCTGAAGAATAATATATGCCATATGCCCTTAAAAAACGACTTTAGAGCCAGTCGTAAAAACAGGCTCTTTTTTGCTGCCGGAAAATATATCAGATGAAAGGGGAAGTCAATCATGGCGGAATTATGTGATTTAGTGGAAGTAGTGGAAAACAACATGGAATGCGTGGTATTGAAAGTGAAGAAGGGCGCAGGGATGCAGCTTATACGTCTTGGATGCTTTGATGGGGACGAAACCATGTTCAGGCTGACGAAGGGGAGCAGCCATACCTGCACCATGTTCCGTGACGGGAGGAAGCCTGTTTCATGGAGCTGGGGAGAATCAGGGCACACGCTGGTGTGTGACTCACTGCATAAATGCGGCCATATGGTAAAAAGATGCATTTCCGATGATTTCGGCATCTACATGGGAAAGGACGCGGGAAAGAGAATGCAGACGCTCCATGTCCGGTCACTGGAGGACATGAAGGGCAGAAAAGAGCATTACAAGCTGATGTGGTGGGAACACGGCGAGGCCGTCTGCCTCCATAAGAATGGCGAGTACTGCATATGGGTAACGGGGCTGGAAAAGGCAAAAGAATATGTAAGCAGGAAGATTGCCGTTGAATACATATCAGATATATATCGTTCTTCACAGACCGGATGCTATATTATGGATATAAAAGGCGCAAGAAGATAGATTCTAAAGTCAGGAATATAGCGAAAGGAGCGGCCAGGAATGGCAGATTACAAGATTTTATATTATGAAGTCTATGAGTTTCCGCAATGCCCAACAGACAGCGGCAGATACTACGGTAAAACCCCGGTATTGGAGCAGGCGGAAACTGTTATCAGAAATGCAAAGGAAAATGGCAAACTGCTCTTTATGAAAGCGGTTTGCAGTGATGGAAAGAAACGGTTTATGTTCTGACTGTAACGAAAGGAGCTGACGCATGGAACAAACAATCAGGGAGATAATCGCACAGGCAGACAATGAAAGAAATTTTGATTTAATCCGCTGGGTAAAAGACATTCTGGATGAGTTTGCATCCGCCCATAACTGCCCTCCAGACTGGCGACTTATCGGGGCGGGACTTGTAGGGGAGTACACAGCAGATTCATGGGTGTATGAAAATCTGGAACTATATAATTTTGTGGAAATCCCAGAAGGAGGCGAAGAATAAATATGAAGACCGGATTATTAGAAGTTATGGAACAGGTGAAGATTTACTTCAAAGAGAATCTTCCAAAGTACACTGTTCTGAAAATCAGAAAGAAATCGTACCATCCTGACGATTCCCATCTTTACATGGTAGCAGCTGAAAAAGACGATGGCACATACGCTGTCTGGACATGCTGGAACCAGAAGCTGAAAAGCCTGAACCATGGGCATTATGGCTTACAGAGCAAAGAAGACTGCGAAAAGGTAATGGATGGGTTTTATTACAGCGGAGATTTTGGATAAAGTGTAAGAAAGTTTGTAAGAAAATTTGTAAGAAAGTACAGGAATGGCATACAGAAAAAGCCTGGTTTATGAGGGTTTTTAGCGGGTGTAAGAAAGTGTAGAAATGCCTGCTTTAAAACCCAATACAGGCAAGGGTTTTAAAGGGCGTAAGAATGTATGAAAGTTTTTCCAACCCTTATATATATAAAATATACATACACACATATATATTATATACATATATATTTTTTCTATAATTGACTTAAAAAAACTTTCATACTTTCTTACAAGGGGGTGTTTCCCTTGATTTATAAGGCTTTTGGGCGTATGAAAGTATGTTTAAGAGTCTTACAAACTTTCATACTTTCTTACATTTTCTTTTGTATGTTTCTGTAAGAAATCCATCTTCTGTATGTCTGAAAAATGAATCGGAAATCCTGCTTTTTTATTTGTAAAAAGTAATATGAAAAAGGTTTGTGATTATAACAGCCCTGCGGCTGCGGGAGCGTTTAAAAAAGGAGGCATTGCTGTTATGAAAAAGAGAACCCTTGTGTATATGATATTCAGGGAAGATTATGTTGGTCTGCGGACGGTCAGCCGTTCCCAAAAATCCCCGCACAGATTCTATATCTCCCGCCATAAGCTGGAAGAGCTGGCGCATAAGCCGGAGGTTATCGCCTGTGATATCCATTCCTTTGCCGTACTGCGCCGGGACACCTATGCTGGAACCTTAGAGATTGTGTTCACCTGGCTTGGAGGCGATAAGAATAGCCTTTCCGGCTATCAGGATACTATTATTCTGCCTTATGATGAAATGATGGAACACCTGCATGAAAGCGTATCAGAAAATGAGCCTATCGTATGGAAAGTACTTTCGGTGGATGATTCCGTGGGGCAGGCAAGGATTGTATTCAAAAGCAGGAAGAACTTACATGCAGCTTTGGGAAACGGCGTCATCCGGCGTAAACTTATCCGGTTCCTGCGTGACCAGTTCAGATGGGGGAACTCTGAAGAAATTGAGATTTACGATGACTTTGTGCCGTACAGCTTTTTCTTCCGGGAAATCAAAGACGGGAAGGCTGGCATATCCGGCGGGCTGATTCTCCATGGGCAGGAGGATATGAAAAAGGCGTATTATTCGATGCATACATAGAAGCCTTGCTGCGCAGTCTGCAATTTAAATGCTGCCATATTAAGCTGTCCGCATATTGTAGGCAGCTTAAATTTTTTCTGCCTGCCAGCAGAAAAACGGGAGCATGGATGAAACATAGAAATCAGATTTTCAAAATCAGATTACTGTAGGGAGGAAGATTATGGTAACTGTCACAGACATCCGCAATGTAAACTATGCAGCATACGATGAAGTGTGGGCGATTGTTCGCTCACTCAAAAATCCTGGGAGAATGAAGCATGTTCCAGAGCTGTCCCCTTCTTGGAATTTGTTCCAAAGATATATAGTTAAAGGATACAGGGCAATGGAACGCGGACGCGTTCAGAAATATCTATGTACCAACATTTTCAAAAGAAATGATGGGCATGGAACCACAAAGAAAGATTTCTGAACTTGTTGAACTGGACAAGCAGGGGAAGAGAATCTGTCTGGTTTGCTTTTGTCTTGATGAAACGCTGTGCCATCGGAGCATTATTGCCGGAATCCTGCAATGCACAGGCATCCAGATACAGGGCGTGAAAAGGAACTATTCAAAATATGGCAGGCAACTTGCGGCATCCAGCCTTTAGGTTGGATGCTCGATGAGTTGTTTAAAATCCGCAAAGCCAGCGTTTATACTGGTTTGCGGACTTTGCTTCTAATTTACTTTTAAAAAATACGGATATCTTTTAATGTGTATATCTCTAAAGGCTTCATTTCAGGTATGAAGCTTTTTGCTGTTTTATATACATTAGCTTGGTATTTTTCAGTTACCACAGCATCTACGTGCGGTACAATTGCACTAATGCTTGTATCCATGACATCATTAGGTTTTATTATTTTTTTCGTTAAATGCACTCTATTAAATTGAGAAAAAGCCATTATTCTTGCAGCGGGAAATTTTTTGTAACTAATGCTCGGAGAAATAGATATTCCCCAATTTTTTAAATCTTTTAAAATCGTGCTTTCTTCTTGAAATTTGAAAAATTTTATGTCAATCATATTATTTGGATATCCGTTTTTCGATAATAATCTAAAAGCTCCCTGCCTCTGATTTTCCCAAACAGTTGCAATTTGAGGTAATTCTTTAATTTCTTGATTAATAATTGCTGTTAATTTTTGGTTTTGCATAAGTTTGTCAAAAAACGAACGGCAATTAAACGTATCATCTTTACCTAATGGTGAAAAAGCATTCGCAATAGAATTGTCAACGAATCATGAAGTGTTATCACAGCCTATAATGAAAATAGGAGGGGGCT
>CAMUHA010000234.1 GCA_947088515.1 uncultured bacterium
AAACGAGCCCATGATAATATTTAGTATCTGATTTATCTTCTTTTTCATGGCTATCTTCCTCAAAAAAATCTTTTATATCATACTATATTTTACTACATATTTCAATGTATGTAAAATAGTTAGAACGTATTTTTATTCATTATAAATGTATATTTATAGGCTCATTTTCAGTGGGTACACAATTTCGAAAAGGGAGTTAAATTTTTATATATCGTTAACTATAGGTAAAGAATTATTTCACAGGATGTCGGATTACTGTTCTCAAATTCTCTGCCTTGCACTTGCGCGCATCACTTAAATAAATCTCATGATGATAACGGCCTCCATCCATATCCGGCAGATATCCCTGTTCCCTGGCATAGGCATCCATAGATTCTATTGTTGCAGGTTCATTGTCATAAGGACCAAGGTGCATACACTGTACACATAATCCTTCATCATAAGACAAAAATTCCACTTTGGAAAAGTCTGTTTTCTTTTTTTCCGCTGCCTTATCTACTGCCCATTTAAATTCTTCCCTCGTCACAAACTCCGGCAGACGTATCATGGAAATCCATTGGAAGTCTTCTTTACGCGTATAATCAATTCCTTTTATGCCGTCCTGCCACCAGAGTCCCTCCAGAGGCGGAACAACATAGTCAAAATAACCTTCCATTTGGTGAGCGCCTAATTTGCTCATTTTAATTGTAAAGGCAATTCCATAAAGAAGGCCAATTGACTGCTTATATGTACCGCCTTCCTCATTGGGATTTCCCCGTCCACGCACCGCGGCAAAATTCATAGGCGGTATCGTCACAAGTCCCGGCCTGCTTTTTGGCAGATAAAACTCTTTATATTCCTTTTTATAATCAAACGCCATCTATATAATACCTCCCCATACCATTTGGATTTGCCTGCCATACTACACAATGCAGAACTGAAATGCAGCTTACAGTATGCCGCGAATTAATCATCCAAAATCCTGGTCCCAAATTGCGCATTCTCTTTTAGGCCCACATAAATATGAATTTGAGTATTTTCCATACTGTCCATAAGGAATTTTTCTGATTGTATATTCTCCTTTTAGCGCTTCCTTTGCTATCTCACAGGCAATCATCACTGTGTAATCTGATTTTTCATCTCCTGCATAATCAGTATAAATTCCAAGCGCTTTTTCATTTACCTTGTCTGGAATAGAGGCATACACACCCTCATTATAAAAACGTTTCCATAATTCCCCGATAACAGCTCCCATATCAGAAGATGTGTTGTTTGTCCTTGCACAGATTCCTGCAACTGTTTTTTCTTCCAGTGTTACAATTTCATAATTCATAAATAAGACCATCCTTTCTTTTTATGGCCTTATTCTATCAAAGCAATCATGACAACTGTATGTCATGGTTCCAGATATTTTTTCCGTATTCCTTCTGCAAATGTCAGTATATCCTCCCGGAAACGGGCAGGCTCCAAAAGCTCCGCACCATCTCCAAAAGAGGTAATCCATCCTACAATACTGGTTTTATCCATAAATCCAGCAGAAAAAAGCAATGTTCCATCTGGCTGTGTGGTAAAGCTCTCCGGTCCGTATTCATCAACCAGCCTCCATTTATACTTTGGATGGATTTTGGCCTTTACCTGAAACATTTGGGGGAACACATGCTCCACAGAAAGGTCCGGAACCGGAACTGTCCGTTTTTCAAAACTTTCCCCCATATGAAGCCCCGTCATACGTCCCAGCTTAAAAAGCCGGAAGTCTTCTCTTTTTTCACAAAAGCCCCATAAGTACCAGCCTGCCCACTGGAAAATCAGGTAATATGGCTCCACCATCCTCTCTGATTCCCCTCCAGGCGCAAAATAGGCAAAAGATACCTTTCGCCCAGACAAAATTGCATTATGAAGTAATTCAATCTTTGGTGACAGGGACGCTTTGTACCAGGAGGAAAGGTCTATCAGAATGTGTGTATCTCCTGCAAGCAGGCTGGAAGCGCCCGCCTGCAGCTTTTCCATCAACTGGGCATAACGGTTGGCGCCGCTTACGCTGTCCAGACTTCTAAGTCCTGCTAAAATAGCCTGCATATCTGATGTGCTAAGCAGTGTCCGGTCAATTTTGTAACCTTCCATAATAGAAACACCGCCGCACTGTCCCGGTTCCGTTACCAATGGAATTCCCGCCATACACAACGCCTCAATATCCCGGTTGATTGTGCGGCGGGAAACCTCAAATTTTTCTGCAAGATAAGGAGCTGTTACTTTTTCTTTCTGCAACAGAATGGATAAAATTCCAATCATCCTGTCAAGCTTCATGGAATGCCTTATCTTCTCCTTTTCTTTTTGTTGGCATATTTTTTCTTTTTCTTCTTTGCCGCATATTTCTTTTTCCGCTCATCGTCATCTTTATTTCTGAACAGGAAAAATGCACTGATACAGAGAATCACCACTGCGGCCACAATAGCGCCTATAATAATCAGTTTACTTTTATCAAGTCTCTTCTCATCTACTACGCCGCCGTTTTTCTGGTCAAGCTTAATTTCTTCTCCGCCTGCTCCTTCCTCTCCGGCCAAAACGCCGCCTTCCGCTCCTTCAGTGTTTCCGCTGCTCTCTCCAGCTTCACCAAATAAGCTTCCCATTGTTCCATCACTGCCGGTCAGTCCGCCCTCTGTCTTGGAAACAAAGATACTGGAAGGTCCCTTTTCAGGAGCAACCACAGATACTTTTCCGCTGGTCTTAGCCTGATTCGCCTGCCCTGCCCCACTGCCTGCGTTTGGAACATTGCCAGTTCCCGCCGGGGCTGTATTGCTTAAATCTGCCAGCTCTGTAAACAGGTTACTGTTTTTAATCACAGGAGAGGATATATTCTCTGCTGTGTTGGGGTCATTGACAAACTGGGTGTTTTCATCATACAATCCCTGACTCATGTTGTCGCCCCCGCTTCCCTGACTGTTATTATTCTGGCCAGACCCGTTTTGTCCTCCATTGTTTCCCTGACCAGTGTTAGTCTGTCCACTGCCGTTTCCCACGTTTGTATCAGAGCCCGCCCCGCCTTCCTGGGTGGAATCATAAATCACGCCTTTTCCAACCTGCATGCTTATCGGGTCTGGAATACGCTCCACCATCGGCATTTTATCTCCATAAGCGGCATTTGCCGTCTGGAAGGAACCTCCGCAGTAACTAATCGTTACTGGCAGAACCTTGGACTGGTCCTTAGGCATTACCTTCAAATAGCCCAAATTTAAGCTGTTTCCATTAAACAGACTTTTTTCTGAACCTGTCACCACATAGATATCCAGTTTTCCCGTATTATCACTGCCTTCGCTGTAATGAATCCCACACTCTGCAGCGCTAAGCTCCTGTGAGAAGTCGAAGTCAGCCGTTACCAAATCCCTGCCTCCTGCATTTATCTGCAAAGATACGGAAACCGCTGTAATATTTTCCGCCGAAGCGTCACTCATATCCAGCATTACGGATACTGACGCTCCATCCTGACTTAAAGTCACTGCATCCCGTTCCGCTGCAGCTGCCTGCAGCGGAACATTCAGCGCCAAAATAGCCAATATGAAATATAATATGTTCCTAATCCGTTTCACTTTTATCTCCCTGTAGGTGCATTGTCATTTGTTTCTTCATCCCTCTTAAGCGTAATGGGCGGCAGCGATTCTTTACCTGGCACCTGTAAAGGCAGCGTATCACTCACCAGCCTCTGCCCTTCATTGGAAATGGCATTGTCCACACGGTACAGCTGTGCCCGCACCTTTTTCCCGCCATAGTCGGGCGTCTGACCATTCACTGGCTCAATCCAATAAATCCAGATTCCATCGCTTACCTCGCCAAGCAAACCATTTTCCGGCACATTTGCCAGTATAATCTGCTCTGCCTTAAGCGTATTGTCACTGTCCACGCCTCCTACAACAGAACCTTCCTCATCATAAATCATCACTACATTATAAGCAGGATTTCCTTTATAGCTTCCAGTAAAAATCAGAGAACCTTTAGGAATGGATTTTTCCACTCCTTCCTGTTCATAGACAAATTCTTCCGCTAAAATTCCCACTGCCGCCTGAGCGCTGTCTTCCTTTACTCCAAAAGAAATACTGTCTCCGGTAGGTCCTAACAGGTCAATTTCTGTCACATTCATACTGCTTTGTCCTATTGCCTTCAGCCTTACATAAGCCGCATCATAGGTACATATCCAGGGGTCTTTTTGTGCATTTTCGAAGTAAACAGTCTGGCTGTCTTTATTACTGTCAAACACACCTGTCTTTACACTCGTCCAATTATGGCCATCTGTACTTACTGAAATCTCATATGCCTGAACTGGCGTCCCGGATTTTACTGTATATTTCAATCCTGAAACAGCAAGCACCTGATTCATTTGCAGCAAAATTGCAGCATCGCTGCCTGCTGTCTGACCTTTATAACTATTTCCATAGTCATTGTCAATCACCCTCATTACAGCCGCTTCGGGTTTGGGTTCACAAGGGTCTTCCTCTGTTCCCTCACCAACCGCATCGCTCTGTGAGGTCATGTTGGTTGTCACAGTCCACATGGATTTGTCATGGCTGCCG
>CAMUHA010000235.1 GCA_947088515.1 uncultured bacterium
CCATGTCATATCCTTTATTATAAATAATTCCAATTTACAGCAGTGAGGTCCTATGAGAAAAAAACATACTGGCAATCAATTCTTTTTTAGATTTCTTCTCCAAGCGCTGCAGGGAGCTCTTATTGGGCTGGGGGCCGTGCTTCCCGGCATAAGCGGCGGAGTCCTTAGTGTGGTGTTTGGCGTTTACAAACCAATTATGGAACTGCTCTCAAACCCTTTCCGCAATTTCAGAACCCATATTCCCAGACTATTTCCTTATATTATAGGAGAAATTCTGGGGTTTATGGGTATAGCCGGACTGCTGGCATTTGTTCTCGAAAAATATCCCGCGCCTTCCGTCTGCCTGTTTGTAGGTCTGATTGCCGGAATGCTTCCTTCCCTATGGCAGGAAGCAGGTTTGTTTGGACGCACTAAAAATTCTTTTATAACCATGTTTTTGGCTATGTTAGCAGTTTTTACCCTGCTTCTTGGCCTGCGTGCAGCTTCCGTAACCATTACTCCTAATTTCGTCTGGTATCTGTTTTGCGGTTTCTGCCTTGCCCTTAGCATTATTGCCCCTGGAATGAGCTTTTCCACCCTGCTGATGCCTTTAGGTCTTTACACCCCTTTTGTAGATGGTATCGGACATTTATCCTCTGATGTTCTTATTCCTGCCGGCTTAGGAGCGCTGATTACAATCCTCTGTCTCTCAAAAGCAGTCAACAATCTGTTTGACAAATACTATTCCATGGCCTTTCATGCCATTGTAGGAATTGTCATAGCTGCCACCATTATGATTATTCCCTTTCAAAGCTTTAATGTTTCCACCTACTCCTGTATGCTGAACATTTTTTTCCTTGCCGCAGGCGTCTTTTCGGCTACGGTTATGGAACGCTGGAACGCAAGCGTAGCCGTATGATTTCCCCACACCCCGGCTCTTTGCGCTATCTGCCGGAAAAAGGCTGGCATAGCGCCAGCCTTAAACTCATTTTATACCCTGTTATAATTAATCAGACATCCCTTTAATATAATCTGTCTTTCTTCGTCTGTCATCTCTCCCAGCCGGAGGGTAAATTCTGTAAGCTCCTTTTCCCCTACCTTATATGCCTTAATCTCGTCAAGCTTCTCTTCCACCGCTTTTCGGATACCAGGCAGGAAAAGATAATCTTTGTTTTTAAAAGGAAGTTCTCCCTCCTCAATTAAAAACGGAAGCATTCCCCAGTTAATCAGGTTGGAGCGATATCTCTTGGTTGCATATTCATTTGCAATATTGGCCCATCCGCCCAACACCTTCTGACAGGACGCTGCCTGTTCTCTGGCAGAGCCGTCACCGGGCTTTACTGCAAAGATAGTGGAACCAAATCCCACGTTTCCTTTTCCTGTTTCCGGATAGCTCTCTTGAATCACATCCATCACCGGTTTTAACTCCGGTTTTTCTTCCACAGGACATTTTCCTTCCATTACCGCTTTCTGGGCAGTCTGAATATCCTTGGCAAGTCCCACATAAGCAGGGTCCTTTCTGGACAAGGTAAACTCGGCAAGCCCTAACGGATTGGAGCGGTAGGAAGATGTTTCACCAGAAGGAATCAGTTCATCGGTAGTCGTGACCGGGTCATGGATTTCAGATACAACGCGAAGAACCAGATTCTCAGGCAGAGCCGTCATTGCCGGCCAGTCCTTAATGTTGGGGCCAAACTGGATTTCCACAGAAGAATCCGCCACTCCTTTGGCGTCAAACACTCTGTTTGCATAAATATTGGCATCAAAATGATACTGGTATTTGTTAACTGGCCCGTCAAACTCCGTAGCGGCAGTAAGCACGCCTTTGTTGGCTGCAGTTGCCGCAATGGAACGGGCATCCATAAGGGCAACAGAAGAAATCTGCCCATTTTGCAGTTTGGAGCCTTCCCTGTTAGGGAAATTTCTGGTAGAGTGACGAATACTAAACGCATTGTTTGCCGGCGTATCCCCCGCCCCAAAGCATGGGCCGCAGAATGCTGTTTTCATCACAGCTCCCGTTTCAAGCAGCGTTGCCGCACAGCCGTTTTTAATCAGTTCCATATAAACAGGCATGGAAGCCGGATATACACTTAAGGTAAAACCATCTGAACCAATATAAGTTCCTTTCATAATGTCCGCTGCCGCACAGATATTTTCAAATCCGCCTCCCGCACAGCCTGCAATGATTCCCTGGTCCACCAGAAGCTTTCCATCCTTCACTTTGTTTTTCAGGGTAAAGTCCACTGCCCCGTCTAAAGAAACTGCCGCCTTTTTCTCCACATCCTCCAGAATATCCATCAGATTTGCATTCAGCTCGTCAATAGTATAAGTATTGCTTGGATGGAAAGGCATGGCAATCATGGGTTTAACAGCGCCTAAGTCTATGGTAATCATACCATCATAATAAGCTGCCTGCCCTGGATTTAATTCCTTATATTCCTCTTTTCTTCCATGAATCTCATAAAATTCCTTAATTACATCATCCGTTTGCCAGATAGAAGATAAGCAGGTGGTTTCTGTAGTCATAACGTCAATTCCAATCCTGAAGTCGGCGCTTAGCGCAGACACACCGGGGCCTACAAATTCCATCACTTTATTTTTTACATATCCACTGGCAAAAACTTCCCCGATAATAGCAAGGGCAACGTCCTGCGGCCCTACGCCTTTTACCGGCTCCCCAATCAGATACACACCAACCACACCGGGCATATTAATATCATAGGTCTGGTTCAGCAGCTGTTTTACCAGCTCCGGGCCTCCCTCACCCATAGCCATTGTGCCAAGGGCGCCATAGCGGGTATGGGAATCAGAACCTAAAATCATTTTCCCGCCTCCTGCAAGCATTTCCCTTGCAAACTGATGGATAACCGCCTGATGAGGGGGGACGTAAACGCCGCCGTATCTTTTCGCACAGGACAGTCCAAACATATGATCGTCCTCATTGATGGTGCCGCCTACTGCACACAAAGAATTATGACAGTTGGTCAGCACATAAGGCACCGGAAATTTCTCCAGCCCGGACGCTCTTGCGGTCTGAATAATTCCTACAAAAGTAATGTCATGAGAAGTCAGCTTATCAAACTTAATTTTCAGCTTGTCCATGTTGTCTGATGTATTATGTTCCTTTAAAATATTATAGGCAATTGTCTGCTGCCTGGCCACTTCCTTTGTAGTTTCTATTCCCGTTTTTGCCTTCACTTCACAAAGCGCCTGCCCGCTCTCCGGAATCACTTCCGTGCCATTTACCAGATAGGCGCCGCCTTCAAACACTGATATCATTTAACTTTCCTCCTCATGGGATTTATTTTCAATATAGTTTTTATTATAAAATAAAATGCCTGGGTTTGCAATTACACCCTCACCTGGGTATTATCCCACAGGTCAATCATCTGCCGGGCAAATGACAGTTCTCTTCCTGTCCATCCATACAAAATGCAGGTGCGGTAAGCATACTCCGGGATACAGACATTATTGTAGCCTGCTGTCTGTATGGAAAACACATTTACGTCAGGATTGACCTGCCGCCTATATGCAAGTATCAAATCAAATACATTAATGTATGCCCCCCGGCCCCGTTTGTCGGGCGTACAGCAAAACCCCAGCGTCTGATACTTTTTCTGCTGCGCACTGGTTCCATATAATCCGCCATGCCCTGCCTGCTGGTCAGAATAAATGAAAATCTGGTCCCAATGTTCTTTCTTTTCAATTGCATGGTCAAAAAACTCCCAGATACCGCCTTCTGTAGCTCCCCCTACATCCGCATGTCCATTCAGGCTTATCTCCCTGCACTGACGCAGAATCTGGCCGCGGCGTGAAACAGGGAACACTTTAAGCCTGTCACCAAACTTTCCCACATATCCTTCTTCTGACACAGCTGCGCCAATCACAGAAGAGAGATTGTCAATTTCCGCCACCCGGACAGTGCCATATTCTGATGGAACCGTTCCCCACGCGGAACCGGAGTTATCCGACAGGCATATGGTTTTTCCTTTAAACTGGGGCAAATTGTCCATGGACAAATCCATGCACTCCTCCAAGGCATCCAGAATCAGGGGTTTATGGGCACATTCACTTTTTTCTACCATCTGATAAGCGCTGTAATAACGGAAGGGAAACTGTCTGCCCTTTGCCACTCCGCTCTTTAACCGGTTCAGATAGTCTTTTACAAACCCGCTTTCTTCCTTTTCGCTAAACACTCCCCGGACGTTTCGCAAAAGAGCCATATGTCCCATGGGAATCTGGTAAAAAATGTCCTTCCACTTCATTCCTTCTGAACGGAGATTTTCCCAGGTTTTCTTTGCATCAGGTAACGAAATACCCTCTGCGCCCATAAACTCGTCAATAACAGGTGAATGGGCATGGGTAATCCGCACAGCGTCCCTAAGCCCTATTTCTGCATTTTTATATTTTGCAGCTTCATAAGCGTCCAGCCCTTCCAGAGCTTTTGCAAGAGAACGTTTCAGTATGCTTGGCATATTCTGTTTTCCATGATTTATATACAAAAAATAAGCCAGCTGCGATAAGGCATCATCTCCCCTTATCATAACCTGCTGCTGGATT
>CAMUHA010000236.1 GCA_947088515.1 uncultured bacterium
AAGTTCCTGTGCATCCGATAAATCCAATGATAGGGGCTTTGCCATATCGCACCTCATTTCCTTTTTTCCCCATTGTAACACATTGGAATATCTCATGCCATCCTTTTTGGCAATCCAACCAGAATATGTGGCAGGAGATATTGTATCGCTTTAGAGATTTCATTTCCGTATCTAATTATCGCTCCACCGGCCTTCGTTAATCTCCCTTATGGTTTCCACAGAAACCTTTGGCTCCCTGTCATAAGTAAGAAGTCCGTTTATTTCCTGTTCCACATCTGTAAGCTCTGTATAACAAAATCCCTGTACATATGGGGAATTCAGCAAAGGGGCAATCACATTGTTATAGCGCTTTGCAAAGTCCTCGTCTGACACTGCATTTGAATAACCCCATCCTTCTGTTTCATCTTTCTTATAAGAAATCCCCCCAAATTCCGTGATCAAAATCGGCTGTCCCTTATACTCCCAGCCATTTGCAAAAAGCGGTCGGCCTCCGGTACAAAGCTTCAGAATATTCTCAAGATTACTATAACGTTCCTCCAACACTTCTCTGCGCCATTCATAATCATGAATTGTGAGCAGGTCCGTGCAGGTATGTTCCCATCCATCATTGGAAATCACCGGCCGGGTCGTATCCAGAGACTTGGTAAGATAAATCATCGCCGCACTGTGACTTTGCTGTTCCAGATTGTCTTTAATATTAGGAACCCCCCAGGATTCATTGAGTGGTGTCCATACAACAATACATGGATGATTATAATCGCGCAGGATTTCATCAATCCACTCTGTCGTAATTCTACGAACATATTTACGGGAATATACATATGCCGCTGCAATCTCTCCCCACACCAGAAATCCCATTTTATCTGCATGATACAAAAAACGCGGGTCCTCTATTTTCTGATGCTTACGCACCCCATTAAATCCCATGGATTTCGCCAGTTCAATGTCCTTTACAAAGTCCCTGTCCTTCGGCGCTGTTAAAAGAGATTCTCTCCAGTATCCCTGGTCCAGCAAAAGCTTTTGAAAGTACGGGCGGTTGTTCAGCAGAAACCTTCCATTTTCCACAGATATCTTCCGCATACCAAAATAAGAAACCGCTTTGTCAATTTCCTTTCCATCCACGAGCAACGTAAAGGTTACATCAAACAGCCTGGGGTTTTCCGGCGTCCAGGCAAGCTCTTCCTGAAAATTCCAGTTCTTCAAAATCTGCTGGTCCAAAAGCACCGAGAAGCTTCCCTCTTCCCGCTCTGTCTCTACTGTCAGTGACGCCATTTCACAGCCTTCAAAGCTAATCTGTGTCTTTAGTTGCGCCTGCCTTACTCCGCGTATTTCATACTGAAATTCCGCCATCATATGGTCAAGGTCTGGTGTAATAAACACATGATCAAGATATCCTTCATTCACAGCTTCCAGCCACACGCTCTGCCAGATTCCCGTAGTCCTGGTATAAAAGATACCTTCACTCTCTTCTCTCCAGAACTGTTTTCCTCTTGGCATCTCCAAATCTTCCACACGGTCCTGCACCATAACCGTAATCACATTCTCCCCTTCAAGCGCTGCATTGGTAATCTCCATCTCAAAACTGATATGTCCCCCTTCATGAGTCATTAAATGATGGTCATTTACCCACACCTGACAAAAATAATCTACTGCGCCAAAGTGAAGCAGAATTCTTTTGCCTTTCATTTCCTCCGGCAATTCAAATCGTTTGCGGTACCATACCACATCACATACATCATTCAAACCAATCCCGGAGCGGCTGGACTGATACACATAAGGTACGATAATTTTTCTGTCAAAAGTATTTGTCCCAAAGGAAAAATCCCACTCCCCGTTTAAGCTCATCCATGATTCTCTGACAAACTGCGGCCTGGGGTATTCCCCTCTTGGAATTTTTATATTATTTTCTGTCTGCATATGATACATTCCTTTCTAAAATGTAGTTTTATCCTTTTACACCTGAAGAAAGAGAGATACCTCTTACAAAATATTTCTGGGTGAAAAGATATAAGATTATCATTAGTACAATAGCAACAGTCGCAATGGCGCTCATCTGGGGAACTTTATTTCCATATACCCCCTTTGCCAGCTGTAACCCAGCTGTCAGAGGTAATCTGTCCAGATTGTTAATCGCAATTGAAGGCCATAAGAAATCATTCCAGCTGCCAGTAAAGGTAAATAATCCCACAGCAATCAGTATTGGTTTACAATTGGGCAGGACAATTTTCCTGAAAATATGGATTTCTCCAGCCCCGTCAATTCGTGCAGACTCCAGAATAACATCTGGAATTGCCATCATAAACTGACGGATCAGAAAAATATTAGATACGCCGGCGAGCCCTGGCACAATCAGAGCAATCAGTTGATTTAACCAGTGAAGGCTGTGCATCATCTTATACAGCGGAATAATATTTGTGATTGCCGGGAAAGAGGACAGAAACATAATCGTAAGAAAAATTACATCCCTTCCTTTAAAATGCAGTTTCGCATATGCGTAGGCAGACATAGAATACACAATGACTGCCAGTACCGTCTGAGTGCCTGAAACTATAATTGAATTTACAAACCAGTAATAAACCGGAAGCTGCTTATTACTAAAGGACAGTAGGCTTTTAAAATTGTCCAGCGTCCATGTTTTGGGAAGATATAAAAACCCTCCTGCCTGAATCACTTCCGCTTCTACTTTAAATGAAGAAATAAAAATCCATAATAAGGGAACCAATGCGATAAATGCCATAACACACAAAATGGCAAAGGCTATCCAGGATACTTTCGCCGAACAATAAGCAGCCTCCTGATTCTCCGTTTCTTTCTTTTGCTTCTTTCTCATACCATTTTCCTCTCTATTTAAAGTTCCGCTCCCGCCTATCAGCGCCAGCCGGGCAAGGCAAAGATTCTCCAAAGTCTGCTTTGCATCTGCTTTTGGCGCTATATAGGCGTTTGCTTTTTTATTTGTCCCTGCCAGGCGGCCTAATCCTCCTGCCTGCGCATAAGTATCAACTGGAATACAGATACAACACCAATCAACAATCCGAGACAGGTAGACATGGCGCTGGCCATTCCTGCTACGGACTTTCCTGTACCAAATGCCAGATTTCTTATATACATCAGCAGCACATATGTAGACTCATTAGGTCCACCGCCTGTAATGATAAGCGGTTGTCCATAAATGTTAAATTGTGCAATAATAGAAATAATAATAGTATAGGTCAATGGGAACTTAATGCTTGGAATAATAATATTCCAGAATTTCCTAAGACCAGTGGCGCCATCCAACGCCGCCGCCTCAAGCACTGACCGGTCTATTCCTGATAATGCTGCCACATAAATAATAAGATTTCCTCCAAGCCCCCACCAAAGGGTTGTAATCACAATTGTCATCCAGGCATAAGGCTGTTCTCCATACCAGTTAATATCCGTCCCAAACAAATGGTTAAATAATCCCAGAGAGCGGTTAAAAATAAAAAGCCAGGTCAGAGTTACTGAAGTAATGGAAAAGAGGGTCGGCATATAGAAGATACCCTGAAAAATATTGCGTCCCTTAGGCCTCTTATCCAGCAAAATTGCTATTGTCAAAGGTATCAATATCTGAAAAGGCACGCAAATAATAACAAAAGTCACTGTGTTTTTAAGGCCATTCCAAAATTGACGGTAAAATGTTGATTCTTTATTAGTAAAAATCGTTGCATAATTCTGCAGTCCTACCCACTGTGGGCTGCCAAACAGATCCCATTTTGTAAAAGACGCATATATTCCATATATCATTGGAACCAGAAAAAATATCAAAAATAACAGCAAATGCGGCGCTATAAAAAGATATGGCACGAACTGCCGTTTTCTTTTGGCTGCTGATTTTGTAGTTGATACCTTCTTCATGCCTTCTCCCTCCATTCTTATTTACAGTTCCTATTCACTCATTTCAATCTTATCTTTTGTTTCTTGTACTGCCTGATTTAATGCTTCCTCCGGTGTCATGCGTCCCCAAAGCGCCTCGCCTAATACCGTATCAAGACTTTCCACCGCATAACCGTAATATTTATAATCATAGATCTTTAGTTCGTCATTCTCGTCAGCCAAAAATGCCTGTGGCATATCCTTAAATTCCGCTACATCTTTAATGGATACATGAGCCGGACACTGGCCCGCTTTTGCCCATTCCAGAGAGTTATTTCCCATAAAGTTTATAAAGTCCAAAACCGCCTTTGTCTTTTCATCATCGCGATTGTCATTTTTAGGAAGAACAAACTGATGGGATGAAGTCCAGTTTCCTTTGCTATTTGCATCAAATACAGGATAATCATATATTTTTGCATTCAGTCCTGCTTCTTTTACATTGTTATACATCC
>CAMUHA010000237.1 GCA_947088515.1 uncultured bacterium
TAAAAGCGCTGATAAAAAGCGGACAGGTACAAATAGACGGTAAAATAATAAGAAAACCGGAAACCCATGTGGATGAAATAAGGACAAAGATTATTTGTCAGGGGAAGGAATACCAGTATCGGCCTTATATTTACTTTATGATGAATAAGCCTTCGGGCGTTGTTACAGCCACAACTGATCAAAAAGAAAGAACGGTTCTGGATGTTCTAAAGGAACAGCTGATTGCACAAAAGGGAACTTTGGCTGGAATACCATTAAAAGATATTTTTCCGGCCGGAAGGCTTGATAAAGATACGGTAGGGCTGCTGCTGCTGACCAATGACGGAGGCTTAGCCCACAACCTTCTTTCGCCTGCAAAGCATGTGCCAAAAACCTATCAGGTAAAAACGGAAAGTGCAATTACAATGCAGATGGCTGACAAACTTAAGGAAGGAGTGCTGATAGGAGAAAAAGAGAAAACTTTGCCGGCAGCAGTTACTTTATGTGCAGAGAATGAATGCACCATCACCATCACTGAAGGCAGGTATCATCAGGTTAAGAGAATGTTTCAGGCAGTGGGGACTAAGGTTATTTATTTAAAACGCCTGTCCATGGGTTCTCTTTGGCTGGATAAGGAGCTGGAAGAAGGACAGGTGAGGGAGCTGACACAGAAAGAGGTTGGGGAGCTATGCTTGAAAAAATAGAAGCGGTATTATTTGATTTGGATGGTTCATTGGTTGATTCCATGTGGCTGTGGCATGATATTGATATTGCATACCTTGGAAAATTTGGCATTTTTCCTCCCAGGGACCTTCAGGCAAAAATTGAAGGAATGAGTTTTTCGGAAACTGCACAATATTTCAAAGAGCGGTTTCAGATTCCAGATTCTGTGGATAAAATTAAGGAAGAGTGGAACCAGATGGCGTGGGATATGTATACCCATCATGTTCCTTTAAAAAGGGGAGCAAAGGAATTTATAAATTATTGCCTTCAAAATGGAATCCGACTTGCAATTGCCACCAGCAATTCCAGGGAGCTGGTAGAAAATGTTATGAAAGTCCATGGGCTTTTAGACTGTTTTGATGGAATTGTAACAAGTTGTGATGTACAAAAGGGAAAGCCTGCACCGGATGTCTATCTTGAAGCAGCGCGGAGATGTCATGTACTGCCTGGTAAATGTTTAGTGTTTGAGGATATAATTGCTGGAATTATGGCGGGAAAAGCAGCTGGCATGAAAGTATGTGCAGTGGAAGATGCGTATTCTCTTTTGCAAGAAGAGGAAAAAAGAAAACTGTCTGATTATTACATAAAAGATTATTTTGAGATTATGGCGGAAATTTTTCCGGCGGAAGGGATTGACTGACTTGGTTAATAATTTTTTACCTGTTTCCAGACAGGATATGGAAGAGAGAGGAATTTTACAGCTTGATTTTGTTTATGTAATTGGGGATGCTTATGTAGATCATCCTTCTTTTGGTCATGCCATTATCAGCAGGGTGCTGGAAGCTAATGGGTATCATGTGGGAATTATCTCCCAGCCTGACTGGAAGGATGAAAACAGCATTGCCATTCTGGGAAAGCCCAGACTAGCTTTTTTAATTTCCGGCGGAAACATGGATTCCATGGTAAACCACTATTTTGTCTCAAAAAAGAGACGCCCTTCTGATGCCTATTCTCCAGGAGGGGTTATGGGAAAACGTCCTGACCATGCTACAGTAGTGTATGGAAACCTGATACGGAAAAAATATAAGGATATTCCTATTATAATTGGAGGGATAGAAGCCAGTCTTCGCCGTCTTGCCCATTATGATTACTGGAGCAATTCTTTTAAACGTTCCATTTTGCTTGACAGTCAGGCAGATTTAATTTCCTACGGAATGGGAGAACGTTCTATTGTGGAAATTGCTGATGCGCTAGATAGCAAAATAGCAGTGAAAGATATCACTTTTATACCAGGAACTGTTTATAAAACCAGGGACATTTCTGGAATAACAGGGGGAAATGAAAGTTATCATGCTGTTTTGACGCCCCAATATGATGAAATGAAGGAAAACCCTGCAAGATATGCGGAAAGTTTCGGAATTCAGTACAAAAACACCGACCCGTTTACAGCAAGAATACTTGCAGAAGGGTATCCTAATGGAATTTATGTGGTGCAAAATCCGCCTCAAAAGCCTTTATCTATGGAAGAGATGGATGATATTTATGAACTTCCTTATATGAGAACCTATCACCCGTCTTATGAGAAAGCGGGCGGTGTGCCTGCTGTAACAGAAATAAAATTTTCCCTAATCAGCAGCAGAGGATGTTTTGGAGGCTGCAGTTTTTGCGCTTTAACCTTTCATCAGGGAAGAATCATACAGACAAGAAGTCATGAATCCATATTACAAGAAGCTAAGGAGATGGAAAAAGACCCTGATTTTAAAGGCTATATTCATGATGTGGGAGGCCCAACTGCCAATTTCCGGCACCCTGCCTGTAAAAAGCAGTTAAAAGAAGGGGTCTGTCAGCATAAACAGTGTCTGTTTCCTTCTCCTTGTAAAAATCTTTTTGCAGACCATCAGGACTACCTTGCGCTTCTTCGGAAGCTGCGTGCATTGCCAGGCATAAAAAAGGTTTTTATCCGTTCAGGACTTCGCTTTGATTATCTGCTGGCAGATAAAGACGATGCCTTTTTTAAGGAACTCATTGAACATCATATCAGTGGACAGCTTAAAGTGGCTCCAGAGCATATTTCTGATGAAGTGCTTGAGAAAATGGGTAAACCAAACCGCAGAATCTATGAAAAGTTTGTCAGAAAATACGAAAAATTAAACAAGGAAGCTGGTAAAAAACAGTTTTTGGTGCCTTATCTTATGTCCTCACATCCAGGCTCTGCTTTAAAAGAAGCAGTGGAGCTTGCCGAATATCTAAGGGACTTGGGCTATATGCCGGAGCAGGTACAGGATTTTTATCCCACACCATCTACCTTGTCAACAGTAATGTTCTATACAGGAATAGATCCAAGAAATGGGAAAAAGGTTTATGTGTGCAAAAATCCTCATGAAAAAGCTATGCAGAGGGCTTTGATACAATACCGGAATCCGAAAAATTATGAGCTTGTTTACGAAGCGCTTATGAAAGCGGGGAGGGAAGATTTGATTGGATTTGATAAAAAGTGTCTAATCAGACCTAAAACCCAAAAACAGAAACCGACCAAGTCGGTCAAAAATAAAGCGTTAAAGAAACCAACAAAAAATATAAATATAAGGAGAAAGCAGTTTGAAAAAGGCAGTAAAAGGTAACTTCGGATATATTGGATTAAGAAGGCGGTGGGTGATTTTGCGCACAATTCTGTTTTTTGGAATTTCGCTTGCTCTTTTTGCAGTGGGGTATATAACCACTGAAAAAAAAGAAAATCTTCTTACAGTGGTGGCTATTTTAGGCTGCCTTCCTGCCTGTAAAAGCATGGTAAACATGATTATGTTTTTTCGGGCCAGAGGATGTTCTGAAAACGCCAGAAAAAAGATTGCGCCTTTGGAAGGAAGACTGATTGGAATGTATGATATGTATTTTACGTCCTATCAGAAGAATTTTGATATTAGTCATATGGTCTTAGAGGGCAAAGTAATTCTAGGTTTTACAGAAAGTGAGAAATGTGATTTGAAAGCCTGTGAGGAACATTTACAGACAATGCTTAGGCAGGGCGGATTTAAAAATATGACAGTTAAAATATCAAACGACCTTCAGAAGTACTGTGAACAGCTTAAGAACTTTAATGAGATGAAGCAGGACAATGACCCTGTAAGAGATGATGAGGCAAGGGTTGTACTTTACGAAGTTTCTCTTTGATTTGTAGACAGAAATGGAGATTATAATGCAGCAGATTGAAATAAACAAAAATGAATCCGGACAGCGGCTGGACAAATTCCTACAGAAATTTATGCCTTTGGCTCCATCTGCCTTTTTTTATAAGATGCTTAGGAAAAAAAATATTACCTTAAATGATAAAAAAGCTGAAGGAAAAGAAAAGCTGGCTATTGGTGATTTGATTACTTTTTATCTGTCGGATGAAACCATTCATAAATTTCAAAAAAGCGGGTCAAAGGCAGGGGAATATGAACAGGCTTACCAAAAACTCAAAGGGGTTGAAGTGATTTATGAAGATGGTCATATTGTTGTTATGAACAAACCTTTAGGGGTTCTATCCCAAAAAGCAGACCAGGGGGATATATCTTTAAATGAATGGCTGATAGGTTATCTGCTTGCACAGGGGACATTGGAAGAAAAGCAGCTTTCCACATTTAAACCATCTGTCTGCAACCGCCTTGA
>CAMUHA010000238.1 GCA_947088515.1 uncultured bacterium
ATAGGGAAGATGCATCTCTCCTTAAGGAGCAGTATGAGGAGAAGCTTAAGAACATTAATATAGAAGCGGAAGCGATCTTAAGTGATGCCAGAAAGCGTGCTCTGGAAAATGAAAACAAAATTGTAGCCCAGGCCAAGGACGAGGCAGCAAGGATCATTGACAGAGCCAGGGTGGAAGCCGAGCTTGAAAAGCAGAAAGCGGCAGATGACGTGAAGCGCGAGATGGTAGTGCTCGCATCAATCATGGCCGGTAAGGTAGTTAAGGCATCTATTGATACAACCGTACAGGAAAGCCTGGTAAATGAAACATTAAAGGAAATAGGTGAGAGCACATGGCAAAGCTAGTGGGAGCAACATATGGAGAGGCTTTGTTTGAACTGGCTGTGGAAGAGGGAAAGGAAGAAGCGTTTTTAAATGAAGTTGTCCAGATAAAAGAACTTCTTTTGGAAAATCCCGATTTTGGCAGGCTGATGAACCATCCCAAAATCTTAAAAGAGGAGAAGATAAAGGTTTTGGAGAATGTTTTTGAAGGACGCATTTCCAGAGAACTGCTTGGCTTTTTACATTTGATTATCAGCAAAGACAGATATGGTGAGATAGACGCCATTTTGGACTATTTTGTTGATAAGGTAAAGCAGCTTAAGGGAATAGGGATTGCCTATGTAACCACAGCTCTTAATTTAAGTGAAGCAAAGAAAAAAGAAATAGAGTCAAAGCTGCTTGACACCACATCCTTTAAAAAGATGGAAATGCACTACCAGGTGGATGGAGAACTGATTGGAGGCATGGTAATCCGTATTGGTGACCGTGTGGTTGACAGCAGTGTGAGAAGTAAATTGTTTGAACTGCAGCGGGAGCTGCTTAAAGTGCAGATTTAAAAATCGGGGATTTTTAAATCTTTTGTTGGAGCAGCAACGCGGGAATGTAAGTTTAATACAAAGTAACAGGAAAGGTGCGTAAGAACCATGAATTTAAGACCGGAAGAAATCAGTTCCGTGATTAAGGAGCAGATTAAAAGATATGCTTCTGAACTGGAAGTTTCAGACGTTGGTACGGTTATTCAGGTAGCCGACGGTATTGCCCGTGTACATGGTCTGGAAAACGCAATGCAGGGAGAACTTCTGGAATTTCCCGGAGAAGTGTACGGAATGGTGCTGAACCTGGAAGAGGATAATGTAGGCGCGGTACTTTTGGGAAATCAGAAGAATATCAATGAAGGCGATACGGTAAAAACTACCGGGCGTGTTGTTGAGGTTCCTGTGGGCGATGCCATGTCGGGACGTGTAGTAAATGCGCTGGGGCAGCCAATTGATGGAAAAGGGCCCATACAGACAGATAAATATCGTAAGATTGAGAGAGTTGCATCAGGTGTTATCACCAGAAAATCCGTTGATACGCCGTTGCAGACAGGTATTAAGGCAATTGACTCAATGGTGCCTATCGGAAGAGGGCAGCGTGAGCTTATTATCGGTGACAGGCAGACAGGTAAGACTGCCATTGCCATTGACACAATTATTAACCAGAAAGGGCAGGGGGTTAAATGTATTTACGTTGCCATTGGGCAGAAAGCTTCTACTGTGGCATCTATTGTAAATACGTTGGAAGAATCCGGCGCTATGGCCTATACAACAGTGGTGGCTGCGGCAGCTAGTGAACTTGCTCCATTGCAGTATATTGCGCCTTATTCCGGGTGCGCCATTGGTGAAGAGTGGATGGAAAAGGGAGAGGATGTTCTGGTCGTTTATGATGACTTAAGTAAACATGCGGCTGCTTACCGTACCCTGTCTCTGCTGCTTAAGCGTCCTCCCGGCCGTGAGGCTTATCCTGGCGATGTGTTCTATCTCCACTCAAGGCTTCTTGAGCGTGCGGCGAGAATGAATGAGGAGTACGGCGGCGGTTCCCTTACTGCGCTGCCGATTATTGAGACGCAGGCAGGGGATGTGTCTGCTTATATTCCTACCAATGTTATTTCTATTACAGATGGCCAGATATATCTGGAAACGGAAATGTTTAATTCCGGTTTCCGTCCGGCTGTCAATGCAGGTCTGTCTGTGTCCCGTGTAGGAGGCGCTGCACAGATTAAGGCAATGAAAAAAATTGCAGCTCCAATCCGTACAGAGCTGGCACAGTACAGGGAACTAGCTGCTTTTGCACAGTTTGGGTCAGAACTGGATGCGGATACAAAAGAAAAGTTAGCACAAGGTGAAAGAATTAAAGAGATTTTAAAACAGCCTCAGTACCGTCCTATGCCAGTACAGTATCAGGTTATTATTATTTATGCGGCTACCAATAAGTATCTGTTGGATATTCCTACAGAGGATATTACAAGATTTGAAGAGAAATTCTTTGAGTTTATAAATACCAAATACCCTGAAGTGCCGGCTGCCATAGCGAAGGAACAGGTGATTTCGGACGCAACCGGAGATACCTTAAATAAGGCAATTGAGGAATTCAAAGCAGCGTTTTTAAAGTAAAGGAGGAAAACAGGGGATTTTCTGAACTATTATGGAAAGGCTCCTGAAAACTTCCTTAAGGAATAAGATAAGGATAAGGTGACATTATGGCTTCAATGCGAGACATAAAGAGGCGTAAGGGCAGTATTCAAAGCACCCAGCAGATTACCAAAGCCATGAAGCTTGTTTCCACTGTTAAGCTGCAGAGAGCAAAACAAAATGCAGAGAAGTCCAGAGACTATTTCCGCTGTATGTACGATACGGTCAGCTCCATTTTAAGAAAAACCAGTAATCTGGATCACAAATATTTAAAATCCGGCGAAACTGGGAAAAAAGCAGTGATTGTGATTACGTCAAACAGAGGACTGGCGGGAGGATATAACTCTAATGTAACTAAACTGATTACAAGAGGAGAGCTCTCCGGTGAGAATCTGGCCATCTATGCAATCGGTAAAAAGGGAAAAGAAGCATTACAGAAGCGGTATGAGATAAGGGCCGATTATTCGGATATTATTGAAGAACCTGCTTATGCGGATGCAATGGCAATCAGTAAAGAAGTACTGGATGCCTTTTCCAAAGGCGAAATCAGCGAGATTTACCTTGCCTACACCGCATTTAAAAATACGGTAGTTCATGTGCCCACCCTGTTAAAGCTCCTTCCGGTAGAAATCAATGAGAAGGAAGAGGCTAAAGGAGAAAAAGACGGGGAGGCAGAGGAAGATGGCAGGGCGCTTATGAATTTTGAGCCGGAGGATGAGGAAGCTTTAAATCTGCTTATACCCAAATATATAACCAGCCTGATTTATGGCGGTATGATTGAGGCGGTAGCAAGTGAAAACGGAGCCAGGATGCAGGCGATGGATTCGGCTACCAGCAATGCGGAAGAAATGATAGAAAATCTGTCCCTGTTATACAACAGAGCGCGTCAGGGCGCTATCACGCAGGAACTGACAGAGATTATTGCGGGAGCAAACGCAATTTCATAAGTTAGGAGTAATAAAAAATGTCCGGCGTAGTTTTGCCGGACAGGAATGGAGGAAAAATGGCAGATATAAAGACGGGCAAGGATAGCTGTCCCGGAAAAATTACACAGATTATCAGTGCCGTTTTGGACATAAAGTTTACTGACGGCAGGCTGCCAGAAATCAACGAAGCAATCAGAATTCCTTTAAAGGATGGAAGTGACCTTATCGTTGAGGTTGCACAGCATCTGGGTGATGATACGGTCAGATGTATTGCCATGGGTTCCACTGACGGACTGGTAAGGGGGATGGAGGCGATAGCTACCGGAGCGCCTATCAGTGTGCCGGTAGGAGAGAACACTCTTGGACGTATGTTCAATGTTCTTGGAAATCCCATTGACAATAAACCGGCGCCGGAAGGTGTCAGCTATGAACCTATACACAGGGCAGCTCCTGAATTTGTGGAGCAGTCCACCCAGCAGGAACTTTTGGAAACTGGTATTAAGGTGGTAGACCTTTTATGCCCTTACCAAAAGGGTGGTAAGATTGGTCTTTTTGGTGGCGCAGGTGTAGGAAAAACCGTTCTTATTCAGGAGCTTATCAGAAATATTGCCACAGAGCACGGCGGATATTCAGTGTTTACTGGTGTTGGAGAGAGAACCAGAGAGGGAAATGACCTTTATCATGAAATGATTGAGTCCGGCGTTATAGACAAAACCACCATGGTATTCGGGCAGATGAATGAGCCTCCCGGTGCAAGAATGAGAGTTGGACTTTCCGGACTTACCATGGCGGAATATTTCCGTGACAAGGGCGGCAAGGACGTGCTGCTTTTCATTGACAATATTTTCCGTTTCACACAGGCAGG
>CAMUHA010000239.1 GCA_947088515.1 uncultured bacterium
ACACACGGACCACCGGAATCTGGCAGACCGTATGGCTGGAATTTGTACCAGAATGCTACATTGAAAAACTGCAGTATTATCCCAATATAGCAGAAGGAACCCTGACCATCAAAGCGCTGACCTGCGGCTGCGGAACGCTTGTGGCAAAAGCTTCTTATCAGGGACAAGAGTGCGGCTGTGGAAGCGTAAAAGTAAGCGCCACAGGAGCCGCTTTAACCCTTTCTCTCTCCCAGCTGTATCTGTGGGAGGCCGGGGCCGGAAGACTCTATGACCTGGAGCTTACCTTTGGGGAGGATAAAGTAAAAAGCTACTTTGGCATGAGGGAAATTAAAACCGAAGGAGAGAAAATCCTTATCAACGGGAAATCCGTTTTTCAGAGATTGGTGCTGGACCAGGGCTTTTACCCAGACGGCATCTACACTGCCCCTACAGAAGAAGACCTCCGGCAGGATATTCTGCTGTCCCAAAAGGCTGGCTTTAACGGCGCACGCCTGCACCAGAAGGTATTTGAACCAAGGTTTTTGTACCACTGTGACAAACTTGGATACCTGGTCTGGGGCGAACAGGCAAGTTGGGGCATGGATGTCAGCGCGCCGTCAGGGCTTAAATATTTTCTTCCGGAATGGATGGAAGTCCTGGAAAGAGATTTTAACCACCCCTCTATTATTGGTTGGTGCCCTTTTAACGAAACCTGGGATTATGAAGGCCGTATGCAGGATAATGACCTGCTGTCCAATGTTTACAAAATGACAAAGCTTTATGACACTACCAGACCCTGTATTGACACCAGCGGCAGCTACCATGTACTCACAGATATTTACGACCTCCACGACTACGAACAGGACCCTGAAATTTTTGCTGCCACATATCAGGCTTTTTCCCAGGGAGGAGAACTGAAGGACACCCACCCCCACAGACAGACTCCCACAAGAGGCGTTCCTGTTTTTATAAGCGAGTATGGAGGCATCAAATGGGATATCTCTAAACAAAATGAAAAGAACTGGGGCTATGGGCTATCACCTGTCACAGAAGAGGAATTTATCCAAAGATACCGTGGACTTACCAATGTATTATTGGATAATCCCCGTATGTTTGGATTCTGCTATACTCAGCTTTACGCTGTGGAACAGGAAGTAAACGGTCTTTATACTTATGAGAGAAAAGCCAAATTTGATATGGAAATTTTTAAAAAGATTAACAGCCGCAAAGCTGCCATTGAAGATTAAGTTTAAGGGGAGATTTTCTCTCCCCTTAAAAAATATTAAATCATGCCTTCTTTTATTATCTCATGGTCACGGAGCGCTTTTTCGATTACTGTTCCTTTTATCACACGCAGTATTGGCTTCTTAAGCGCATTAAGAGGTCCTGGAAGTTCAATTTCCAAAGGCGACTTTCCATCCATCAGTTTTACACTGCTGTCTAACAGCTCACGGATGTCATATACACTCCCCCATACTTCCGGCACTCCACGGTCTATCCCCAAAAGCCCGTATACAGCTTCCATAGCAGTTCTTACCGAATACTCTGTGGTAAACACCGTATCTCTTGGGGTTTCCGCAAATTGTCCCAAAAATGCAAAGTTTACGCATCCGTCAGGAATTACGTCCGGACGGTCCCCTTTGGCCCTTGGCATAAAGAACGCTGTAATATAAGGCATCATCGTGGGAACACAAACCGCACTGTTTTCCGCCAAATCAGGAATTTCCTCTGTGGGAACCCCCAGATGATACAACCATTCCTGTGTAATTTCCTTGCCTGTACATTCCTTCATGGGCTTCTTTATGAAATCGCCTGGAACATCCGTAAACAGACCATATACCCACACACATACTTTGTCCTTATCCTGCTCCTTAAACTGTCCCTGCCGGTTAATCGTCCAGCTCATCAGCCAGCTGGAATCCATACAGCTTACAATACCTCCCGTTACCACTCTTCCGCTTAAAGGGTCACGTTTACAGATGTTAGTAATATAGGGAAGGATTTTATCATCCAAAGTTGTTACCGTTGCAGACTCCCAATTCGTTTTAGCCACATCCGAACAGAATTTTTCGGGATGCCCGAAAGAAGGGTCCTGCTTTGCAATATTCTTCCATAAATTCCAGCATCCGCTGGTTCTCACTTCCGCATCTCCGTTGGGCGCATGGTCCTGATCCCCATATATGGTTCCTTCTGTACAGCTTCCATTGGTCACAAACACAAGGTCGTTTTCTGTAAGCATAATGCCCTCTTCTACCCCTTTAACCTTACATTCAATAGCCTTTGCCGTCTTCTTTCCATCCTTTATTTCAAAAATTACATTTGTAACTTCCGTGTTAAACTGAAAGTCAACGCCTGCTGCCTCCAAATATTTCTTCATGGGAAGAATCAGCGACTCGTATTGGTTGTACTTGGTAAATTTAAGCGCGCTAAAATCCGGGAGCCCTGCAATATGATGGATAAATCTTTGGAAATAAAGCTTCATCTCCAGTGCACTGTGCCAGTTTTCAAATGCAAACATAGTCCGCCAGTATAACCAGAAGGTAGAGTCAAACACTTCTTTGTCAAATACATCCTCTATTGTTTTGTCATACAAGTCTTCATCTCTTGTCATAAACAGCTTCATAATTTCCATACAGCCCTTCTGGCTTAAGTTAAACAATCCATCTGTATGTCCATCCTCTCCGCGGTTTACTGTTGCTCTGCACAGAGAATAGTTCGGGTCCTCCTTGTTCAGCCAGTAAAACTCATCCAGCACAGATATGCCTGGTGTTTCCAGCGATGGAATGCTGCGGAATAAATCCCACAAACATTCAAAATGGTTTTCCATCTCACGTCCGCCCCGCATTATATAGCCCCTTGTCGGGTCGTTAATGCCATCGCATGCTCCTCCCGCAATATCCATTGCCTCCAGTATATGAATATGGGAACCCGGCATCTGCCCGTCACGGACCAGAAAGCATGCTGCTGACAGTGACGCTAACCCACTGCCAATCAGATAAGCGTTTTTATAATCCACCCCTTCCGGTTTCCTGGGTTTTGCAAAAGCTTCATAATTACCATTGGAATAGTATATCCCCTTACTGTTTTTCCTGTTCTTTCCTATCTCTGTGTTGCGGTACCCATGCTCTTTCGCGGATGTTCCTGCTTTTTTCTCTGCTCCACCCTTCTCCGCCTTCTCTGCTTTTTTGTGATTCTTTGCCGCAAGAGCTGCTACACCTGCACCTGCCGCAAGAGCTGCAACGCCAATTCCAATATTTTTTTTACCAGCCATATCAATTTCCACCTTTCTTTTATTCCTGCGGATTACTTCAAACAATGTTTTTATCCAGCCATCCGCTTTGTGCTTTGTTTTGATGTCTATATATTATTCCAATAAATTTCAGATTTCTATTTACAAAACAGGCGGAATGATAAACTTTTAATCATTCCGCCTGTTTTGATAAAATCAAATCCACTTGTATGTACTATCCCAACTCAAACGCTTCATATGTCCTGTTTTTTTACCTGCTCAAAGTTATGAATCGAATTCGCAATATTGCCATAGAGAGTAATACTCACTTTTCTCACTATCTCCCTGTAATCGTCTTTCATTCCATGTCCAATCCAGTCCAGCATAATACCCACAAAAGCATATTTATAAAATTCCGCAATAAAAGCTTTATCCTCATCTGCCAGGTCACTGCCCATACACTTTTCCTCCACCACATGGGCAATTAATTCAAAAGTAAGCTTATATAAATAATTTTCAATCTTTTCCCTGCTGACACACCGGTAAATATTCAGGATAAAAGGCTTATTTTCCATCACCGCCTCAAATACCTGCAGCATTCCCTCCTGCCAGGTATCGTAAGTTTTTTTACCCTGCAGCGCCCTGGTTCCATCCTCCACACATATCCATTCTGCCAGGTCATAAATATCTTTAAAATGGTAATAAAAAGACATCCGGCTAATACCGCAGTCTGCCGTCAGGTCATTGATTGTAATCTTGTCCAGAGGTTTTTGCAGCAGAAGTTTTTTTAATGACGCTTCCAGTTCCAGTTTGGTTGTGTTCGGCATATTCCTTCCTCCCAGAGTAAATTTTTAAACAGCCTTCAGCATAGCGGCCGCCTTTGCCACAACTTCAGCATCTGTTCTGTAAATGCTGAATTCACTCATCTCCGGAAGCCCCATGGGAACACCCTCTTTGCGGTATATCATGCTGCTGTCCAAAATCTGTTTGGCTGATAAGTGAAAACACATCACATCTGTCTGGTCCAGAAACTGTCTGATAACCTCCGGCGTCACTCCT
>CAMUHA010000240.1 GCA_947088515.1 uncultured bacterium
AGAGACACTGATTGTTATTGTAAACTTTGCAAATGTGGAGCAGGAATTTATTGTAGGTGTACCTTACGAAGGAAAATATAAAGAAATTTTAAGCACAGATGCCGAGCTCTATGGGGGGTGCAACAGGGTAAATGATTCACCCATTGCAGTTATGGAAGAAGAAGCAGATGGCAGACCGTATTCCTTTAAGATGAAAAGCGCTCCTTTATCGGCAAGCATTTTTACCTATATTCCCTATACAGAAAAAGAAAAACAGCAGATAGCCAGAAGGAAAGCGATACTGGAGGCAGAGGCTAAGGCAGCGGCAGCAAGGCAGGAAGCGGAAGCGGCCAGAGAAAGAGCCCAAAAAGCCAAAGAAGAAGCAAAGGAAGCAGAGAGAATAGCTGAAGAAGCAATGGAACGGGCGAAAGAAGCTGAAAAGAAAGCCCAGGAAGAGACAAAAAAAGCCGAGGCAGAATTAAAAAAGGCCGAAACCATGCGTAAAGAAGATGAGGCATCTGAAAAAACATCTTCAGGGAAAAAGAAAAAATAAAGGGGAATAGAGCCAAATGGATATAAAAGAACTGGAGAACGGAATGGAGTCAGGATTTTTTGAACAGTTTTTGGAACAGCTTCCAGAGAAAGCTTTTCATCTGGGACTTAGAGTTGTACTGGCTGGACTGGCATTTTTAATTGGTTTGCAGCTGGTGCGCCTGGTAAGACATCTGCTGGTAAAGGCATTAAAAAAAAGCCGCGTGGAAGATGGCGCTGTGCACTTTATAGATTCTTTTGTGAAGTTTGGTCTGTATTTCCTGTTGATTATTATGATTGCTTCCTGGATGGGAGTGGATGCAGCCAGCATTATTGCCATACTTGGTTCCGCAAGTGTGGCAGTTGGTCTGGCGGTTCAGGGCAGTTTGAGCAATTTGGCAGGCGGTGTGCTCCTTTTGGTGCTTAAACCTTTCGTGGCTGGCGATTACATTAAAGATGGTCTTGGAAATGATGGAACAGTTGAAAGCATTGATATTTTTTATACCCATCTTGTAACCCCGGATAATAAAGTGGTGGTTTTGCCTAATGGAACCCTTGCCAATGGCACAATCACTAACTTTACCCGCTGCAAAGAAAGAAGAATTGATATTCTGGTTGGAATTGCCTATGAAGAAGACATCAGACAGGCGCGCAGGGTAATTGAAGAGGTACTTTTAGAAGATGCAGAGGTTATAAAAGAAAGAGATATGAATGTATTTGTAGACTCTCTGGGAGAAAGTGGCGTCAATCTAAATGTACGGTGTTGGGTGCTGCAGGAGGAGTTCTGGCCTGCTAAATGGCGTCTGACAGAACAGATAAAATATGCACTTGATAAGGCAGAAATTAAAATTCCTTATCCACAGATAGATGTGCATATAGAAAAATAAAAATCAAGGTGAAATTATTGCAGTATCCGTATTTTGGACTTGCAAATTACGGATACTGCTGTTATAATGTCAATTGATGCTACTGTGGCTCAGTTGGTAGAGCAGCTGATTCGTAATCAGCAGGTCAGGGGTTCGAGTCCCCTCAGTAGCTTTAGAGCTGGTTTGTTACCAGTTCTTTTTTTTGTAAAGATGTTCCACCCATTGGATACATTGGTACAATCCCATAGCAATTACACACAAAATAATGATAGAGGTAATCACCATATTTAACTGAAAGAGAATGTTGGTGAAAATGATAAAAGGGTATATGCAGGGGGAATTTTGTGGTAGAATATTAATATGGAATTAAAAACAGGAGGAGAAGAAAATGGCGCTGCTGCATGTAGATTTTTTTTCAGATGTTTTGGGGATGAGTGCAAATATGGATGTAATCTTACCTCAAAAAACCAATGGTCAGATTGGAATGGAGGGAAAGGGGGCTGATGGAAAGTACAAAACAGTGTATCTTTTGCATGGTATGAGCGATGACCATACAATTTGGCAGAGAAGGACTTCCATTGAAAGATATGCCAGCAAGCTTGGAATTGCCGTAGTGATGCCTACCACGCATTTAGGATTTTATACAAATACAACATATGGTATGCAATATTGGACCTTTGTCTCAAAGGAACTTCCGAAAATCTGCCGGGAATTTTTCCCACAGATGTCAGAAAAAAGAGAAGATACACTGGCTGCGGGACTGTCCATGGGAGGATATGGCGCATGGAAACTGGGACTTGGTGAAAGCGATACCTTTGGGGCGGCAGCCTCGTTATCCGGGGCATTGGATATTGTGGAAGATGTGGAAAGAAATAACAGAGACAATCAACATTTGCAGTCATTGTTTTTAGGAATTTTTGGGGGGACAGATAAGCTTAAAGGGTCCGACAATGACCTTTTGGCACTGGCAGAAAAACTAAAAACACAGGAAAAAGATATGCCGAGGCTTTACGCATGGTGTGGAACGGAAGACTTTTTGTATGAAGGAAATCTTACGGCATGGGAGCATGTGAAAAAACTTGGCTATGATTTGTTCTGTGAAGAATCTGAAGGGGACCATCAGTGGAAATACTGGGATGCCAAAATACAGGACGTGCTTAGATGGTGGCTTGGAACAGATATTGACCTTCAATAAATAAAATTGGATTTGAGATATAATAAAGGAGCATCCGGCTTAGACGGGCGCTCCTTTTTGGGTTTGAAGAATTCCTGGAAAAATATATGCTTATATAATAATAACGCGTAAAAGAAAATGACAGAGCATATGATGTAAAAAGAAGTATCGTTACTTAAATATGGAGGAATTCCTATGGAGAAGCTGCGGGCAGTTATTTATAGCCGCTGTAGCACAGAAGAAGAGTCCCAAAAGGATGCGCTTATTAAGCAGGTTCAGGAATCAGAAAAATGCGTTTATGAACATGGATGGCAGTTAATAGATACTTATGTGGAGGCGAAAAGTGGTACAACCATAAAAGGAAGAGATGAATACAACCGTCTTTACCATGAACTGGAAAGTGATAAATTTGATATTATTGTTATTAAAAGTCAGGATAGGCTTATGCGTAATACGAGAGACTGGTATTTATTTCTTGACCGGATGCTGCAAAATGGAAAACGTCTGTTTATGTATTTGGAACATAAATTTTATACAACAGACGATGCTCTTATTACTGGGATTAAAGCAATTCTTGCAGAAGAATACAGCCGGGAATTAAGCAAAAAGGTCAATAACGCCCATCAAAACAGGCAAAGAGAAGGAAAACGCTTTGTGTTTACAAACAAGATTTACGGTTATAGAAAAACTACAGATAAAAGTATTGTTATAGATGAAAAAGAAGCGGAAATGATACAGATGATTTACAGACTTTCAGCAGACGGATATGGCACATACTGCAGTGCAGAAATTCTGTTCCAAAATGGGTACCGGAATCGTGAGGGAAACCGAATAAGCCCATCTATTATCAGGAATATTATCAGAAATCCCCTATATAAAGGCACTGTTATCCAAAACAGGCAACATTATGATTTTGACAGCAGGCAGGTAATAAAAAATCCGCCGTCAAAATGGCAGGTTCATGAAAACGCAGTGCCTGCAATTATTGATGAGGAATTATTCGATAGAGCCAATCAGGGAATGGATGCAAGGAAACAAAAAGCAAATAGGGAGGGAGGATATATCAAAATTGACTGGTTTGGAAGATATGAACTTTCTGGAAGGCTTTTTTGCGGATTGTGCAAAAATCCCTTTTACCGCACAGTCCGAAAGAATAAAAGCGGTAAAGTTGTAGAATGCAGCAATTACCTGCAAAATGGAAGAAAACGAACGCAAATACAAAGAAACCAGATTCGGAAGGTGAAAAGAGAAGAAGGGACTGGCTGTGACAATATACATTTGGATGAAAAAAAATTTTTTAAGGCGCTGGAACTTTTTTTTTGCAAAGAAAATCCAAGACTTGAATTACAAAGGAAATGTTTGATTGAAGAAACGATGACAATACTTGAGAAGGCAATAAATGGGAATGATGGAACTTCGGTGATGGAAGGATTGGAAGAGACGCTGAACAAAACAATCCGGCAGAAAGATATTTTGCTTCAAAAGCTTCTGGACGAAGTGATATCAGATGAAGAATTTAAAATAAAGAACAAAGAGCTGGAAGAGAGAAGAACAAAGGCAGAAGATGAATTAAAGAGGATGACCAATATTTCTTCCTCCAAAGCAGAATATGAAAGGCGGATGGAATGGATCCGTAAGAAATTGGAAGAAAATGTGACAGGACAGGCACAAAGAACATATGTTGTTGAAAAAATTGC
>CAMUHA010000241.1 GCA_947088515.1 uncultured bacterium
GATGCATCCCTTTGAACAGGGAGAGGAAATAGAGTATTTCGGCGGTAATATTGTGATGATGGAAAAAGTCAGAGATAATATTGCCGGTCTTGTGTTGGGATATACTGCCGGGTATGCAGTGGCTGGAATCTGGATAACACATAAGAGCAGAAGCAAAGAAAGGGTCTCTGATGAGAAGTAAAAATAAAAAGCGGGGGCTTATGCTTCTTGGCTCGTCTCTGCTTTTGGGGATAATTTATTTTAACAGCCCTTTATATGGAATGGATTTTGTCAGTAACACAGAGGTAATCTCAAAACCCCAGGACCAGACGGAAAATTTGGGGGCAGATAACACAGAGACAGTAGTGCAGATGACAGAAATTGCCGGTGAGACAATTTCTGTCAGGGCCTGGCATAATGAAGAAGATAACAGGTATTATTTTTTTCTGCCGGAGTACCTGGAAAGAGGTTTAGTGCCTGAAAAGGAAACGGAAGCGGAGTATATTTTCCTGTCAGACATTCCGACGGTCTATATCAAGCTTGAGACGGGAACCTTTGATGCGGTAAAAGAGTCAAAGGAGGTACGGGAAAAAATAAGCCTTTCCCTGTTTACAGACGAAGGAGGCGCAGAGGAAAGGCAGCTTGCGGGAACCATAAAAGCAAGGGGAAACGCATCCTTTCATGCGCCCAGATATAAAAAAAGCTATACCGTAAAGCTGGAGAAGGATGTGGGGCTTTTAGACATGCCGGCCGGTCGGGAATGGGTGCTGCTGGCTCATTATTACGACGATACCCATCTGAGAGAATATCTTACTTTTGATATAGCCAGAAGGCTGGAGATGGCATATGTGCCTGCCGGAGAGCTTGTAAACCTCTACGTTGACGGGGAGTATGAGGGGATTTATTTTTTGGGTGAAAAAATCTGATTTTCCCCTGAAAAAATAAACATTACCGATTTGGAGAGTCTGACTCTTGAAAAAATGCCGCAAAGCGCGCTGAAAAAGTACCCCTATGCAAGGGAAGGCGTCCGGGGAGGACAGGATGTAATTATAGAAAAGGGTTACGTGGCTCATGAGGGATTTCAGGATATCACAGGAGGATACCTTTTGGAGCTGGAATGGCTTAAGGACAGATATAATGAGGAAAAAAGCGGGTTTACAAGCGATGCAAATCAGTGTGTGGTAATTAAAAGCCCGGAATATGCTACAGGCACACAGGTGGCATATATAAAAAATTATTATCAGCAGTTTGAAGACGCGCTCAGGAAAAGCAGGGAAAATCATACGGAGGAGTATCTGGAATATATTGATTTGGATTCCTTTGTAAAGAAATATCTCGTGGAGGAAGTGTCAAAAAATATGGATGCCAATATGTCCAGCCAGTATCTTTATAAAGATAAGGATACAATTGACGGAAAACTCTATGCCGGACCAGTCTGGGATTATGACAGGGCGTATGATAATAAGGTGGGAGATGTCAATAACCGGGGAGCGGACATGTTCTGGGTGAATCAGGGAAGTGCCGGCTTTCCCTTCTGGAAAAATCTGTATGAGACGCCGGTTTTTGAAAAACGGGTCAGGGAGTTGTACAGGTATAAGCTTTCAGATGCTTTGAGGGAATATGCGGATGAAAAGCTCCCGGAGTGGGAGAATGAAATTCACGATTCCGTTATTGCGGATATGTTCCGTTATCAAAGCGAATATGAGGAAAAAATGGACGGGGAGGCAAGACTTTCCCGGGAAATGCAGGCGCTTACAGAATTTATCAGGGAAAGAAAGGCATTTTTGGACAGGGAATGGATAACAAATTAGCGGTGAAAATTAATAAAATATGTATGGTTACCGTGAAGGCCATTGGTATAATACTTTTGGCATATTTGTTTTTACTCAGCATTTTCAGTACCAGCGTGAGGTCTGTCCGTAATTTTGGAACGGCCGAAAATCCACAGTGGGGGCGCTATACTTATTTTTTGCCGGACAATCCGTTAAAACACGTGTTATGGATTGCGCTGGTGATAGTGATTTTCGGGCTGGCAAAGGCATATGGCATAAAAAGGGAGCGGGAGCAAAAAGGAAATACACGTGGAGGCAGATGGAAAAAGTACGCGCCGGAAGTTATTTGTGGCGTTTATTTTCTGATAGTGCTATTATATATTTTAAATACCAGGCTTTTGCCAAAAAGCGACCCGGCGGGACTTCTTCGGATTGCAGAAGAAATCTTAAACGGTGATTTTCATGAATTTGAAAAAGAGGGGTATATGTACAGATATCCTTATCAGAGCGGGTTTGTTTTTCTGTGTATGGCGGCAGTAAAGCTTTTTGGCGCGCAGGCGTTTCTGGCCTTGCAGGTGGTAAACGCGGTGGCAATTACTATATTTTTTTATCTGCTTGGAAGGCTGGCGATGATTTGGTGGGGATATGACAGAAGTCAGGCAGCAGGCTTTATTGTGATAAGCATGGTGAGCTCTGTTCCGCTGTCTTTATATGTTACTTTTATATATGGCAATTTGCCGGGGATGGCCTTGTCAACAGCGGCTGTATATTTTCAGCAGCTATTTCTAAAAGAGAGAAAGGCGGTCAGGGTTTTTGAGGCTGCGGTTTGTATTTCACTGGCAGTTGTACTGAAAAGTAACTGTCTGATTCCCCTTGTGGCAATGGTGATTGTTTTGGGGTGGGAGGGACTAAAAGACAGCGGAAAGAAGGAAGCGCTGTGGGCGGTTTTCTGCATTATGGCATGTTGTCTTCTGATAAACCGGGGAGTATCGCTGGGAATGGAAGCGATAACGGGATATGAGCTTTCGGAAGGAATGCCGAAAACAGCATTGATCGCCATGGGACTTGAGGAGGGTGCGGCGGGACCCGGAACAGAAAACGGGACAAGCAACAGGATTTATGAAGAGGGCGGATTCCAGTACAAAGAGGCGGATGGTATTGCCAGAGAGCAGATTAAAATGAGACTGAATGTGTATATAAAAAACCCGGCGGCGCTTATCAGCTTTTTTGCAAGAAAAATGGCGTTGCAATGCAACGAACCTACTTTTCAGTGCTTTAGTATTACAGGTGACCGGACAAGCAACGTTGTGGTGCCGGAGTGGCTCAATGATTTGATTGCAGGAAGAGGAAGCCTGCAGCTGGCAGAAATGATGAACATTATGCATGCGGTTATACTATTTGGCGTATGCGTTTATACTTTTTCGTTAAAGGTCAAAAGACCTGCGATTGATGAATTGATTTTTCTTATTATTTTCATGGGAAGTTTTCTTTTTCAGATGTTCTACGATGCGAAAAGCCAGTATATGCTTATTTTCATTTTCATGCAGCTCCCTTATTCTGTGCAAGGATACCGGGGGCTATTAAGAAGTCAGATAAAATCAGGACGGAAAGCAGGAGGAAGCATAACGGTTGATTTTATAAAAAAGAATAAAATAAAAGTGGGAATTGTATCGGGAGCGGTATGCCTGATAGTGGCGGCCGGTATCTGGACAGGGCTGTTTGAACATACCATATGTCTGCAAAGCGGAGCAGAGCAGCTGGAAGAATATTATGAGGCGGTACAGACGAGAGAAAATCCAAACGGATAGGAACGGAAAGGAATTGTATGCTGTCAAAATTAAATTATATATTTACAAAACGTGACAAAATAAAAATTTTTCTATTGATGATAATTGTGATAGCCGGGAGCTTTCTTGAGCTGTTGGCAGTTTCTATTTTTTCTCCCTTTATTAATGTAATTATGGAGCCGTCAAAGCTGCATGAAAATAGCATTATGGAATATATCTATAATTTATTTCATGTTCAGAGCACGGAATATTTTCTTGCCGGAATTGCCGGGGGAATTATTGCAATTTATGTGATTAAAAATATTTATATTATAGCAGAAAAAAATGCGATTTACAGATTTTCCTACCGGATTCAGAAAAATATGTCTACAAGTCTTTTAAAGGCCTATATGCAGGAGCCATATACCTTTCATTTGAATAAAAACATTTCCATTTTACAGAGAAGTATGCAGGAAGACACCGACCAGTTTACCAAAGGCATTATCCATATGATGGAGATGAGCGCGGAGGTTTGCGTCTGTATAGCTATCAGTATTTACCTTTATATTGAAAGTAAATCTATTACGACTATTGTTGCGGGACTTTTGATAATCTGCCTGGCATTCTTTTCCTTTCTGTCAAAAAAGTATTCCAGCGCATGGGGACGGGAAGGGCAGCAGTATAAATCTCAGGTTTATCAGTGGATGAACCAGTCTCT
>CAMUHA010000242.1 GCA_947088515.1 uncultured bacterium
GAGATTCGTATTTTAAGGTTTGGAGCCTAAAAATCGGTATTAACCGACAGCCCCCCGTTTTTTACTGTTTGTAATTTGTTGTGATTTCTATTTTACCATTGGAAATGGTGTAATCTGCTGGTTTTCTTGTCCATTTTAATTTGCTTATATCAAAAAGCATGTGATTATCTCCTTAATCCCGATTGTGACTTGATGCGCTTTCCCTTAAAGTTTCCCTTGTATTACATCTTCCCACAGGGCATTAAAAACTCTGACAAGGAAAAGATTAAGAAATAAAAGCAGCGTTATTTCAGCACAATTTTCCATTTTTCATCTTCTGCTTTCATCTGCCGTCAAACTTGCAACACATTATAACACAAAACCATTATTAGAGCTACTATGTAAAGAGTACTTTGTGCCACCTGGCACATATGAAATATGCCTGCAAAAAATCAATATATTAAATCCAGTTTTTTTGGCAGGACAGATTGACAAATCAATTAAGCTGATATATAATTCCTGTTATATAATCAAAATAATATAACAAAGAAGGAAAGGGAAATGCCGCCAAAAGCCAAAATTACTAAAGATATGGTTATTGACGCTGCTTTTGAAATTGCACGAAAAACAGGCGCAGAAAATATCAACGCACGTACCGTATCAAAAAAATTAAACTGTTCCACTCAGCCTGTTATGTACCACTTTTCAACGATTGAGGAATTAAAAAAAGCTGCTTATGCAAAGTCAGACAGTTATCATACAGCCTATTTGATGAATATTGGAAAACAGCAGGAAGATGTTCTACTTGAAATTGGTTTTAATTATATACGTTTTGCAATTGAAGAACCGCATTTGTTCCGTTTTATTTTCCAGTCAGGTTTTGCCATCGAAAACAGTCTGCCTGAAATGATAAATTCTGAAGAACTTACGCCTATTATTTCTGTATTTCAGAAAACAATGGATATGTGCATAGAAAAGACAAAAGAAATCTTTTTAACACTTGCCATGTTTGTCCACGGATATGCAAGTATCGTTTCCAACAATTCACTGGAATATGACGAAGAACTTATAAAGGTTCATTTGAAACAAGTATACACAGGCGCAATATTAGCTGCACAGTATACATCCGCCCAGATACCCAAAGAAAAGCAGGACACAGGCCAGAGCGGATTTTCTCTGTAAACCATGACAATTCAAGCAGCGGAAACGGAACTGCAAACAGGAGGAAGCCGCGATTAGTGTAATGTCACAGACAGCGTCTTCAATATGAGGAGGCATAAAATGAAAAAATTATATGAAAAAAATGAACTGAACTTTTCACTTGGATGTATTGTAATATACTGTTTCCTGATGTCCATCGCATATCCGTTAAATGAAATAACTGGAATTAATTACTCTTTAAATGCCGTTTTCTGCATTCTGCAGACGGTCATAATTTGGAGATTTATTAAGAAAAACGGATTACTTATGCGGTATGGACTTTGTAAATCACCCTTACCTGCCTGCCGGTTTCTTTACTATGTTCCGCTGGTTATCCTAGCCACAGGAAATTTATGGTATGGGATTACGGTCAATGATTCGCTTGCAGGTACCGTCTGCCATATAGTCTGTATGCTTTGTGTCGGATTTTTGGAAGAAGTTATTTTCAGAGGTTTTCTTTTCAAAGCGCTTGCAAAAGATAATAATAAAACAGCAATCATTATTTCAAGCGTTACCTTTGGCGCGGGACACCTGTTGAATCTGGTAAACGGAAGCGGTATGGGCGTTACAGACAATTTGTGCCAGGTTATCTTTGCAGTTGCGGTAGGTTTCCTGTTTGTGACACTGTTTTATCGTGGTCAAAGCCTGCTTCCCTGCATTATCACCCACTCTGCAATTAACACAGCCAGCGCCTTTGCCTTTGAAGCAGGCATAACAGAAGAAAAACACATGATGCGTATTCTGATTATGATTGTAATTACTGTCATTTACACCTTAGTTCTTACAAAGACACTCCCATTTTCATCAAGGGCATAAACCTTTTTTGTCTTTGCGCCCTATTCTCCGTTTTGAATGACAGGCGCATATGGAGATTTAAGTTATTATTATCACTTCAAAGAATATAACTTAATCTTATTGATTTTAGTCTTGAACTTATATAAATCACTGCTTCTAAACTGTTTTCCATGTGCCGGGTAAATATAATCTACATTTTCATCCAACAATACCTGCCATGAATTTTCAAATTCTTTTTTATTGTTTACCCATATTGTAATTCTATGCAAACTTGGCAAACCGTTCATTGCGGCATCTCCACAGAATATCAGGTTTTGTACTTTTAAAGAAATAGAATCTATCGTATGCCCTGGCATAAATAGTATTCGACCTGATAATAACCTTTAGATTTCAGTAACATTATCCTTTGTTATCTTAATAAATCTGCTTTTACAGGTTTCATCTATTGCAGGAAAAAGATGTTCTCCTTTGCCAAAAAACTTCATAATACAACAGAAGAACAATGCAAGGATACTGCTGCAACCACCATCGAATGAATTTTGTCCTTTTGCTAAAACCGGAAATGCCTTGTCGCTTAAAATACAAGTAATATTTGAGTGTTTATCCAATACTTCTTTCAAAAAACCCGCATGGTCATCATGGGCGTGTGTTAGAAAAATATATTTAATATTCTCCCAGGAAATCCCTTCTCTTTTCATAGATAAAGTACATTTTGTATAACTATTTTCATAGCCTGTATCAATCATTACATATCCATCTTTTATCTGGTAAAGATATGTATTCATGACTCGGTTCCCTACATTATATACTTTCATACATGTTCTCCTGCAAATTTAGCTTTATCGTTTTCTTACTGAAGTCCTCTTTTCAATCATTCAATCATATCATCACTCAAACACACGGCTGTAAGGCCAACACTGGATGGTATTCCGTAAGCTGCCATCTGTTTTCCGGCAAAGTCTTTTTCAAAACTCTGCACATACCAGAACACCCTCTGCATACTTTCCAATACCATCTCTGCCACGACTTTTTCACGGATATAGTGGGCAGAACACACATCTGAGTTCCTACGGTAACTGGAACAGAAGAAGTAAGCGTGTTCCCGAAGCAAATTAGCAGATAGCACAAGTGATGAATACAAAAATTATTATAAAAATGATGATACGTTT
The DNA here is from genome assembly GCA_947088515.1 of uncultured bacterium. GTDB lineage: Bacteria > Bacillota > Clostridia > Lachnospirales > Lachnospiraceae > Suilimivivens. Next base: position 3,144 of record CAMUHA010000242.1, read on the forward strand.
TCAAAAACAATTTCACGTTGTCTTTATCATAATGAGCATAAAAATGATAATTTACTTATAGCTTGTTGTCGATTTTATAATTGTTCCACTGATTATCTACTTGGATTTATGATAAAACATATATTAATGCTAAATTGATTATGAATATTATGATTGTACGACAAGAAAATGTATGCTATACTTCCTTTATGGAAAAGCCATAGAGCCAACGGCGGCTTTACCCTTCTTGTATTTTCGGAGGGTATAACAGCCCTCCAGACGGAAGAAAGGAGGGCGATATAATGTATGTTACATATGCTGATTTAATTCAGATTGGGATACTCATTGTTGCCCTTGCCAATTTGATTTATCAGATTTACAAGGGAAAAAAGAAATAGCCGCCACTACTCACAATAGTGACGGCTTGCCTCTTATGAGGTAAAAAGTTATTGTTCGGGGGGTAGAGCCGCTTCTGTGGCTTTCCCTTTTCTGTTTATAATATAGCATATCCGACAGTTTAGTGCAAGAGGAAAAATGCGAGTGCATTTGTGCTGTATATAAAAAGCAACGCTTTTAATAACTTTGATTATACAATAAAGGATATTGTTAATAGGGAATTCATGTATAAATAATATTGACTTATTATTTTTATCTCCAAAGCATAAGAAATTCATAATACCCTTCTCCTCCAAATCCCCGGCTTACCGTTTCATTATTTTTATTATACCACAATTCCGAGAGTGTGGAAATTGGGTTTTGCCATGCCTCACATCTCCGTTGCTCTTTCATTTGATATTGAATCCAAATTCGATACAAGATAAAAATAATTGCATCCGGTTTTCGCTCTTTACATAACTGAAAATTACTATTCTTTTTAATGGAAATGTATTTATGGCATAAAAACAGAGCTGCTGCTCTGGCAGATGATTCATCTACTTTTGCTACAGCCCCTTATATTGCATCCTTATTGTCTGTTATAATAATCAATCCCGGCATCTGGGTTAAAGTATGTACGGATATACCCGTCAGTGGAGACAATTACAAATTCATTGGTGTCCTCCAGATAGTACACATCATCACCATCCTCTGCCTCTGTTTTAT
>CAMUHA010000243.1 GCA_947088515.1 uncultured bacterium
AAAGCAGCCGCTTGCAGGCCGCATCATAACTGGCTTTCTCATCAGCCACACGGATATTTTTCGCTATGGTAGTATCTGTATTCATGGCCTCACCTCCTGCTTTTACTGGTATTTTATCATATTTCATACGAACAGGCCACATAAGCAGGAAGAGCTGTTCTATCCAAAAGCCTGCCTTTTCGCCCTCACTTGTGATATGGTTCTCCTCTGATAATCCTATAGCTTCTATATATCTGTTCAAGTAAAATTACACGCATTAACTGATGGGGAAATGTCATATTAGAAAAACTGACTGCCTGATGTGATATTTGGGATATGCTCTTATGAAGTCCAAGAGAACCTCCTATAATAAACTGAATATGACTCTTGCCCCCAATGGCCAGTTGATTTATCTGGCTGGAAAAGGACATGGAATCGGGCTGTTTCCCCTGTATTTCAAGAGTAAATATATAAGCATCCTCCCTGATATATTTTAAAATTCTGTCTGCTTCCTTTATCAGAATTTGTTCTTCTTGTGCGAAAGAGGCATTGTCAGGCGTTTTTTCATCCTGTACCTCTATAATTTCCAGACTGCAATACCTGCCAAGACGTTTTACATATTCAGAAACTGCCTTTCTATAAAAATCTTCTTTTATTTTACCAACGCAAATTACAGTAATTTTCACGTTTATACCCCCGCACATCGTAAACTTCGCTTACGATGCTGCACCAATATTTCTGCATACCGCAGACCCAGCCTGCGATATGCACCAATAAAAATAAAAAGAACTATCAAGCTTCTTCTTCCTCAAATATTTCAGGATAAGCTTCTTCTATCAACCTGTCCAAATACCCCTCATCCAGATTAATGAACTGCTTTTGTATGGCTTTTTTCATATACTCAAAGCGTTGGAAATATTTAAGTTCTTCTTGTTGTTCCTTAATTTCTAAAAGATTATCAATCTCATCTTTTTTAAAAGTTTCCAGGCACCACCTTTTAATCTCCATAGTCAGGTTATTTTCCTTATGAGCTTTTTTGGTCAGTATTCTGGAATTTTTCATGGAAACAATTCCCATGATGATAAATAAAATAAAAAGAACCCCCATAACCCCTGTCACCATATATTTATTGGTGAGGGACATATGAATCGTTATCACATCAAAGAAAAACAGGGCAATAACAATGAGCCCAAAACTACCCACAAAAAGAAGGGTATAGGCTGAAGTTCTGTTATCCTCTGCTTTTTCTTCGTTGTTTATATATACCGGATGGTACTTTATAGCTTCTCTCTCTTCTTCCTCTGAAAGTACCTCTTCCAGCTCCTCCGGTATATCCAACTTGCTGTTTTTTGCAGCCTGCATCATTGCTGCCGTCATCTGAACTGTGATTTCTTCTTTTCCTGCTTCATCCTCTGTTAAAGTTTCCACCAGTTCACAGCCACAGTCCACGCAGACTTTAATGCCCTCCACATATTCGCTCCTGCACTTCGGACACCATGCCATAAACAATACCTCCTTTGTCCCCCTTTATTATTTTACTACGGATTGACAAAGGTTTCCACTATTTTATTTTTTCCTAAGATTTTGACTTAAGACAGCACACTCCAATATTCTGATTATCCTTAGGGTGCATCCATGTATAAGCATCAGGGTCATTGACATTCACAAGAATTGTCCTGTTTCCTTTTTTATCCTTACTTTCACTTTGATAAATCCATGCACCTTTACTTGCTTCCCCTTTCCACTCTTCATATCTTCCATCCACATAAATACTTGTCAGATAAAACTCCCCATGGATAAGCCCTGCAGAATAAGTTCCAATCAGATTGGTGGTAAATCCATCATTTCCCTTTAAAAGAGACATATCATAATCGAAATGCTCTGAACCTTCTCCTTCTGGCAAATCTTTTGCCCAGCTTCCGGTATACTGATGATAAGCATATAAATCATCTGCCCTGTCATCTGTCAGGTGCATATGATAATGAATCCATGTCCCATTTCCACTTCTTTCGCCATTTTTCCAGTCACCATAATAATACTGGTTATCTGCATATACGGCAATTCCTTTCCCGTTAGGCGCTCCGCTGCCATCCGTCTCACCATAATAGTAAAAATTATCAGTTTTCCCAAGACTAAAGGACATTGCAATATAATGGTCCAGAAAGACAAGGTCATCTAGCGCTTTTTGATTATTGTCTGCCCAATATGCCATCATATCTTTAAGCTGTTCCTCTTTATGGAACTCTATTTTACTATAATCTTTTTTCGCAGCTCTTTTGGCTGGAGTTGCCCCTGGCACGCCCGCAGCCTCTTCCTCTGTTTCCGGTTTGTTATCCATTTTGTTTGCCGTTGGCTCTGCTGTTTTTAATGGTGTAGGGCTATTAGTTTCTTTGGGGGCTTCTGTCGGACTTTCCTGTTCCTCTTCTTTGGTCACTACAGAATCTGAATTTACAGGTTCCCTGGGGCCTGATGAATCTGATTCTTTGTTTTCATCTGCATAATCCATAATGCTTTGTTGTAAGTTGGAGGTTTTATCAGTTTCCTTCTTTCGGCTATTTAAAGCCAGCGTAACAGCAAGAATTATTATAATTAACACAAAAGGAACTACTGTCACCAGTATTTTTGCTTTTATCAACCCTGCTTTTTCCTCTTCGTCATCTTCTTCAAAATTCTTCTTCATGTCCATCCCCCTGCATCTTTTTTTCTACTATATATCAAATTTTTTAATTTCTAATATAAAAATTATTAATTATTTCTTATTTTCCCTGTGCAGGAATTTGCCAACACATTTTCCCTGTGCAACTATAAATTTATGCCGGAAAATAATTTTTCCGGCACATTTCCATCATGTATTCTTTAAATATTCATCAATTCCTTTTGCACCTGCCCTTCCTGCGCCCATAGCAAGAATAACAGTCGCTGCTCCGGTAACTGCATCTCCTCCTGCATATACTCCTTCTTTGGTTGTTTTTCCAAATTCTTCATCTGCAACAATGCACTTCCATTTATTCACTTCAAGACCTTTGGTTGTGGATGAAATTAATGGATTTGGTGAGGTTCCCAAAGACATAATAACAGTATCGGCTTCTATTACAAATTCAGAATCCGGAACCTCTACAGGACGCCTTCTGCCGGAATCATCCGGCTCTCCAAGTTCCATGCGGATACATTTCATGCCGCATACCCATCCCTTCTCATCCGCTAAGATTTCAACAGGATTGGTCAGAAGGTCAAAAATAATCCCCTCTTCTTTTGCATGATGCACTTCCTCCACACGGGCAGGCAGTTCTTCCTCGCTTCGCCTGTATACAATATGTACCTCTGCCCCAAGCCGCAGCGCTGTTCTTGCAGCATCCATCGCCACATTTCCACCACCTACTACAGCAACCTTCTGTCCCCGCATAATTGGTGTATTGGAGTTTTCATCAAAGGCCTTCATCAAATTACTTCTTGTCAAATATTCGTTGGCTGAAAATACACCGTTGGCCTGTTCTCCTGGTATTCCCATAAATTTAGGAAGCCCTGCACCAGAACCAATAAATACAGCATCAAATCCTTCCTCTCCCAGCAATTCATCAATTGTTACAGACTTACCTACCACTACATTTGTTTCAATCTTTACGCCAAGAGATTTCACATTTTCGATTTCCTTTGCCACTACCCCTGATTTAGGCAGACGAAATTCTGGTATTCCATATACCAGCACCCCGCCTGGTTCATGAAGCGCTTCAAATATAGTCACTTCATATCCCATTTTGGCAAGGTCGCCAGCGCAGGTCAGTCCTGCTGGTCCAGAGCCTATCACAGCTACTTTCTTTCCGTTCATTTTTTCTGCACTCAAAGGCTTTATTCCCTTTTGCGCTGCCCAGTCAGCCACAAAACGTTCAAGCTTTCCAATGGAAACAGGCTCGCCCTTAATGCCCCTGATACATTTTCCTTCACATTGGCTTTCCTGGGGACAGACCCGTCCGCATACTGCCGGAAGTGCAGAAGATTCACTAATCACCTGATAAGCGCTTTCCACATCCCCTTCCTTCACCTTTTCTATAAAACCGGGAATATTAATTGCAACCGGACATCCTTTAATACATTGTGCATTTTTACAGTTAATACATCTTGCTGCCTCTTCCATCGCTTCTTCTTTATTATATCC
>CAMUHA010000244.1 GCA_947088515.1 uncultured bacterium
CACCGGAGTTTACTTTAATCAGGGAATACTTGCCAATAAAAGGATCAACAATGGTTTTCCATATATACGCCGATTTTGCTTTTGCAAAATCATAATCCGCATGATATATGTCATTGGTTTTCATATTAATTCCTGCAACTTCACGGTTTTCAGGACTTGGGAAATATTTAATAATATCATCAAGGAGCGTATACACACCCTGGCAGAGCACATTAGACCCCATAGTCATAGGCACAATACTTCCATCACAGACATTTGTCCGAAGAGCTGCTCTGATTTCCGCCTCTGAGAATGTTTCCCCGCCAAAATACCGTTCCATCATTTCTTCACTGGTTTCAGCCACAGCTTCCATGAGAGTGTCCCGGCAGATCTGAAGATTTGCCTTATTATATTCAGGCACTTCACATTCCACAACTTCCTTGCCCTGCCATCTGTTACCAGTTTCAGTAATTACATTTATATATCCCACAAATTTCTCATTTTCACGGATAGGCAGATGGAAAGGCGCCATCTTCTTGCCAAACATCTGTGTCATATCTTCTACTACCTGTCTGAATGATGCGTTATCCACGTCCATATTGCTGACGTATATCATTCTGGGCAGCTTGTACTTCTCACATAATTCCCATGCCTTCTGGGTCCCTACTTCCACACCTGCTTTGCCGTTTACTACGATAATGGCTGCTCCTGCGGCACTGATTGCTTCTTCCATCTCACCTGCAAAATCAAAAAAACCTGGCGCATCCAGTATGTTAACCTTATATCCTTCCCATTCTACTGGTACAATGGAAGTACTAATAGATATTCTCCTCTTTTGTTCTTCCTTGCCGAAATCACTGACCGTATTTCCATCATCAACTTTCCCCATTCTTGATGTAATACCTGACAAATATGCCATAGCTTCTGTCAAAGAGGTCTTTCCACATCCTCCATGCCCCAGCAAAGCTACGTTTCTTATTTTGTCAGTTGTGTAAATATTCATATAAGTTCCTCCATTTTCCGCATTTTTGGGCATTACGCCATACATTAGCACCTAGTCCATTCCGGCATTTAAACTCCCATATGAATATTTTACTAAATTTTCTGTATTTATACAAGTGAAATCATACATTTTATACACAACAATTTTCTTTTTTTGTCAAAGTTGTTCCTGTTGACTTTCACACGTTGAAGTGATATATTGTTGTGGGCAAAGAAAAACACAAATTCTGCGAAAGGAGCAGAGAAAATGATTATTATAATGAAACCACAGGCATCGGAGCAAAGCATCCGTACTGTTACCGGATACATTAAAGACAATGGACTGCAGGTACATCTGTCAAAAGGAGAAGAAGTCACTATTATTGGAATTGTGGGAGATAAAACCAAACTTTCCACAGATAATCTGATTTTTTTCAAGGATGTGGACCGTATTGTTCCAGTTACGGAAAGCTATAAGCTTGCCAATAAAAAATTCCACCCGGAACCTACTACGGTAAAGGTGGGAAACACCAGTATCGGCCCAGGCAGCCTTACCATTATGGCCGGTCCCTGCGCCGTAGAAACCAGGGACCAGCTTATGTGTATTGCTGAAAATGTCAAAAAAGCAGGCGCCACCATCCTTCGCGGCGGCGCTTACAAACCACGCACCTCCCCCTACTCTTTCCAGGGACTGGAAACAGAAGGGCTTAAATACATGCAGGAAGCCAAAGCCACTACAGGACTTTCCACTATCTGTGAAGTAGTCAGTTTAGAGGCCATAGAAGCCGCCGTAAAATATGTGGACATGATACAGATCGGCGCCCGAAATATGCAGAATTTTATTCTTCTTAAAGAAGCGGGTCAGTCCGGACTTCCGGTTCTCTTAAAGAGAGGCTTATGCGCTACTATTGATGAATGGCTAAATGCCGCTGAATATATTATTGCAGAAGGCAATCCTAATGTTGTATTGTGTGAAAGAGGCATCCGTACCTTTGAGACAGCTACCAGAAACACACTGGATTTAAGCGCCGTTCCTGTACTGCGTCAAAGAACCCATCTTCCCATTATCGTTGACCCTTCTCACTCTACTGGCTCCTACAAATATGTGACGCCAATGGCTAAGGCCGCCATCGCCTGTGATGCAGACGGCCTGATGATTGAAGTGCATAACGACCCGGCCCATGCTCTGTCAGACGGTCCCCAGTCACTGACCTTTGGCAAATTTACCAATCTTACGAAGGAGCTTGCCCCTTTTTGTCAATTAATGGGCAGAAGCTTTATGGCAGAAGGAAATTAATGCGCCTTGTGATGACAATTGAAAAATAATAAAAAGAAAGGACTTTCATGAAAAATGATTTTACCTGCGGCTTTATCGGGCTTGGGCTTATTGGTGGCTCCATCGCAAAAGCCATCCGCCTTCATTACCCTAAAAGCCGCCTAATGGCATATGATATTAATCAGGAAGCCTTACAGATGGCTGCAGACGAGGGCATCGTTGATACTCCCCTCTCTTCCATAGACAGCCGTCTTTGTAAATGCACATATCTCTTTTTGTGTGCCCCTGTTTCAGAAAATGGCAGTAACCTTTTGGAAATAAAAAAATATATCTCTCCCCACACGCTTCTGACTGATGTTGGCAGTGTAAAAACAGATATTCACAGACACATTGAAAAGACCGGCTTATCCTGCCAGTTTATCGGCGGACATCCCATGGCAGGCAGCGAAAGATGCGGCTATATTAATTCCAGGGCCTTGCTTCTTGAAAATGCTTATTACATTTTAACCCCATGTAAGGAAGTCCCGGCAGAAACAGTCCAGAACTTTCGGGAGCTGATTGCCTCATTGGGTGCCCTTCCTTTGGTACTTTCCTGTAACCGGCATGATTATGTAACTGCTGCTATAAGTCACCTTCCCCATATAGTCGCCTCTTCCCTGGTTAATTTGATTAAGGATTCGGATTCGGAAGAAGGCATTATGAAGATGATTGCCGCAGGAGGATTCAAGGATATCACAAGAATCGCCTCTTCTTCTCCTTTTATGTGGCAGCAGATATGTTTAACAAACAAGGACAATATCTCTACGTTGCTTAATAGCTACATAAACTCCTTATTGCAGATAAAAAACCAAATTGACCTTGCCGGTTCTGACGCATTGTATCAGTTTTTTGACAATGCAAGAAACTACCGCGACTCTTTTATTGATGCTTCCAGCGGACCTATTAAAAAATCCTTTTCTTTAAGCATTGACATTGCAGACGAACCTGGCGCCCTCGCCGCTATCGCCACCATTCTTGCCCTGCATCAGATAAACATTAAAAATATAGGCATTGTTCATAACCGGGAACAGGAAGACGGTGTCCTAAAGGTAGAATTTTATCAGGAAAAGAGCATTGAAAAAGCGGCCTGTATCCTCCGTTCCAAAGGATACAACATTTACCCTTGTAAATAACAAATTAGAGCTTTCTGTAAATTCAGACAAGCTCTAATTTATTTTCTTTTTAATAAATAGCTTTCCGATTCCCCAACATGCAAGCAAAAACAGCATTCCGGCAATTCCACCTGCTGTATCAATCATTACATCTTTAAAAGAAGCATATCTTCCAGGTATGAAATACTGGTGGATTTCGTCTATTCCTGCTGATAAAAAAACCTGCACCAGCACAAACAGCCATCCCTTCCACAAAGGCCGGTACCACAAAACTACGATGCTGTATGATAAAAATCCCATGCACATATATTCTGTAAAATGCGCAAGCTTTCTGACCAGCCCCTCAAGAATTGGAATTGCATCAGCAACTTCTTCTCCACCTGTGCTCCCTATTCCTGTACTGCCGCCTGTAATTTTATAATAAATATTTAACAGCATCTCTGTTACCCTGACACTGACCGAAGACGACTTCTGTGCATCTTCTGCAGAAAAACAGAATATCACAATATACAATAGCGCCAACAGAATTATCGCTGTTACCGTATAAATTTTTTTAACTTTCAAATTAAATATCTCTCCTTATAATCCTGCCGCCCTGTCTGACATTGCCGCATCCTCCTCTATCAGCTTTCCAATTCCCCGGCTGATCGCTTCGGTTCGGTTTACTCCGGTTTTTGCACAGTATATTTCCAAAGTCCTTTTGTCAGCGTCACTGATGCGTATCGTCAGGCTGTGCGGCCTGG
>CAMUHA010000245.1 GCA_947088515.1 uncultured bacterium
AAAATTATATGAAGGTCCTACCATGAACATTAAATATGCGCAGGAGCTATACTATCCACAGCTGGACATTCAGCGTGCTTTCAACAGGCTGGTGGCAGAAGGAATTGAACGAAAAGATGAAATGTATCCACAGATGGAGGATACAATCAATAAAAACCTTGTTGTAATGAACGAAGCGTTTGCTTTCCTGCAGGAAAATTTATTAACACAAGAAGACAGGGACAGAGTAACTGCAATCAATAATAAACTGACCAGTGAGGTTGCCGGATATAGAAAAGAAGTGCTTAGACTGGTAAATGCCGGAGACTACGATGGAGCTAAAGAATACAATAATACATATTACAAACCTGCTGTAGACGAACTTAAGAAAATGATTGAAGAGCTGGAAACTTCCGTTATGAATACAGCGGATAATTATGTAAGTGATGTAGAAACTCTTAATATGTTCATTTTTATTGTTGGTATCGTTTTAATTTTTGCTATTATTTGTATTGCGGTAATGATTACAAGAAGAGTAACAAAGGCTATATTGGAGCCTTTAGCCCAGGTGGAAACAGCTGCAAAGCAGCTGCGTGCAGGTGATTTGTCACATGGAGAGGAGATTGACTATGAGTCAGAGGATGAATTTGGCACGCTGGCAAGGTTAATGAGCGAAGCTTTGATAATTTTGCGTGATTATGTTAAGCAGATTTGTGAGGATTTTACGCTTGTTGCCAGTGGTGATTTTACAAGAAACATTGATGATATCCCTGATTATATTGGAGATTTTTCCAGTCTGAAAGAAAATTTTGCTATTATATTAAAAACATATAATTCAACTTTAAATCAGATTAAATATGTTTCCGCCCAGGTAGATAAAGGCTCTGATGAGGTCGCAGCAGCTGCAAATGACCTTGCGTCTGCTAGCGGTGAGCAGGCAAGTGCGGTAGAAGAGCTGACAGCTACCATTGAAACTGTAAGTAACATGGCGGATGAGTCGGCTAAGGAAGCGGAAAAAGCTTATAATATGATGATAGAGTCCATGGAGAATGCACAAGAAGAAAAAGCGCAAATGCAGGATCTTCAGGATGAAATGCAGCGTATTAAGAAAATTTCAAGTGAAATTGAAGCGATTATAACCTCTATTGAGGAAATAGCCTCCCAAACAAGCCTCTTAGCTCTAAATGCCTCTATTGAAGCAGCCAGAGCAGGGGAAGCGGGAAGAGGATTTGCGGTGGTTGCAGACCAGATTGGAAGGCTGGCAACAGATAGCGCCAATGCAGTAGTAAACACAAAAGAACTAATTGGAAAGACCATTGAAGAAGTTGACAGAGGTAATTCGGTAACAGAGAGAACGGCAGAAGGCTTCATAAGAATTATTAAAGAACTGGAAATTTTTGCAGAGGCTGCAAAGGCAAACAGAGAAACCTGTAAAGCGCAGTCTATGGCATTGCAACAGGTAGAGCAGGGGGTTGACCAAATTTCCCTTGCAACACAGCAGAATGCGGCTTCAGCAGAAGAGTGTTCTTCTATTAGTGAGCAGATAGCGGCAAGGTCGGCAGAACTGGATAGTCTGGTAAACAGATTTAAATTGTATTAACATATGGTATAGTATCATTTATACATAAAAATTGAAGGAGGGAATCTTTGTGAGATTAGTTACACGTTCAGATTTTGATGGACTGGTATGCGGGGCGTTATTGTTGGAGGCAGGTATTGTAGACTGCTGGAAATTTGCGCATCCCAAAGATTTGCAGGACGGTCTGGTTGAAGTAAATGAGAATGATTGTCTGGCGAATGTGCCTTTTGTGGAAGGGTGTGGTCTTTGGTTTGACCATCATTCCAGTGAACATGAAAGACTGCAGCTTCAGGGAAAGTATAAAGGAAAGAGCCGCCTAACGCCATCCTGTGCAAGGATTATTTATGAATATTATGGTGGTGCGGAGAGGTTTCCGCATTTTGGCGAAATGCTGGAAGCGGTGGATAAGGTTGATTCTGGTAATCTAACAATTGATGAAGTTATGAATCCTGCTGGATGGGTTCTGATAGGGTTTTTGATGGACCCAAGAACTGGTCTGGGAAGATGGAGAGACTTTACTATTTCCAATTACGCGCTGATGGAAAAGCTTCTGGAGGACTGCCGGGTTTTAAGCATACAGCAAATCCTTGAACTGCCTGATGTGCAGGAGAGAATAGAAGTCTATAATGAGCAGACAGAAAAATTCAAAGAAATGGTTAAAAAATATACCCGGATAGAAGGAAATGTGATTATAACAGACCTTCGGGGTGTGGAACCGATTTACACCGGAAACCGGTTTATGATTTACAGTATGTATCCGGAACAGAATATTTCTGCATGGATTGTCAGCGGAAAGGGAGGACATGGATGTTCAGCGGCGGTAGGTTACAGTATATTAAACCGGACCGCTACGATAGACGTGGGAAGCCTGATGCTCAAATACAACGGCGGCGGTCATAAAAAGGTGGGAACCTGTCAGTTCAGCGATGAGAAGATGGAGGCGGAATTGCCTAAAATGCTGGATGAACTCTGTGCTATGTCCAGGCAGTAAGATAATATTTTGATAAACCATGCGATGTGTCGTCGCATGGTTTATTTGAAAAATATGAAGCATTATCTAAATATGTAAATCTTTATTACAAAATACAGTAATCCCTATCGTATAAAGTCCAATTGCTCCAATCAGTAAAATTAATACTCCAATCACTGCGTTGCTTTCACCTGCTACAATGCCGTTTGCATCAAATAAGGTAAAAAATGTAAAATACTTACTTACTTCTGCTTTTTTTCCTGCATTTGCCAACATCTGAAGAATATACATAAGCGCTGGAATGCCTGCGCCAAAAGCAATACTGTACTTGGTATCTGAAAAAATGCAGGAAGCAAGGAAACAGATGCTTCCAATAAACAAATGCAGGCATAAAAGGGAAGCATTTAATATCACCAGGTCTGAAATTACCAGTTCTCCTGGGAATCTTGTTTCTGCTACTGCGAGTTCCAGAGCAGCAGCAGAAATAATAAGCAATACAATTCCACTGATAAGAACAAACATTTGTGTCATTGCAATTGTTCTGCGTTTTATTGGCGCTGCCAACAGAGTTACCATTGAGCCTTTATCTGTATATTTAGCAATGAGGCCATTACCACGCAGAATGCAGAACACCATAGGAAAAATCAGCAGGATAAATCCATAAAGATATGAAATCATAAAGCCAATCAGACTTGTCGCTCCAGCGCTCATACCAACCGATGCCATCAGCTCTGGCATTACTTCATAAAAACTATCCAAAGTGGCCATCATTTCTGGGTCATACATACTGATAATAATGGTTACATACATAGAAATAACGGCAGTGAATATAAGGAGCATTTTTAAACTGCCTTTCATTTCCCGTTTATATAAAGTCATATTAAGCATTATATTAACCTCCGTAATAATTCATAAAGATTGTCTCCAGACTCTGTTTGGCTGAAACGGTAACATGTTGTCCATCACATACTCCATTAAAATCTTTTGCAAAAGCCTCTGCTAGGTTTGTGGAATCCAAACGAACTGTATAAGTGTGCATGTGGCGTTCTCTTAATGTCTCAACTAAGTCAACTGCAACAAGTTTTCCGCTTCGTATAATACCAATGCGGTCGCAGGTACGTTCCACTTCCTCAAACATATGACTTGACAAAAGAATCGTTTTACCTTTCTTTTTTTCTTCTGCAATCAGTTCAATAAAGCGGTTTTGCATTAAAGGGTCAAGACCGCTTGTGGGTTCATCTAAAATCAGTATATCAGGGTTATTCATAAAAGCGCAGACAATGCCAAGCTTTTGTTTCATTCCCTTGCTCATTTTTTTTATTTTACCTCTTGGGTCTAATTCAAATCGTTCAACCATTTCCTGTATCCGGTTATCGCTTCCTATGTTATGGTAATGGGAAACAAATTTCAGAAATTCTTTTCCGGTCATATCATCAAAAAAATTAATCTCTCCGGCGACATATCCCAGTCTTTTTTGAATTTCATTACGGTTTTTCCAGCAATCCAGGCCATCAATCTGACAGCTGCCTGATTTTGGCTTGATAAATCCCATCAA
>CAMUHA010000246.1 GCA_947088515.1 uncultured bacterium
CTGGGTCCATTCAAAGTTTATTGTTGTGTTTGTTTCCTCCTGCCATTTGTCATAGATATCAGAACTTTCCGGATATGGGTCCCAAATACTTCCAAATACCGTAAAGCTTACATTATCGCTATTTGATTCATCTGTCCCTGTTTCCTGCTTTTGCTGTTCTTCTCCTGCGTCCTCCTGCACCTCGCTTTTGGCTTGCTGGGCATTTTCGCCGCCGCTTTTACATCCCGCAAGTCCTGCTATCATCACTGCTGAAAGCGCCAGTGCAAGAATACGATTTACTTTTTTTCTTTGCATAATAGTTTCCTCCTTCTTTTTATGCGAATCTATACACCAGACGGGTTATACCGCCAAATGTCATCCTTTTACGGCGCCAAGTGTAACGCCTTTCACAAAATATTTTTGAATAAACGGATAGATGACCAGCATTGGTATCATGGATATAATCAAAACCGCATTTTTCAGCTGGTCTGCCAGCGCCGCACCTGCCGTAGTCGCTGTGGTAGCATTTCCCAACTCATATTTCACAGCATTTGCATTAAGTACAATATCCTGAAGAACCTGCTGTAAAGTAAATTTATTAAAATCTGTAATATACATAAGAGGCTTCATATAATCATTCCAGTGCCCGGCAATCACCCACAGCCCAATGGTAGCTAAAGACGCTTTTGACAATGGCAGTATAATCTGCAACATTATTCTTGTTTCTCCCGCCCCGTCTATTCTGGCAGATTCTAAAATCTCCTTGGGTATTCCCTGAAGAAAACTGGATAAAATCAGAACATTATACGGCACTACCAGAACGCTCAAAATCAGTGACCAGTAACTGTTTACCAGTCCAAGCTTATTGATGCACATATAAGCCGGAATGGTCCCTGCACTAAACCACATAGGAAGCAGAATAAATATTGTATACAGTTTTTTCCCTGGAAAATGGCAGCATGCAATTGGGTAAGCCGCAAGAAGCGTTGCGCCAAGACTGACTACACATCCAACGCCTGCAATAAAAATTGAATTTCCAAAGGACCTTAATATCTGTTTATTCTTCAAAACCGCCCCATAAGCGGCCAGCGTTGGCTCCTTTGGATAAAATGTCACATCTCCCCTTAGCACATAACCGTCCGCACTTAAAGATATTGCCAGTACATTTAAAATCGGATAAAGGGTCACGACACAAATTACTGCAAAAATTAAAACCAAAACTGCCTCAACTGTTATATCATTTTTTCTCCATTTCTTTTTTATTTCTAAATTTTTTTCTCCTTTGCCCATTATCTTTCTCCCTCATTCTGCTTTACTGGCAGTTGGAGCCATTTCATGGCGCCTTACCAGATTCCTGTTTCTGAATACTTGTTGCTGAAATGATTTGATATTGTCACAAGAGCCATTGCTATAATAGAGTTGAACAGACCTGCCGCTGTCGCCATACCATAATCATATTTAATCAGTCCCCGCTTATAAATCCACGTCTGAAGCATCTCCGAAACAGAAAGATTTGCAGAATTCTGCAGAAGATAAACCTTCTCAAAATCAATGGACACCATGGTTCCCACCTTTAAAATCAGCATAATTATAATTGTAGCGCTGATGCCTGGCAGTGTAACATGCAAAAGCCGCTGCCATCTATTAGCGCCATCCACCATTGCCGCTTCATATAGATTGGAATCAATAGATGTCAGAGCTGAAAGATAAACTACCGCGCCCCAGCCGGTTCCCTGCCAGATACCAGACAGCACACAAATTGCCCGGAAATATTTTTCATCACCAAGAAAATAAACAGGTTCCTTTCCTAAGGCGCGCATAATGCTTCCCATTGTCCCTGTGGAAGGAGATACAAAGGTAGTTATCAGCGCCACAAATGCTACCATTGAAATAAAGTGTGGCAGATAGGTAACTGTCTGCACCATTTTCTTAAATTTTGAACCCCGAAGCTCGTTTAACATAATAGCCAGGATTACAGGCGCCGGAAAACAAAACAAAAGAGAATATAAGTTTAGCGCCAGCACATTCCGTATCATTTTCCAAAAGTCCTTCATTTTAAACAACTTCTGGAAATTTTCCAGTCCAAGAAATTCACTTCCCTCAAACCCCTTAAAAATTTTGTAATCATAAAATGACATTTTCAGCCAGTACATTGGCCAGTAGTGGAAAAAGAGCATGTAAATAACCACCGGAAGAATCAGCATATACACATACCTGGCCCGCCACATTTCTCTTCCAAGCTTTCCTCCGCCTTTCCTGTTCACTTTTCCTGCTTTTGCCTTTATTTCATTCATATGTAACCCCCTCTTTTCACATATGGGACATCTGCGTTTTCTGCCGTATCTCCCCACTTGGAAATGTTGAAAGCGCCTGTCTTAAGCTTCCCTGATTTTCCCTTAGTACCTGTGACGCTTTTTCTGAATTCAGTCCAGAATAAAACATCATGACTGCAAGTTTTGTCTCCATCCCTGCCGCTGAAAGATATTCCTCCGCTACCGTTTCCGGTTCCCCTGTCACATCACTGAATATCCTTTTGGCCCGCTCTACCAGTTTGATATTGGAAGCTTTTAAATCCACCATGCGGTTTCCGTAAACCTTACCAAGACGTATCATAGTAGCGGTAGTCAACATATTTAATACCATCTTCTGGGCAGTGCCTGATTTCATCCGGGTAGAACCGGTAATTACCTCTGGCCCGACTACTGGCGTAATGCAAATATCCACTTCTTCCTGCAAAAGATTATTCGGATTGGTGGCAATTCCCACTGTACTTGCCCCAATCAGCGTTGCCTGCCTTACAACCCCAAGCACATAAGGCGTTCTTCCGCTTGCCGTAATCCCCACCACAACGTCCTTGTCCGTTACTTTCCGGACCTCCATCTCGCTTCTTCCCAGTTCCTCACTGTCCTCACTGCCTTCCACTGCAGTACGCAGCGCAACATCTCCTCCTGCAATATACCCCTGCACCAGAGATGCGTCCACACCATAAGTAGGCGGGCATTCAGAGGCATCCAAAATCCCAAGTCTTCCTGATGTTCCTGCCCCAAAGTAAAACAACCTTCCGCCATTTTGCAGCGCTTTCGTAATCATATCCACTGCTTGGGCAATATGGGGAATTTCTTTTCTTACTGCCTCTGAAACCCTGCAGTCTTCATGATTAATCATCCGTAAAATTCCGGTGGTGTCACACTGGTCAATCTGCATCGTTTCTTCATTCACTTTTTCAGTCATTAAACTTGCTAAATATTCATCCATACCCTCACCATCTTTGTCACTTATCCTTTCTTTTATGGATATTGTATTATAATTATTGGGCAATGTCAACAATTTCTTAAAATTATATTTCAGTTTATAGATTAATTCTTAATATTTTATTTTATTTTTTGGCATATTTATCCATATATCACATTGGTTTTTCCATATTTTAGTGCAAGTTTTTTTAAAGTACGGATAGAACATAAAGCGGATTATCAAAATACGCCTTTAATAAAAATACCCCTTAAATAGATTTTGGTTATTTACCTTGTCTACTTAAGGGGTATCATGTTATTTATATTTTATTGTTCCATCATCAATTCATGTTGTTCATCAAGTTGACTTTCGTATCTGTCTCCACAAATAATATTTCTTTTTCTACATCTGTTTCCTTACAATCAGGTATTCGTCCCCTGGCCGGTAATAAGGGCAGTCCCAAAAGGTTCCTGCAAGGAAACCTGCCATTTCATCCTCATCTAAATCCATCTCGCAGGTATAGCATTCATAGTCTTCATCATAAACATAGTTATTACACTGTTCACAATTACCCTTTATATGTTTCTCCATTTTTTTCATGGCCGTTTTCCCCCTCTTGCCCACCATCCTTTTTTTCTTCCAGTTCTACAAGCATCTGTCTTACGCTTTTTCCTGTAACCGGATTAAAATGCCAGGGACACAACTCATTTAAAGGCTCTAACACAAATCTTCTGTTAGCCATATCCGGATGGGGCACTATCAGCCTTACATCATTTGAAACAAAATCCTGATAAAACAAAATG
>CAMUHA010000247.1 GCA_947088515.1 uncultured bacterium
AAATCCTGATAAAATAAAATGTCCAGGTCCAGCGTCCGGGGCCCCCAATGAATTTTCCGCTCTCTTCCTGCCTGTCTTTCAAGTCTTTGCAAAAATTCCAGCAATTCATAAGGGGTAAGAAGCGTTTTCAGTTCAATAGCGCCATTTAAAAAATTATCCTGCTCCACTCCCCCATAAGGCGCTGTTGTAATAATATCTGAGCACTTAACATTTTTAATTTCCGGATGTTTTCTGATTTCCAAAAGCGCCCTGTCCAAAAACTTCTGTCTGTTTCCCATATTAGAACCAATGCCCAGGTAGGCCTGTTTCCATCCCCTTTCTATTCTCACAGACACGTTTGAAAAAGGAAGTCCAATGGGTGCGTTGGGTTTTTTGATTTCAAGGGCAAGCTCCTCTATCAGTGGAAAATGTAAAAGCATTTCTTTTGCCAGATGCTCTGCTGCCGCTTCTATTAAAAGAAACGTATGTTCCCTCATGTATTGACTGATAAACTGACACACCTCCCCATAATGGGTGGACTGTGTAAGTTCGTCAGATATGCCAGCCGGCCTTAAATCGGCGTACAAAACCGCATCAATCAAAAACAACTGTCCATTTCTTGTTTCCTCAGAAAAAACGCCGTGCGCAGCATAAACCTGCAGGTTTTCTATTTTTATCTGGTCCATCGTTTTACCTCCACATGCCGTCTTTGCGACATTCAATTGCTTTCGTCATTTTTACTGCACGTACATTTTCCTTTATGTCATGCACTCTCACAAAAGAACATCCTTTCATCACTCCAAAAACAGTGGTAACTAATGTTCCCTCCAGTCTTTCTCCAGCCGGCAGTCCAAGCGTTAATCCAACCACAGATTTCCGACTTGCCGCCAAAAGTATGGGACAGCCTAATACATGAAGCTTTTCCAGGGAATGGATAATTTCAAGGTTATGTTCATAAGTTTTTCCAAACCCAACTCCCGGATCAAGAATAATTTTACCAGAATCTATCCCTGCTTTTTGGGCAATTGCCAGTGTTTCTCTCAAATCGCCAATGACATCCTCCACAAAATTATAATAACAGGCCTCTTTCCTGTTATGCATCAGCACACAGGGTACACCGGCCCTGGCAATAACAGATGCCATATCCGGGTCATATTTAAGCCCCCATATATCATTAATCAGGTCTGCTCCTGCCTTAAGTCCTTCCCTTGCCACCTCTGCCTTATAGGTATCCAGCGAAACAGGTACGTCAAAACGGCTTTTCACCGCCTCAATCACAGGAACCACTCTTTCAATTTCTTCCTCTGCCCCAAGCATCACATATCCCGGCCTTGTAGACTCCCCGCCAATATCCAGTATATCCATGCCTTCCGCCAACATTTCCTCCACATGAAAAAGCCCGTCATCCAGACGGTTATACCTGCCGCCGTCAGAAAAAGAGTCTGGTGTCACATTAAGGATTCCCATAATATAAGTATGTTTTTGGGTATCAAATTCACGGCTGCCAATTTTCATTCTCTTTTTCCTCCTCCATCCAAACATCCGTTTACAATACGACAGTTTTTGTCATATGAAAACTTAGAGTATTCCCTACAAAAATCATTACTATAACTTCTGTATTTTCTGCCGGATTCAATTGTCAGATATCCAGTTTCCCATTTTTCCTTTTTTCTTTCCAGTTGCATTCCTTTTCCATCTCACATATATAGCAGGGACGGCTTTTTTTGTCTGCCTGGTATAAAAGTCCTGACATAGACTTTTCTTCCTTTATTTCTGTATTTCTGTGATTGCTAATGGCTATCTGTATGATTTTGCTTTCTTCCTCTGTAAACCCGCACCGAAGCAATATCTGCGCTGAAAATTCTGCTCCTGCTTTTTCATGGGGCGTTCCATCCTCATACTGCTTCCATCTTCCAATATCATGAAGAAGAGCCGCCGCATAAATAATCTCCTGCTCCTGCCCATATGCTTCCTCATGGTTTAAAATTGCCCCAATCCGCGCCACATCCAGAAAGTGTGCCATATTATGACGGCAGAACTTCCTGTCTGCCTCCATTTCATTATTTTTTTCCAGATATTTTTTATATATGTCATCTGATAAAATTCTGTTTACCCGCTCCATTTACCAATGTTCCTTTACTTCCAGATTCCTTTAACTGTTTACTATATTAAAAAACAAATTTTTAAGGTCACTGTTATTTTCAAATTCCCCTCTGGTTACTATGGTCACTGTTCTGCTTTCCGGCTTTTTTACCCCCCGCATGGTCATGCACATATGCTCTGCCCATACCATTACCATTACCCCCCTGGGCTTTAAATTTTCCATGATGGCATCTGCAATCTGGGCAGTCATCCTTTCCTGTATCTGAAGTCTTCTGGCAAATACTTCCACGGTACGGGCAAGCTTGCTGATTCCCACAACTTTTCCATCTGGAATATAGGCAATATGCACCTTTCCATAAAAAGGCATCAAATGATGCTCACAGGTGGAATGAAAAATAATATCTTTCTCCACAATCATCTCATTATTTTGCGCCGTAAAGGTTTTTGAAAGACATTCCTGTGCCGAAGTCTCCATGCCCCCAAAAATTTCTTCATACATTCTTGCCACCCGCTCCGGCGTATCTTTCAGGCCTTCCCTGTCTATATCTTCCCCAATTCCCTCTAAAAGAAGCCTGACTGCTTCCTCAATCTTTCCTCTCTCTACCATGCAAATCTCTCCCTATATCTTTTCTTCCTTTTTTTTCCACATTTTTTATCAGACCTCCCAGATAAGAAAGGGAACCAAAGGCAACAATCACTGTGTCTTTATCCGCTGTCAGGTAAGCAAGCTCCACTGCCTCCTCTAAACTATCCAGCGCCGTTACATTACTGTGAAACTGTTTTGCACAAAGCGCAAGTTCATAGGAAGAATACCCTCTTGATCCCTTTGTGGACACAGTAAATATCTGTTCCGCCAAAGGACAGGCTATTTTAAGCATTTCCTCATGCTCCTTATCCCTCAACATACCTATTATATATACAATTCTTCTATTTGTAAAATAAAACCGAATTGACCGTATAAGCTGCTTGACCCCATCCCTGTTATGGGCCCCATCTGCAATAAAATAAGGTTTTCTGTCAAGAATCTGGAACCTGCCTGGCCAGGAAGCCCCCAAAAGCCCCTGATATACTGCCTTATCCGGTATAAGAAAACCTGCCTTTTTAAGCTGCTGGGCTGTTTTTACAGCAAGCGCCGCATTATCCGTCTGATAAGTCCCCATCAGATGGATTTCAAGATTTTTGTATCCTTCATAAGAAAACTTTTGTCTTTCAAGGCTTCTCTTTATGCCGGATAATCCCTCCGGCTCTGCAACAATAAAGGGAATGCCAAGTTCCTGGGCTTTTTGGGCAAGCGCTTCCATAACTTCCTCTTCTCCCTTAAGGGCAACCGCCACAGCTCCCGTCTTCATAATCCCAGCCTTGTTTTGTGCAATTTCCCCAAGGGTTTTCCCTAAAACAGCCATATGGTCAAAGCTAATGGAGGTAAAAACCGCCGCCACTGTATTTGTGACAATATTGGTCGCATCTAAAAGACCTCCAAATCCTGCCTCCAATACCACAATCTGACACTTCTGCTCCTTAAAATACAAAAATGCCATTGCCGTTTCTATTTCAAATACAGTTGGATGCGGCTCTCCTTCGCTTACCAGTTCATCACAGATTTTTTTCATCAACGTTATTTTACGGCAAAGCTCCTTTTTGCTGATGCTTCTGCCGTTTACCTGTATTCTTTCCCTGTATTCAAACAAGGTGGGAGAAATATATCTCCCTGTTCGGTACCCTGCCTCTTTTAGAATTTCGGAAAGGAAAGCAAGCGTGGAACCCTTTCCATTGGTTCCCGCGATATGGACAGCCGGCAGCGTATCCTGCGGGTTCCCCAGCCGCGCCGTCAGCCTGCGAATACTGTCCAGTCCCGGTGCCATCCCGCTGGCGCTTACCTGTGCCATATAATCCGCCGCCTGCCGGAAATC
>CAMUHA010000248.1 GCA_947088515.1 uncultured bacterium
TGCGCCCGGTCTAAGCTGTTCAAAAGCGTCTGCCCATGCCTGACTATGTAAAAACAAACCATGCTTGTCACCTCCGCTGACAGTATAAGGGATTGTCACCAAAATGGCAAGCAGTTACTTTTTGGATGTGCCTATTCCATCTCCATGAACCTACCAGCCATTCCACCTACAAGGCTCCACTGGCGCTGTATATAGGATTTCAGATATTCCGCGCTTTACAGATAAGCCTCACCAGCCATTAACACTATCCCTTCTGCCAAAGCAGCATATTGTCCTGAAATTCAGCTGACAATTTCCCGGTATCTTTCAGCCACGAAAGGTAGGAGCGCACAGTGCTGCCTACCAGCACATACTGCTCAAAGTTCATGGTAAGCCCGTAACCTTTGAACAATTCCTGCAAAATACGCTCAAAGCATATCGGCTCCTTGCAAATGGATAAAATCCTGTCCGCCACCTCATGTACCTTATCCCTGTTGTATCGGACAAGTTCCTTTATATCGGCAGAGGCTTCCGCATGGGCAGGAACGAACATTGCCGCCTCCATCTGCTCCACCACATCCAGCGTTTCCAGATAAGCGGCCACGTCATAGATAAAAGAAACCGCATATTTATCCAGTGTCTCCCTACTGCTGATGCAGTCCGCAAGGAACACCACGCCGTCCGGCATACGGAATCCCACCATGTCAAAGAAATGCCCTGGCAGGGATATCACCTTGATCTCTTTTGGAAAACTTTCATCTGAAAAATCTGTCGCACTGCTTTCCGGCGCCATCAGGAATTTGTGCCGTAAATCTTTACACGGATAACCGCCGTAAAGGAAAGCTGGCTCCAATACCGGGTATTTTGTGAAAGCAGCTTCCATACCACCGGAATAAATTTTACATTCTGTCTGCCCCTGCAGGTATTTGTTTCCGCCGATATGGTCTGCGTTGGAATGAGTATTCAGTATGGCAATCAGATGCCAGCCATTCTTTTCCAGTATCTGTCTGACCTTCTTCCCGGCATCTTTATCATTTCCGCTGTCAACCAGATAGACATGGTCCTTGTCCGCAACATAGACACCAATTTTTGCCGGGCAGTTTATGTAGTAGCATTTCTCACTGACTTGTATCAATTCATACATTTTCCGTCTCCTCCTTATTCAGCTGTTCCCTATTACTTCGGCAGAAAGCTGTTCCTACCAAAGCAAGAACATCCTCTGAATTATACCATAGAACTTTTCTATTTTTTATCCAATGGCACGAAACGATTATTTTTCGGGAGCAGAAAGCAAAAAAGAGCCATTGAACAGTCCTTCCCCGCTTTCCAAGTGGTTTTCTGCTGTCAGACCTGCCTGCGGAAATAACATACCGCCGCATACGGCGGTATGAAGTAAACCATCTATGGCGGTTAGCTTTTGTATATTCTTTATCTTTGCAGCGCCATACTTCCTGTCAATTTGTTTACCTTCTTTTTCGCACCACAGATGGCAATCCTGTAATAATTCAGTTCCGTTTCTGAAACATCCTTCATCTTTTCAATAAACTCATCATAGGTCTTGCATCCCTGGGCAAGGTCTGAAATCCACCACCGTCAAGTCCGAAAAATCCGGGTCATACAGCTGCATCTGCTTCCCCAGCGTGATGCCCATGATTGCCGCTATGTTCGCTATGATGCCAAGCGGCAGGTTCCCGTCCGGCAGGAATAAAAGCCCCTGACGCTTTATCCCGATGACCGACTCTCCCGCCATAACATATTCTGTCCCGCCGTTCCCATTTTTTAGGAACAGCACGCCCCGCATCTTCTCTTTCATCGCTTTGCACGCAGGCATGGCTGTCACCTGGATTGAAAAGCACGATGCTGCCTTCTTCTATGGCATACTCCCTGTCCCTACAGAAAAGCGCTCTCTCCACAAACCCAATAACATAATGCTCATGAAAATAGCTTGGAAATGGCTGCATGATTCCTTCCTTTATGTTTATCGTATTCTTGCTCCCCGATTCCCCTATCTGCCAGAAACCGGTCATCTATAAACACAACACCCCTAAAAGGGATTTATACCTTTCCGTTTCGTTTGTTATATCTTCAGCAGTGACACCATAATACAAATATATCTTTTTATACAGTTTCCTTAACTGTTTCATGGTTTTCTTATCCCCGCGAAATGAAACGTCAAGCATCTGCCAGACAGATTCCACCCCTATCCGCATACGGCCATTCTCTGTCCATTTAATCTCATATATGTGGAAATCTATAGGGAAGATATTATCCGCAATTTCCTCTGCCATCCTGTTCCGCTCGTGAATCTGCTCCATAAATATTTTTAAGGCTTCCACATCCTCCCCATCTGGTGGCTCCAAGTTCATCAGCTCTCCCAACAAATCCGGGCGGTGACGCATGATAAGGGATGCTTTTAAACTGTCCCTCTGTTCCAGATAATTATGAGAATGCTGCAAAACCTCCACTGCGCCGTATTCCCGTTTCAGCAGTTCTACGACCTCCTCCAGTGTATGGGGATTGGCGGTAATCTGCTTTTTTATCCTGTTCTTTTTTATTTTGCGGAAATAATTCTGTATGCGTGTTCTCAGCTTCACCTTACCGCTTTTTCCAGCGATAAAAATACTTGTCGGCCCGTCCGCCCCGCCTATAACAGATACACTTCCCACTCCCTTTCTCATATCTTCGCCTCCTCTCTCTGCTTCTCGATTCCCCAATCCGCTAAATCGCTGATGAAGGCTAACTGTCCGTCTGCAGCTTATTTGAAATATGCCCTCCTATAATTTCTCCAGCTTCTCCAAAAACGCCCTGTAAAATTCCCCTTCTTTGATACGGGCCTGCTGGACCTCTATGCTCCTGGGCGTATATACTACGGGATGCTCCAAATCGTACAGCGCCTTTTTCGTTGCCTGAATCGCAGATTCCACTGTGTTGCCAAGGATGTCAAAATTCTCCGTTTCACCCTTAAGCTGTTTATTAAGCCGCTGCACCATCATCTGCGATATGTGGCTCATCATTCCGTTGCCCCGGATTCCCATGCCATTCGCATTTACTTCTTTCGCCGCCTCCATCCACGCATCCTTCACTTCCTGCGGGGCGTTCGGGCCGACCATCTCAAAGGCTTTCTCATCCTGGTCGGCTGCTTGGCCCTGCGCTGCCTTTTCTTCCACCATTTCCATGAATTCCACAGCCCCGGATGCCGTGCTTCTTCCTGTCTTCTTTGCTGTGTATCCTGTCAGCGGATATCCCGCTGTTCCTATTCCGTTAATACCCATTTTTCAGTCCTCCATTTCTTTTTATGGCAGCCCCTCTGTCGGTCAGAGCTGCACCCACTCCCTTGTAATAAGTCCAAGCAGTTAATTGTCCCATAAATACATTCCGCTTAACTTCCCCCGTCAAATCCCATACAGACCTTCACCTCCTTCCAAATAATCCCCGGCAAGGACGCATGGTTTTTGCGCCTCTGCGGAATAAGACGTAAAGATTATATCTTCATGTCCAGCGAGCTGCCCGAAGGCGTGTTTTTCACAAGCAAATTTCATAACATCTATCGGCGGATACACCCGTATTTCAAACCACAATTGCGCCAAATGACTATAAATTGCACGAAATGACCATGAAGTTTATAGCTCACCACCACCGCCTGGAACTTTTCAGCATCACAGGAAACGAAAGGTCAGCGTATCCATTCTGTGTTTATTTTCATATTAGCATTTCCATTCGATTGCCTGTCCTGTCACATCTTCACAAAATTCATCTGCTGTCGGATGCACAATGACCTCTGGGCGGTTGACAAGCGCATTTTTAATGCGTAAGCCCCTATATTTGCGGCTCAACTACATTTTTGATTGTTTCTATTTCAGGTAATTCAGGCATTATTTTAACCACCTTTTCGTGCTGACTTTTTGATTTCACTGTGATAAAAATAATTGACAACCACAGGCGACGCAAAAAAAGGCCTGCTCATACTATCGTCATTTGTCACATAATCAAGTCCGATTTCAGCAGCATACT
>CAMUHA010000249.1 GCA_947088515.1 uncultured bacterium
AAGCCAGAAAATGGTTTGGTTAGCCCTCTTTTTTGTGGGTAAGTTCCATACAAAATACACACAAGATATACTTTTACCTCATGTGGTGTCAGGTGTTTCAAATGTGTAAGGGAATGCCTTCAGATGGTAAGATTTGATTCACAGATAGATATTCATACTCAAAGTAAGAAATATATGGATAACAAAGAGCATGAGACTCTAAGAAAGAGAAAACTTCTAGCATTGAAGTGGAGTATGGCAGATACTGAAAAGCTAAGACTTATGGAAAACTTCCGTGATGCAATTAATCATTCAGGAGAAGACCTTGTTCTCAAGTGTGCAGGCAGGTCTTATTCATTTTTGCTTAATGGATATAATGTGAATATCCACAATAATGCTGATAACTGAAATTATTTTTGAGTCTGGGCAAAGAAGGTATTCAGTCAAATTGAAAAGTTTATTTATGAGTAGATGGCGGAAGGGGTATGATGGAAGGCTCCCACCGACCCGCAGAACGAATCAGGCGGCGCAGATTTTTGACTTGTGCAAAGGTGTTAAGTATGGTAAAATAATCTTCGAGATTTCAAAAGGAAAAAGGTGTACCACCCGACACTGTTGGCGCAGTGCCGGGCAAGGCTGGTATCTAGACTACCACACAATACAGACCAAGTCTGCGATACACGCAAAAATAATTATACTCCACAGAGGGTAAAATTACAATATTTTTTGTCAGTGTCTGTGCAGATGAAGCCTAAGCCTTAAGATACATTGGGGTGTAGAAGTGTGGACGCATACTGCTGCACCCCTCTTGATTTCTCACTTAGGTGCGTTAGTGGCGGAGAAATCCGCCGCTAGAGCATTCTGTGTGGGAAGTCGGAGTTTGAAAAGGACTGCGATTAGTTGTTGTGCTTTTCGCAGTCCTTTCTTCTTGCTGAAAATTCTTAGACAGGTTATGTTTTGTGTACAGTGTGGGAAAGAGCTTCCAGAAGGCACAGCAGATGTCCGAGGGCATCCAGAACCAGGTGCAGAATTTCTGCCAGATGCAGGCGGAGGCGGAAGAGAGCAGGAAGGTTAAAGGCGTCAGTGAGCTGTTTGTGGATGAGCAGGAAGAGCAGAAGGCGGTCATTGGCGGCGGATATTTAAACAACATGCTCCACTCAGGGGTATTAGGGAAGGGCTTTGGGGCGCTTACAGACCGCAGGCTCTATTATAGGGGGAAGTGTTTTTATAAGTCAGGCGTCCAGTTATGACAGGCCGCTTTTTGCACTTTTATTAGGTGTATTCATAATAGCCGCAGTTCTTTTCAGCCTTCTGTTTATTTTGACCAAAAAGACCATATATGAAGTGACTTTCGCAGGAGGGCAGCTTTCTATCAAGGTATCCCATATAATGCCGAGCTGTATGGGGAAAGCAGAAAGTTGTCTGAGGCAGTGCTGGATGCACTGGTGGAGAAGACAGGATGTAAAAAGGAATATGTCTGGGAGACTGATACGATGAGCGGCATCAACTGGTGCCAGGTTCCCGTCACGATTGTGGAGATGGGATATATGACGAACCCAGAAGAGGATAAGCTGATGTCAACGGAGGAATACCAGCAGAAGATTGCTGTGGGTATTGCAGAGGGCATTGATAATTACTTTGGATTATAGGAAGGAGATACAATATGTTTTGTGCGAAGTGTGGCAAGAAGACAGATGAAGATAGCATGGTTTGTTTCCATGCAGGACAAGGCAAGAAAATTTTACTTATAGGCATTATAGGCTGTTTATTATTAACAGGATGTAGCGGCAAGGGTTCTTCTAGAGATGAAAGCGCTGAAGGATATACTGATGATAGTAACCAATATACAGAAGACGATAATGCTGTTGATGATGAAAAGGCGGCGCTTGAAGCAGAGCTGGCAGCAGCAAAAGAGGAGCTGGCAAATGCGCAGGAGAAATTAGCTGATTTTGATAAGGAATCTTATGAAGACAGGGAAGAGCCAGTACAACAGGAACCTGAGGAGGCTTCGGAGGAAGAATTAAAACAGGCAGAATATCTTGAGAATTTACATGCGGCTGCTGATTCATGGATGTATAGCCAAAGAAGTTATAAGTTTACTTATTATGCGGATGACATTAACAAAGATGGATTTCCAGAGCTTATTATGCTGGGTGATAGAAATACAGGTTTGGGTAATGAGCAGGAATTGTTCTTTTTGATTCTTATTTATCAGGAGTACTGGAATGAAGAGAAGCGCAAGATGGAGCAATTGGCGGTAAGTGGCGGGCTTACAGATGTTTTTTATTCAGACGTGGATACTATTCCAGAAAGCGGTGTGCTTGAGTTTTCTTATACTGCCGATGGAAGCAATATAGTAAGCCATATTTATAGTTCAAAAAACAGGAGTTCTTCGGCAAACTCAATGTTCCGTGGTGCAGCTTATGTGATATCTGATAAGGTTTGCCTGTACAAGGATAATGAGATATTACATAATGGGGAGAGAAGCAAAGCATATTATGAGCTGGATTATAAAGAACCTGAATTCAGGTATTTGACCATAGATGCTAAATGGAAAACATGGTCAGATGAGGAATCCTATAATGACCTGCCTGTCCCAGAATGCGATAAAACAGTACGTTTTACAGCCAGATGCGGCTGGAAAACGGTAGATGAAGCCTTGGAACATTTAGGGGAGTTACCGCAGTGATTTCAGGTACAATTTGGAAGGAGAGACATCATGTTTTGTGCGAAGTGTGGAAAAAAGATAGATGATGACAGCGCTTTCTGCCCTTATTGTGGCCAGAAGGTGGATGCCCCTGTGAAGTCAGGAAGGCCATCTGTCGGGGGATTAAAGAAGGCGGCAGCGTCTGTAAGTTTGAAGAATAAGATGCCGCTGATTGGTATTGCGGTTGCTTTTATTGCAGTGGTGGTAGTTATCTTTGGCGTTGTGAAGCTGATAGGCGGCAGTAAGTTTGGGAAGACGCCTGTTGAGAAGATATTTGTCATGTCATGGGAAGAAAGTTCTAAAAGCACGACTGCTGATATTAAAGAGATGCTTAAAGAGGAAGGGATTTTATATAAGTCTGATGAAAGTGATTACTATGGGGAATCTTTAGTGATTGGAACGCCAGACACTTTTATGGGGAATGACTGCCTGTTTATGTATATGGACAGGGGAATGGATTGGGATGTCGGCTGGGAGTCAGATAATACATTACATACAACCGTGTATGGAATTGCCTACGAGACTACGGATGACTTTAAGAAAGGACGTAAGGAGCTGGAAAATTATCTAAGTAAGGAGCTGATAAAAAATTCCCAGATTATATCAGTTAACAGAAATGATGCAGATAATAATACATTGTATGTTATTGAAGAATCTGATAAAAACATACAGGCGTTTATTGAAAATGGCATTCGGGCGGAAGAGTTGACAGAAGAAGAAAAAGAAGAATTAGGAAATTCCCATGTGTTCAAATTTGTGCAGGTGTGTTACACAGATTCAGACAATTCCCAATACTTTGAGACGGGCTATTTTACCGGAGATAAGTCATATATTGATTATATGTGTGAGATATGTGTTTCCTATACGCTCATGTCGCAGGAAGATTATATTTCTTTTATGGCTGGCTATGGATATGATGCAGTCAAGGGGAAAGGAATTGATATAGAAGGATTCCGCGAGTCAGTGAGCGATGCATTTATTGAGTCTCTGGATATGGAAGATAAGGTGAGCGGTTATTCCTCAGAAAAACGTAAGGAATATGAAAACAGCTTATATTCAAGGCTGTATATGATGGAAGAATATAATTTTGATACATACAGCGGACTGTATTTTGAGACTGATGAGGAAAAGCAGCTCTGGTATATAAAGAATTATGGCTGGGACGCAGATGCGGAGTCGGAACTTGATTTGTCAGATTACAGGGATTCAGCAGATATTTATTGTGCGGTGAATTATAATTATGATATTAAGAATGCAGAAT
>CAMUHA010000250.1 GCA_947088515.1 uncultured bacterium
ATAGTTGCCACAATCACCGTTACATCCGGCTTAAGCCCTGCTGCCCTGCACTTTATGTCAAAAAACTTTTCGGCGCCTAAATCTGCCCCAAAACCTGCTTCTGTAACCACATAATCTGCCATTTTCAGCGCTGCCTTTGTAGCTCTTACAGAATTACAGCCATGCGCAATATTGGCAAAGGGACCTCCATGCACAAGCGCAGGCGTATGTTCCAGCGTCTGGATTAGATTTGGCTTCATGGCATCCTTAAGCAAAGCAGCCATTGCTCCCACTGCCTGCAAGTCCTGGGCTGTTACCGGTTTTCCCTGATAATTGTAGGCAACTACCATTCGTCCCAATCTTTCTTTTAAATCCTTCATATTCTCTGATAGACAAAGCACTGCCATTATTTCTGAAGCAACAGTAATGACAAAATGGTCCTCACGCACAGTTCCATCCATTTTTGACCCCAATCCTACCACTACATTGCGAAGAACTCTGTCATTCATATCCAGACATCTCTTCCAGACCACTGAACGGGTATCTATCCCCAGTTCATTCCCCTGCTGTATATGGTTATCCAAAAGCGCCGCCAACAGATTATTTGCGGAAGTAATTGCATGGAAATCACCTGTAAAATGAAGATTCAGGTCTTCCATAGGAACCACTTGCGCATAACCGCCTCCTGCAGCTCCCCCCTTAATTCCAAAACACGGGCCAAGAGAAGGTTCCCTTAAAGCAATTACAGCCTTTTTACCAAGTATTCCCAAGGCCTGTCCAAGCCCAATACTTGTAGTCGTTTTTCCTTCACCTGCAGGCGTAGGATTAATGGCGGTCATCAAAATTAATTTTCCATCCCGGTTGCTGGAAATTCTTTCTAAATATTCATCGGAAATTTTTGCTTTATATTTTCCGTATAGCTCCAGTTCATCCGGGGAAATCTGAAGTTTTTCTGCAATCTCTGTAATCGGTAAAAGTTCTGCTTCCTGTGCAATCTGAATATCCGTTTTCATTATCACATCCCCATTTCTTCTATGTATTGTTCAAACTGTTCCTGACTCATTAATACCTTCCGGGGTTTTGTACCTTCCTCTTCTCCTACAACGCCCGCATCACAAAGCTGGTCCATAATCCTCGCCGCCCTGTTAAATCCAATTTTAAATACCCTCTGGAGCATACCAATAGAAGCCTTATCTTTTTCAATGATAAACTTTGCCGCTTCAATAAAATATTGGTCACGTTCCGCTCCATCTGTTCCGGCTCCACCACCTGCACTGCTGCCAATCGTGGTTATTTTTTCCTGGATATCCGAGTCATAGATATTTCCCAATGTCTGGTTCTTCAAAAATTCAACCACATCTGACACTTCGTTATCTGATACAAAGGCTCCCTGCACCCTGGCCGGTTTGTTGTACCCCTGGGGGTAAAACAGCATATCGCCTTTTCCAAGAAGCTTTTCTGCTCCATTCATGTCAAGTATGGTGCGGGAATCCACTCCACTGGATACACTGAAAGCTGCACGGCTTGGCATATTTGCTTTAATCAGCCCTGTAATTACATCTACAGAGGGGCGCTGTGTGGCAATAATCAGGTGAATACCTGCTGCTCTGGCAAGCTGGGCTAAACGACAGATAGATTCCTCCACCTCACCTGGGCAAACCATCATAAGATCCGCAAGCTCGTCAACAATAATAACAATCTGAGGCAGTTTTGCCAGTGCTTCGGCGTTGCCTTTTTCTTTCAAATCCTCTACTTTTTTATTGTATCCTTTTAAATCCCTTACATTAAAGTCCGCAAATTTCTGATACCTGTCTGTCATCTCCGCAACTCCCCACTGCAATGCAGCAGATGCCTTTTTAGGGTCCGTCACAACTGGAATTAAAAGATGAGGAATTCCGTTATATACACTTAGCTCAACCACCTTGGGGTCTACCATAATAAGTTTTACATCATCTGGATGCGCTTTGTACAAAATACTCATAATCAATGTATTAATACAAACCGATTTTCCGGAGCCTGTAGCTCCGGCAATCAACATATGAGGCATTTTAGCAATATCGGCAACCACTACTTTCCCGCCAATATCTTTCCCAACCGCAAAGGCAAGATTGGAAGGAAACTCTTTAAAGTCTTTACTTTCCAAAAGATCCCGAAGCGCCACCATCATATTCTCTTTATTGGGAACCTCAATTCCTACGGCAGCCTTGCCCGGAATTGGAGCTTCAATCCTTATATCTGTTGCTGCAAGATTCAGTTTAATGTCATCTGCCAGGCCCACAATCTTGCTAACCTTCACACCTTGTTCCGGCTGCAGCTCAAACCGTGTAACGGAAGGTCCCTGGCTAATATCTGTTATCATTACCCTTACCCCAAAAGTTTGCAGAGTCTGCTGAAGCTTCTGGGCTGTCTCCTTTAGCTCACGTGAAGAATCCCCTCCTGCTTTTCCTTTTCCTTTTGCCAGTTTACTGATAGGCGGAAATATGTATTTTTTAGGAACACTCTCTTTAGGTAAGTGTGTTTCTGCCTCTATAACCTGTGCATTTTTGCCGCTTTCTTCCTTTACCATCGCGACAGGTTTCTCCGGGACTCTGGACAAAGAAACATCTTCTTCCATTTTAGCTTCTTCTGCAAACATCTCCTGAAAGCCTTCTGTTTCCTGATAAGATATGCCTTCATCCTCCTGTATTTCATATGTTTCTGGTTCCTTATATGTGTCTAAATCATCTTCTGGTTCTATCTGGTCCAGCAGATTTGTAATCTCAGAAAGTTCATCCCCACTTATGGCGTTTTCTTCTTCATATGCGCCATTTATTTTAATGCCCTCAAGAGAAAAGCTATCTTCCGGCTCTCTATATACCACCTCTTCTTCCGTTTCTGCATCCTCCACCATCTGTTCTTCAAAATCATCAAGATTGATTTCGTGCAGGTCGTCTCTTTCTCTTCCCCCATTTTCAGTTCTGTCAGAAAGAGAGGTGTCCATCATAACACCTGAAACCTTTTTATCCATGCGCAGAATTTTTTCATTTTCTCTCTCTTCCGCTTTAAGCCGCTTTTCTTCTTCTCTGCGCCGCTTTATTTCTTCCTGTTCTTCTCTTCTTTCTCTTGCCCGCTCTCTCCTGTAAGCAGCGTCCTCTCTGGACCGTTCATAAACCTTCCGGCTGCCGGATTTAACCCCGGACATAAATGATTTTTCTGTTAAAATCACAGCTGATATAATAGTTGTCACCAGAATCAGTAATATGGCGCCTGTCATTCCAAGAAAATGGTGGCAAAGATAAGCAAAGGTACCGCCTATAATCCCGCCTCCACCATGTCCATCACTGCATCTTTCATATATATCCTTAATCTGATAGCTTTCAGCTGCTTCCGGCGCCCCGGTAAAAAGGTCACATACAATTCCAACTATCAAAAACAGCATGACCCCGGCAGCTATCTTGCGGGCAGCAATGGCATTTCCGCTGTTTACCATTCCAAATGCAATCATCAAAAATAAAACCAGCGGCATTATATATGCTGTCAGTCCAAAAATTCCAAACATTACATCACTGATTGTATTTCCCATTACTCCCGCAATGCCAAAATTGCATAAAAACAAAAAAATCGCTATGGCAAACAGGATAATCAGAAAAATCTCATTTCTAATTGCCACATCCATTGGTTCACTTCTATTATTATAATTGCGTGAACCAGATGTTTTGGCCCTATTTGTCCTGTTGCCGGAACTTTTTTTTCTGTTTCCAGAGCTACTCCTTCCAGTTCCACTTTTTTTCGTCTGTGCCATACTTAAAAACCCCTTTTGTATCTTCCTGCTCCATACATAATCTTATATAGTATAGCATCTTCTCCAAACCTTGTCATCAACAAACGATATTTCGTAATCAAATAATTTTATCAACTATTTCGGCTGTTTGTTGGTTTTCTTTTTCTTTGCAATTAATTGATGTAGTTTTTCCATTGCCT
>CAMUHA010000251.1 GCA_947088515.1 uncultured bacterium
TGCTGCCATATTCTATTTACAGACCAGTTGGAGACACTTTTCACCTTGATTTTTCAAATTTCTTCTTTTATACTATAATTGCCTGCAAAAGAAGGTTTCTGCTAAAAACACAGCCTTCAATACAGATTTATATATGGAGGATTATTATGAAAAACAGCAACAATTTTTCAACTCGTCATCTGGTACAGACCGCGCTGCTGCTTGCCATATGTATAGGAAGCCAGTATTTTAAAAACCTTTCCGTATATATTACGGGGCCAGTGGTAAATGCCACCATTATTATTGCGGTTTTGGCTGTGGGGCTTTGGAGCGGGGTTCTTTTAAGCATTATTGCCCCAGTTACCGCCTTTTTCTTTACCGGCTCGCCGATTATGGCTGCTATTCCGCTTATGTTTCCTGTGGTAATGGCTGGAAACATTATTCTTGCAGCAAGCGTCTGGTATTTCCAGAATAAACACAATTTTAAATGGAAGCTGCCCGCAGGACTGGCTGCAGGTTCCCTTTTAAAAGCCATATTTATGGGAATTGTGGTTGTGCTGGTCATCCTTCCCATTTTTGGAGCAAATATAGCCTCCCAGCTTCCCAAACCGGAAGCGCTTCCTAAGGTTCTTTCTACTGCCAGAATAACCTTTTCAGTTACCCAGCTGGTGACAGCGCTGATAGGCAGTCTCCTTGCTTACTTAATCTGGATTCCTTTACAAAAATACTTAAAAAACGGAGAATAACAGCATTTTCAGACATGTGCAAAAGCGCATACTGACATACCTCCGGGGCGCCCATAAAAACAGCCCGCCTGCTTTTTGCAGACGGGCCATCTTTTAATTTAAAATCGCCAAGCCTTTTGTTATTTCATCATTTCTTCTTGCTTTTTGATCATTCTACGAACCATTTCACCGCCAATTGATCCGGCTTCCTTGGATGTTAAGTCACCATTGTAACCTTCTTTTAAGTTAACACCAAGCTCAGAAGCAACTTCTGTTTTGAAACGGTCCATAGCTGCCTTAGCCTCTGGAACTTCTACTCTATTAGATTTGCTGCTAGCCATCTTTTTCACCTCCGTTAATTATTTTTGACCACTGTTGCAGTCCTTTGGGATAAGCTTTTAAAGATTTTTGCTTATCCCAAAGATTTTCTTTATAAGATTTCTCTTCGTTCAAAGCTTTTTCTTTATCACTTATCTTGTTCATAGTATTAACGGTGTTGAAAAAATTATTATGGTAAGTTTTTCCGTAAAAAAGCTGTTAATTTTAAAAGCTTCTTATTTTATCACTGCCATCATCCTGGGTATTTTCAATTGACTTTACAATTAAATAATATCCATATTCAGCATTGACCTGCACATATACCCTCTCGCCCACTTTATGTCCCATCAGCGCTTTCCCAATGGGCGATTCAATGCTCACAAGTCCTTCTAGGGAGTTTCCGCGCATGGTTGTTACAATTTTATATTTTTCAGTTGAACCGTCTTCCTCAAATTCCACTTCCACTGTGTTATTCATACCAATTTCATCTTCACTTGAATCATCCGGTATCACCTGGGCAGTCTTAATCATTCTCTCCAGAAAACGGATACGGCTTTCATTTTTATTTTTTTCTCTCTTTGCAGCATAGTACTCAAAATTTTCGCTTAAATCGCCCTGTGCCCTGGCTTCCTTTACTGACTCAAGCAGCCTTGGACGTATTACCAGCTTTCTTTCCTCTATTTCCGCCTCCATAGCGTCGATATCTTTCTGTGTTAACTGATTAAACATTTCCTGCCAGTTCCTTTCCTTTTATGCCATTTTACCGGAAACTGCTTTCAATTCCCATGCCGCCTGCTTCTAACTGGACAGTGACAAGTTTTCTGCAAAGATACTGAATTAAATCCTTCCGGGTAATCAGCCCGATAAACCGTTCCCTGTCATCAATCACTGGAACAAAATTCTGGTTCATTGCTTTGTTCAGCAGATTTTCCATGTCCACGTCCACATCCACCGGCTCATTGTCATACCTGCGCGCCACAAGCAAAATGGGAATTTCTTCCGCCTGCCGTATGGATAAGTCTCCATAATCCTTAATATACCAGAGCAAATCCCCTTCTGTCAGTGTGCCAATGTATCTCCCGTCCTTTTTCGCAATAACCGGTATTGCAGAATATTTGTGGTTTTCCATTTTTTCAAGAACCTGCCGCAAAGTGTCTGTATCATAAACATAAGCCACTTCACTTTTCGGCGTCAAAAAAAACAATATATTCATTTATTACCCCCGCATACCACGGACCAGGTCCGCAGCGCTGCATCAATCCATAGCTTAAAAATCCGTTATTTTCAAGCATAATCCCTTGTGCCTTAATTTATGTAAACAATTTTTTCTGCCAGTGCCTTACTCTCTTCCCTTCCGTTTAAGCAAGCCACGATTTCCAGCCCAAAAGCAATGGCGCATCCCATGCCTCTTCCAGTAATAATATTTCCATCCCTTACCGCCGGCTCGCAAACAACCTCCGCGCCTTCCAGCTGGTCTTCAAAACCAGGAAAAGCGGTAGCCTTTTTTCCTTTTAAAATGCCTCTGTGTCCTAAAATGGAGGGCGCTGCGCAAATAGCACACACCACTTTACCCGCTGCCGCAAAAGCATCCACCTGTTTCATTAATAAGTCGCACGCTTCCAGATTTTTCGTTCCCGGCATTCCTCCTGGCAGCACAATCATATCTATGCAGTCAAAATCCACCTCTTCAATCAGCCTGTCCATTTCCACTTTAATCTGATGGGAGCCTGTCACCGTCTTTTCCCCTGTAACGGACACCATATCCGTATCTATCCCCTGCCGGCGCAGGAGATCAACTACAGTAAGCGCCTCTATTTCCTCATAACCAGTTCCAAAAAAAACACATACTTTGCTCATAACCTATCCACCTTTTTACAATATTTTACTATTCACCGGGACTGACAGAAAAAACTTTCTGTCCATTTAGTGAATAGTAACATTTTACCATTATTTATATTCAATTTCCAATTAATGATTTGTAAATTTTCTTAAGGAATATTATAATAATTTTATGAACAGTCCCACATACTTTACAAAAATTTATGAATTGGAAGGAATAAATTCTATGGAGATTGAACGAAAATTTTTAATAAAACAAATACCTGAAAACCTTTCTTCTTTTCCCTGCCTTATCATTGAGCAGGCCTATCTTTGCACCTGTCCTGTCATCCGCATTCGCAGACAGGATGAAGAATATTACCTGACTTATAAAGGAAAAGGGCTAATGGCAAGACAGGAATATAACCTGCCGTTAAACAGGGACGCTTACCTGCATCTGCTTCCTAAAGCAGACGGCAATGTCATTTCCAAAAAAAGATATCTGATTCCTATTGACAACCCTGCTTTTAGGAAAAACTTCTCCTGCCCGCCGGAAGATTTGAAATTAACCCTTGAGCTGGATATTTTTGATGCTCCATTTGCCCCTCTTATCCTTGGTGAGGTGGAGTTTCCTGATGTTGAGACTGCCAAAGCCTTTCTGCCTCCCTCATGGCTTGGTGAGGATGTGACAGAAAATCCCCAATACCATAACTCCACCATGTCCAAAAAACAATTTTAGCACGATTACTTTACACGCCCATACGTCCTGCAAAGCTCACAGATTTTTTCAGCAAGGCCTTCTTCTATCTGCCCCTTAACCATACGCCATTTCCAGTTGTCTCCAAGGGTAGATGGCACATTAATCCGGGCTTCACCGCCAAGCTCCAGATAATCCTGCATGGGAATCACCGCTGTGTCTGACACACTGGCTACTGCTGCGCGGATAAAGTTCCACACCAGCTCCTTATTGCTTCTGATATCCAAATACTGTCTGGCAAAGCTGCGGTCCTTCCGGCTGATAGCCTGATACCAGCCCAAAGTCGTATCATTGTCATGGGTGCCTGTATACACAACGGAATTAGCCGTATAATTGTGA
>CAMUHA010000252.1 GCA_947088515.1 uncultured bacterium
CCCAGTTTACGGCATAAATTTTCCATATTTGCAAGCCCAGGCACACTTCCATATTTGCCCAGGGATTCCACATACATCATGGCTTCCTCATAGGACATAACATCCATGACAAGGTTTTCCTCTGGTTTTTGTTTTTTTAAATGCCCTGTTTCCATTTCTTCCTCCAAAAATCACCTTTACAGCATTCCGGCCTCTTACCAAGCTCCGATTTCTTTATGTTGCAATCCTGCCGCAAAATATTTCCGTCCTTCCTGCATTTTTCCTTATCGAATGAATAATATCTATATTTTTTCTTATACTGATACATATGAAAACATTTGTTAAAAACTTCCTAAAATGCGGCTTCCTTGGCTGGCGCCTGGAAATATTGTTTACCGCCCTTAGCTCCTTGCAGAAACGTAATTGGCGTCTGACAGGGCAAACTTCCCTGTGGATGTTTCCCATTTATGGCAGCGTATGCCTTTTATCCCCTGTTTTTAAGCTATTCAAAAATACATCTATTTTTTTTCGTGGAAGTATTTATGCCCTTTGTCTTTTTATAGGAGAATATCTGACCGGCAGTCTTTTGGACAAATATCACCTGCGTCCCTGGAGCTACAGCCACAGCCGATGGCATATTAAAGGGAAAATACGTCTTGATTACTTTCCGGGCTGGTTTGTTGTAGGCCTCTTATATGAACGGCTCCTTAAGGATGTATAAAGCTTGTAATAATTTTTCAAAAACAGACTTTCAAAAAGCGGTATGAATTACTCATACCGCCTGTTTTTACGTCTCTGGCCACAAATGGCACATCAATCAAAATCCCCTTCCATATCTTCCATCTCCGCACCGATGTCAAAAGCGCTTAAGGTACGTCTCTGCATTCGTGCCTGCTCAGAAGATTCCAGAATAAAATTTTTCACTTCTTTTGCATTTTTGATATGGGACAGTATCAGCTTCGGGTGGGTTGTATCTCCCGTATAACATACGACAGTTCCCAGTCCTGCGATTCGCTCCATCAAAGAAGCCGTCAGTTCCACATCCTGTACTTTATACATGTAACAGTCGTTTTCCACCTTATTAAAAAAACCGCTGTCTATGGTAATCATGTTTTCCTTAATAATATATTTGGTAAAAGTAAAGGGAAGCCCCAAAAATAACCATCTTTTTCTCTCTGTATATTCTGCTGCCATCTACGCTGCTCCTTCCAGCAAACTGCATAAATCGATTTGTTTCTTACCTGTAGTATACTAAATCCAAATCTATAATGCAAATATATTTTTCATTGAAAGAAATGACCGGATATGCTATGATAGAAAAAATAAATTTAGACAGGAGTGTGCTTATGACCGCTAAAGATTGTATCAGGGAACGCAGAAGCATCCGCAAATTTACGGATAAACCCGTAGACCACGCATTGCTTTCTGAAATTGTAGAAACCGCATCCTATGCTCCCAGTTGGAAACATACGCAGATTACCCGTTACATTGCCGTTGAAGGTGATTTAAAGGATAAAATTGCCGCCGAATGTACCCAGGCATACCCCAAAAATGGGGAGATTATCGCTAACGCACCTTTGCTTATTGCCGTAACATATATTAAAGGAAGAAGCGGCTTTGAGCGTGACGGCTCTTTCTCTACTGCCAAAGGCGCATCCTGGCAGATGTATGATGCAGGAATCGCTTCCCAGTCATTTTGCCTGGCAGCTTATGAAAAGGGACTTGGAAGTGTAATTATGGGTATCTTTGATGAAGCAAAAGCTGCTTCTTTATTAAACATTCCAGAAGAAAGGGAACTTGTTGCACTTATTCCAGTGGGATATCCCGATGAATCCCCCACTGCTCCCAGACGAAAACCCGTAGAGGAGCTGTTGTCATTCCAAAATTAATAAAAGTTACCAGCATTTTAAAGTTGCTGGCTTATAATAAAATCGAAGAGTATCTCCTCTTCGATTTTTTATGGACATGGTTCAGAATGGAATAAAAGAAAGGACAAACACTATGAGACATCTTATGAACCCTCTGGATTTTTCCACAGAGGAACTTGACCAGCTGTTTAACCTGGCAAATGATATTGAAGCAAATATGGGCAAATACGCCCACGCCTGTGAAGGCAAAAAACTCGCCACATGCTTTTATGAACCAAGCACGCGCACACGGCTCAGCTTTGAAACTGCCATGCTTAATCTTGGCGGAAATGTAATCGGATTTTCTGATGCCGCCTCCTCTTCCGCTTCCAAAGGGGAAAGCGTGTCTGATACAATCCGGGTAATCTCCTGCTTTGCGGATATCTGCGCCATGCGCCATCCAAAAGAAGGAGCCCCAATGGTTGCTGCCAGCAAATCCTCTATTCCGGTAATAAACGCCGGTGACGGGGGCCACCAGCACCCTACCCAGACCCTCACCGACCTTTTGACTATCCGCTCTTTAAAAGGACGGCTGGACCATTTTACGATTGGTCTGTGCGGCGACCTTAAGTTCGGGCGCACAGCGCACTCACTTGTCAACGCGCTGGTCCGCTATGAAGGGATTAAATTCGTTTTTATATCTCCCAGAGAGCTGATGGTTCCCGACTATATTACAGATATGCTAAAGGAAAAGAATATTCCTTATGAGGAAGTCATACGCCTTGAAAATATTATGCCCAAACTGGACATGCTGTACATGACAAGGGTTCAAAAAGAACGTTTTTTTAATGAAGAAGATTACGTAAGGCTAAAGGATTTTTATATCCTTGACTCGTACAAAATGAAACTGGCTGGTCCTGATATGCTGGTGCTCCACCCACTTCCCAGAGTAAACGAAATCTCTGTGGAAGTGGATAACGACCAAAGAGCTGCCTATTTTAAACAGGTACAATATGGCGTATATGTGCGGATGGCTCTTATTTTAACACTGCTGGACATTAAAGTAGACTAAAAACTTAAGATTATACCCAAAGGGTAATTACTGAAATTTAGGGAGAAAAATATGCTGAATGTTGGAAAAATTGAGGAAGGCTTTGTCCTTGACCATATTAAAGCAGGAAAAAGCTTATCTATTTATCATCATCTCCAGCTTGATAAGCTGGATTGTACAGTTGCGATTATCAAAAACGCCCGCAGCAACAAAATGGGAAAAAAAGACATTCTGAAAGTAGAATGCGACATTGACATGCTGGATTTGGATGTTCTGGCCTTTATTGACCACAATATTACCGTCAATGTCATAAAAGACGGGGAGATTGTCTCCAAAAAAGAGTTATTTCTCCCCAAAGAAATCAAAAATGTTATCCGGTGCAGAAATCCCCGGTGTATCACTTCCATTGAGCAGGGACTTCCTCATGTCTTCGTACTTTCAGACGAAAAAAAGGAAATCTACCGCTGCAAATACTGTGAAGAAAAATATACAGAACATCTATAAATAACGGCTGGTGGCTTTCGGACGGGTGGTTCCTTTCAGTAGTCTGCCCAAAAAGATTATTACAGACACTGACACAAATCCCACCCCCACAGCCACCATGCTTATCATCATCTCTTCAAAGCTGTAATGTCTTGTGGGAATATATATTTTCAGCTTTTCTGTCAGATAGGCAATTGCTGCCAGTATAAATATAGCAATCCCTGACCGGATAACCCAGCTGCATTTTGTAAAAGTCACATGAATTGTCACCGTTCCCACAATCCCTATCATCAGAAAGGCAATCGCTCTTCCCCACTGCCTGATAAAATAGGTTACTTTGTCAAGCTGTTCCTGAGTAACCGCCCCCTGTTTGTTTTTCATTTTGGTAAGCTGCGCAATCGTTCCCTTTCCTATCTCTTTCGTTTCTTCCCCATTCTGAAATGATATGTAAGAAATCCCCGCCACCATTAAAATAAACAAAAACCACAATACAAACACTATCCAATGTTTTTTCTTTTCTTCCATCTTAACCCCCATGCCGCCTTTGGCAGCTCCCCCTGTGAAACTTA
>CAMUHA010000253.1 GCA_947088515.1 uncultured bacterium
TTTCCTCTTGACATATTACCAAATTGCTTTCAAAAGCTTTTTTATGTTTTAAGAAGTTTTGAGAAAAAGTTGTGAGTGGATGGAGAAGTATATGGATAGAAGCATTAATGAAGGTTGCATTTAAGTGTGATGTTAATTGTGGAGGGACATATGGATGAATAATGATAAAGCAGGAATTGGAGGCAATGGAGGAGAATGCAGTGCGTTAAAAATTAAAAGCATACAGGCGGCAAGCCTGTACAGATATTACAATGGCTATAAATTTGTGATAAAACATAAGGATGAGAATGGAAATTACAATGGAAATTACAATGGTTTAAAAGAGTGCAAAGAGCCTTTCCTTGACTTTGGGAACGCTGTTATTAATAATAGTCTGTTTGCAAAGTATGTTTGCAAGCATGGAGTTACTGTTAATAAGAATAAAAGAAGCCTGGATTTCCTGATGATAAAATTTGATTGGGGTGTGGATGAAGACGATTCCAATAAGGAAGAGCCAAAGCCTGGGATGACAACACAGGAGCTGCGGGATTACTATTATGAGAATGGCGCGACAGTTATATGGAAAACATTCGATTCAAAAACTGGAAAGGAAATAAAAGGAAAGGAAAAGGCTGTAACATATAAGATGCTCTTAAGGACTCCTGGAAAAGCGAAAGAAGGGCAGTGTCTTTTTATTAAGGAAGAACTGCATAAAAAGGCATTTAATTATCTTACAATGGGACTTTGGGAAAGGATGCCGGATGTAAAAGGCGCAAAGATAGTTGAAATGTCTGCCTATGCGCCGCTTATCACCGCAACGGCGATAGATTATATCCAGATGCCTATGGAAAATATTTTTGTACTGGAAGACAAGAAAAGCGCCTGCCGCAAAAAGGCTGTTTCTGTAAAAGTGAAGGATGTCAGGCATACCAAAAAAGTAAAAGATTATCCAGCTTTTGAGGGATATATTAATCAGCATGGGCTGACGTTTTATCAGAAAAAGGCCAGTGAGAATCCAGAATTAAAATATGTAAAGAGAAGCAAAACGGCTTTAGCGGAATATGGAATTGATGGGGCTTTATGTCCTGGAAAGGACGTTATATATTATAAAAAAGAATGTTATTGCGACAGGAAACAGGAGAAATCTGAAATAACAAATACCTTATGGGACGGCATGGGAATAATTGATGATTCCATTTTTCCTGACAACATGGAAGGATTTATATATTGCAGAAGCCATTTCTTTAAGTCATGTTTATTCAGGGGAAATGTGCAAGAATATTTCAAAGATTATTATGGAGATAACTACAATACGGCATATGAAACTGATATGACTGGACGTAAAATAAAAGTAACTGACATAAAAGTG
Source organism: uncultured bacterium (assembly GCA_947088515.1). Taxonomy (GTDB): domain Bacteria; phylum Bacillota; class Clostridia; order Lachnospirales; family Lachnospiraceae; genus Suilimivivens. Next base: position 1,349 of record CAMUHA010000253.1, read on the forward strand.
ATTATTACGGAAAATTCTTTGAAATGGATGAAATTCCTTGAATTAATGAGCGGAAGCGGGACAGTAGAAGACGGCTTTAAATATTATAGCAAGATCATGAAAAAAGACGGTGAAACGTTTGCGGTCGTAAAGACTGCGCATAACAGCAAATATGGCGAATTGCAAAGAAGCTCCTTCCAAATGAACAATACGCTGCTTACCACTGATAAGAGTGTGTTAGAGGAAATTGCGGCTCCAAGCATTGAATATTGTAATAAACTGAAGATGGATGACGAGGCTTTTTTGAAATATTTACAGGCAACAGGCTCGGCAAGGCACAGCATCAATAATGTCCTGGTTGACCTGTATAGGCGGAATGATGAATTCAGGCATATGGAATGGTTTAAAAATAAAAAGAAAGCAAAAATTAACGAACTGAAAGACCAGAGAATTAAACTGGGGAAATTGTTCCAGCATGGAGACAATCTGGTCATATGTGGAAATCCAGTTGCAATGCTGATGGCGGTTGCAGGGCAGAGCTATACGAAAGAGAATTGCTTCAGGCAATATGATGACAGGATTCAATGCTGCACAAGCAGATTTCCGGAGCAGGAAAGGCTGGCAGGATTTAGAAGCCCGCATAATTCACCGAATAATATAGTTTATTTGGAGAATGTATATCCAGAAGCGGTTAAAAGATATTTTCCGAATTTAGGCGATAATGTCATTATAATAAATGGAATTGGAACAGATGTGCAAAGCCGTTTAAATGGGCAGGACCTGGACACAGACAGCATCTATACAACAAACCAGAAAAATATAGTTGAACTGGCAGAGAAAGCGTATAAGGAATATCCGACAATCATAAATGATATAAAGCATGACCGAAATGAATACGACAAAAGCATGAAGTCATATTCTAAAATGGATGCCAATATTGCTTCAGCGCAATATAATATCGGTTCTGCAAGCAATATAGCACAGTTGGCTTTAAGCTATTGGTTTGACGGAGGGTGTGAGGATAAAAAACTGGAAGATGTGTTTATCATATGCAGTGTACTGGCGCAGGTGGCGATTGATTCATGCAAAAGGAGCTTTGAAATAGAAGTTGGCAGTGAACTGTCAAGGATAAGCGACATGGAGTGCATGAAGCATGAGCCAAGATACCCCCGGTTTTATGCGGATGTACAAAAATACAATAACAAAAACAAAAAAGGAAATAAACTGGAAATCAAAAATGAAGATGTTGGTTTTTTTAACTGCCCAATGGATTTGCTTTATCAAATCATTGAGGATGGAATTATTGACCTAAGAAAACATAAAGAACTGAATACCAAGACCTATAGAGAAGGGGAATATGGTATAAAACCTATCTTTGAGTATAAAGGAGACAAAATAAAAGTTGATCGTAAACAGTACCAGAAAGTGATAGGCATAGTGAAGGAATATGATGCGAGAATAAACTGCTTAAACAGTGAAGGTAATTTTTACCATGATGAACGGCTTAATGAATTTGAGCGCTGTATGGATAAACTGAAAAATCTTACTATAAAGGGTGATACACTGTTTACATTGATTGCGTACGCATTTAAGCCAGGGAATGAATGTTTGAGGGATAGTATGCTGACTGTTTTGTATGATAAGGGGAAAAAGGCATTTTTGAACTGCTTCAAAAAAAGCGAAAAAAGTCCACAACATATGCCTGAAGGTATTGGACTTACAAGGTTTCTAATGATTGACTATGAAGGGGGATGCGAAAAGGATGTAAGCTAAGTGAAATTTCTTTCAAAAAACATTTGTGGGTACCAGACACAAAGAAATCTTTGTATCATACGACCTGTAATATTACATTTTTTATAGATTCATCCTTTAGGCTGGTGTGCCTCAAAAGCACACCAGCCATTATGTATGCCAAACGCTACAACGCATACAGAACAATAACAACGCCAAAATCCTATATATCTTCCACAATACGTAGGTCGGACATCCCATAAAGGAGGCGCTAAACTTCTGACTGGATGCTTGTGATAATGTTTTTTATTTATCATATTATTATGACATACAACAAGAAAGCAGGTGAAAAAATGTCAAATATAACATAGGAGAATGCAAGAAAAAAGCTGATTAAGAAGTGCAGGGGGATTAAAAATAAACTATGTTGCTGAACAAACAGGCATTCCTGGAAAGATTATATCAGCGCTCAAGAACAAAAGACGTGAATTATAGAAAAAATCTCCCATTAATTACAACTGAATATGGAGAAAACCAAATCAAAAGCAATACATCCATCCGGGTGTTTTTGTTTGTAGTGAAAGGAATGGTTAGACTATGACAAATGAACAAATCGTAACTGGTAGAAAATTTAGAAAGATAGTTGATGAAGCAACAAAATTATGGCAAAGAATATCCTTCTGGACAAAGGCAACGGATGTTGAATTTGACGATGGTATGACAGCCGAAACCAAATTAGGCGCTATTGATGGTATAACGGATAGTTTAGTGAGCACGTCATCCCGTATTGCGGCAAGTGCAAAGGCTGTTAATACATTAAATAATAATTTAAATAACCAGCCGCAATTCATTTATAACAGCTCTGGTAAG
>CAMUHA010000254.1 GCA_947088515.1 uncultured bacterium
CCTCCTGGTCCCAAACCAGGCGCTCTAGCCAAGCTGAGCCACACCCCGCTGGTTTCCTGTTGCCCTTTCGTGCAACGCAAGAATAATTATAAATTATATTCCTGTATCTGTCAATAAAAAATTTTAAATTTTTTAATTTTTTTACAAATAATTAACTGTAAAATGCGCTTCTCCGTTTCTGTCCAAATCCATAATAATGTAAGAAGGTCTTTTTCCCTCCTGTCTTGGGTAGGTAAGGCTTCCTGGATTGACTGCTGTCACATCATCTGTGATATCTATTACCGGTTTATGGGTATGTCCATATATAACAATATCAATTCCCCTCATCCTTGCTTCATGCTTTAAATTTTCATTGTTCATGGAAACATAATAATTATGGCCATGGGTAAGCCATACCTTATATCTCCCTATCTGAAATGTTTTTTCCCTTGGAAGGTCTGAAAAAAAGTCGTTGTTTCCTGCAACCATCTGTACCGGGCAGGAGGCGCTTTCCGCAATCAGATACTCACTGCCCTCAATATCCCCACAGTGGATAACCATGTCCACTGGCGCTGTTTTGTCTATCACTTTTAAATAATTCTCACTTTTACGATGTGTATCACTGACAATCAGTATTTTCATAAAAATTTCCCCATATCCCGCCAAGCTTTTCACTGCTGGATGTTGATAAATTTTCCAGCCGCACTCTCATGGCTCTAAGCGCCTTTCCCCTGTGGCTGATTTCATTTTTTTCGGCTTCCGAAAGCTCCGCCGTGCTCTTTCCGTATGCCGGAATCATAAAGATTGGGTCATAACCAAAGCCATTTTCCCCTCTCTCCTCATAACCAATTCTGCCTTCCACTGCCGCTTCTTCTGTCAAAATCCTGCCATCTTGCAGCACACATGCAATGGCACATACAAATCTTGCGCTTCTTTTTTCCTCCGGCGCTCCCGAAAGGCGTTCTATCAGATTTTTATTTTTAATATGATAGGATGTGTTCTCTCCCATATACCTGGCTGAATAAATCCCTGGCTCCTTATTCAGGTAATCAATTTCAAGACCGGAATCATCCGCCATCACTATGGCGCCCTGGGCCGCCTTTGCAACTGACTTTGCCTTTATAACTGCATTTTCCGTAAAAGAGTTCCCATTTTCCTCTGCTTCCACCCAAATGCCCGCTTCTTTCATAGAAATCACTTCCACCATCTCGCCATTTACCTTAAGGTCTTTCAATATCATTTTGATTTCCTTGAGTTTTCCTGCGTTTCCTGTGGCAAAAATAATTCTCTGCATGGTTCTTATTCCTTTCTACAGAAGGTATTTAAACTTTACTGTCAGGAAATATCATAAAGAAAAAACTTATGACATTTCCTGATTCCAAAATACTCTATTTAAAATCATCATATGCTTTTACCACCGCCTGGTAAATTCCCTCTGCAATTTTTTCCTGATATTCTTCCCGCTTAAGCAAAATCGCTTCCTGGGGGTTTGTGATGCACCCCACGTTTATGGCTGCTGCCGGTATGGTAATCTGTCTTATGGCATAAGCTTCCGTTCCTGCCGGCTTTGTTCCAAGGCTTTTTCCTTTTACACTCTCTGTCACTTCACCTGCAAGCAGCTCCGCCAGCTCCATGCTTCCAAAACCCGGAATAAAAAAATCTCCATTATAAACAGAGGAAATTCCATATACAGCGTCATCTTCACTGCCATCGGTCTGGATACGGATATACATATCCGCCCTGGTTTCATTGGCAAGCTTTACTCTTGCGTCTTCATCAGGGTTGATATCATCCATTCTGGTATAATATGCCTTAATGCCTGTTTTGTCCAGTTTTTCTTTTAACTTTTCCGCTATCTGAAGGTTAATTTCCTTTTCCTTCAGTCCCTGGGCCGTCTCGCCTCCATTGCTGCCGCCGCAGGCAGGGTCAATAACCACCACTTTATCATACATTTCTCTTGGACTGACAAAACGGATATATAAATCATTATTTTCCAGAATCGTATGATATTCAAAAATCCCTGTCAAATCAAACTGCAGCCGTATCCCTTCTCCGTCTGTTTCATAGCGTCCCTGTGTAATCATTTCCCGATTCCCGGAAATCGGATTTTCCACATAAAAATCATCCGCCACATTTTTTATCACCACATAAAGCTCCTGGACCATATAATGGTTTTCAATGGTAATATCCTCCGCCTGGCATCCCTCCGGCAAAGGAATGCGCAGATAGCTGGTATCTGATTCGCCCAGCACAAAAGTCAGCGCCCCTCTGCCAGAAAGCTCCGCCTCTTGCCCGGAGCTTTCTGGCAGAATTTCCGCTTCTTTGTTTACGGTCTGTTTCCTGTTTACAAAGTTTTCCATTCCGCCAGCAGAAATAAATATAATCGTCCCCATAGCCACAAAGGAAAAAACCACACTGCCAAGGGCTGCTTTTTTCATCAAATCAAACTGCATAAATCTCATCCCTTTCTGGGCGGTTTTGGTCCCGGAAATTGATAGAAATAAGCTTTCATCATACCATTATATATTTTTCTGTTTTTAGCCGCCTTAAGCCCCATGGCGCTTTCCGCCTCCTCATAGGCGCTGATTAAGTATAGCGACCAGGAATCCAAGGACCTAAAGCGTTCTCCTACCGCCCTGTAAAGCTTTGGCAGGTCCTTTTTTTCCTCCATCCGCTCTCCATAAGGAGGATTGGTAATAAGAAAGCCGTATTTTTTACTATGGCTAAGCTGACGCACATCACGCTTTTGAAAATGAATGAGCCCATCCACTCCGGCCAGTTTTGCATTTTCTCTTGCAATGTCTACCATATTTTCATCAATGTCATATCCCTGAATATCCGTATCCACACGCATATCCACCATTTCTTCAGCTTCCTGCCTTATTTCTTCCCACTCCTTCGCACAGATAAGATGTTCCCATTTTTCCGCCGTAAAGCTCCTTTTCACTCCCGGAGCAATTCCTGCCGCCATCATAGCCGCTTCTATGGGAAAGGTTCCGCTTCCGCAAAAAGGATCTACCAATATTCTTCCCGCCTTCCAGGGCGTAAGCATTATCAGAGCCGCCGCAAGGTTTTCCGCAATGGGAGCCTTTGCCGTAAGCTTACGGTATCCCCTTTTATGTAAAGAATCGCCTGTGGTATCCAGCGCCACAGTAACTTCGTCTTTCATCAAAAACACCCGAACGGGAAAAGGGTCTCCATCTTCCGGAAACCATTCTTTATGATACACCTCTTTTAGTCTTTCCACCATGGCTTTTTTCATAATTGCCTGAATATCAGAAGGACTGAACAGCTTACTTTTCACGCTGCCTGCCTTTGCCACCCAGAATTTTCCATCCGCAGGAATAAACTCTTCCCACAAAATACTTTTAGTCCCCTGAAAAAGCTCTTCAAAAGTCTCCGCCCGGAAGCTGCCTGCCTTAATCAGTATTCTCTCAGCAGTGCGCAGAAAAATATTCCCACGGCAGACCGCTTCTGCATCGCCAATAAAGGTCACTCTCCCGTCCTCCACTTTTGAGATATCATATCCCAAATCTGTAATTTCACGCTTCAAAACAGCTTCCAGCCCAAAATGACAAGGGGCAATCAGTTCATATCTTTTCATGAAAGCCTCACTTTCCAATCTTTTTTGTGATTATACCACAAACCATTTTCTTTGTATATACAGAGCCATACAGCAAACTCCTGCCTTTCTGTCACTTTTTTGTAAAGTTTTTCGATAACAAAACAGGGCGCCCCCAGAAGAGACGCCCTGTTTCCAAATCCAATTAGTATTCGTTATTTTTTTTGTTGTTGTCTTTGCAGTTAGAAGAGTTAGAAGAATTAGAAGAGCTGTTCTTCTGGCTGTTCTGGCTGTTCTGACTGGATTTGTTCTCCTGGTTGTTCTGGTTGTTCTGATAATCGTTCTTAGACATATTCATTT
>CAMUHA010000255.1 GCA_947088515.1 uncultured bacterium
ATATGGATGTGAGCTGGCCATTTCGAAGGTATGGGAAAAGGGTGGAGAAGGAGGCTTACAGTTAGCCGAAAAGGTTTTAAAAACACTGGAAGAAAAAGAGGGAAACTTTAAGCTTTTGTATGAGGATGACAGGAGCCTTAAGGAAAAAATAGAAATTGTTTCAAAAGAGATTTATGGAGCTTTGGGGGTTAACTTTTCTTCTCAGGCAGAAAAGCAGCTGCAGAAGCTTGAGGAGCTGGGGTATGGAAGGCTGCCTGTCTGTATGGCAAAAACCCAGTATTCACTTTCTGATGACCCGGCGTTATTAGGGCGACCCAGGGATTTTAAAATTAATGTAAGAGAAGCTTATGTTTTGGCAGGAGCCGGTTTTGTGGTGGTTCTTACCGGGGAGGTTATGACTATGCCGGGACTCCCCAAACGTCCGGCAGCATTTTCCATTGATGTGAATGAAGAAGGCACAATTACCGGACTGTTTTAGAAAGGATGGATAGTTTATGGCAATGATTATTGATGGGAAAAAGATTTCGCTTCAGATAAAGGATGAACTTAAAGAAAAAGTGAAGGAATTTAAGAAGAAGGGAATTATGATAACGCTGGCGGTTATTCAGGTAGGAGATGACCCGGCATCCAGCGTATATGTCAAAAACAAGAAGAAAGGCTGCGAATACATAGGAATCCGCTCTTTATCATATGAACTGTCTGACGGGATTTCCCAGCAGGAGCTTTTGGACCTGATAAAAGACCTGAATGGTAAAAAGGAAGTAAATGGGATTTTGGTGCAGCTCCCGCTGCCTGCCCATATTGATGAGGATGCAGTAATAAAATCAATTGACCCTGCCAAGGATGTGGACGGTTTCCATCCTCAAAGCGTGGGGGCATTGTGTATCGGGCAGCCAGGATTTGTATCCTGCACGCCGGCAGGAATCATCCAGCTGCTTAAGAGAAGTGGCATCCAGATGGAAGGGAAAGAATGTGTTGTGCTTGGCAGAAGCAATATCGTTGGAAAGCCCATGTCCTTACTGCTTCTTAGAGAAAATGCGACAGTGACAATTGCCCATTCACGGACAAGAAATTTAAAAGAAGTGACCCGCAGGGCGGATATTCTGATTGTGGCTGTAGGAAAGCGGAAGATGATTACAAAAGATTATATAAAGGAAGGTGCAGTAGTTATTGATGTGGGAATTAACAGGGATGAAAATAATAAACTGTGTGGAGATGTGGATTTTGGGAGTGTAGAACCCCTCTGCAGCGCCATCACACCTGTTCCCGGAGGAGTTGGTCCTATGACAATTGCCATGCTTTTGCATAATTGTGTAGAAACAGTTGGATTACAGTCCTTTTAGGACTTCCGGATTTTATGCTATGGCAGGAAGGGAGGCCGGTATGAAGTGTCCCGATTGCGGATGTGAAATATTGGAGGGCAATCTTTATTGTGAAAAATGCGGGATGGAAATCCGTATGGTGCCGGACTTTGAACCGGAAATTGAAAACAGCATAACGGAAACATTATCTACGGTTGCAGAGGAAATAGAAGGAAGCAGCCTGCCTGAAAAAAACGAAAGCCAGAATATGGAACAGGTTCCTGTTAAAAAGGATGAATTGAAGGAAAAAAAGGTTAAGAAACAAAAAGAGAACTTTTTTTGGGAGGAGCCAAGGAAAAACAGGATGTTGGTAAGTCTGATAACATTTACTGCTGTTTTGGTGACAGCAGCTTTCGTTTCAGTGCAAATGTATCATAAGTATTCTGCCAGTTATCAGTTAGAGCAGGCACGGGAGTATGCTGGGATGCAGAACTATGAAAAGGCAGTGGAATATTTGGAAAAAGCAAAAGAATTAAATGCAGACTCAGCAGACATTTTTCTTTTGGAGTTCAGTTATTATTATAAAATGGGGCAAAAACAAAAGGCCGCTTCTGTATTGCTGGAATTATTGGAAAAAGGACATCTTGAGTATGAGGAAAAGGAAAAAGCATATGAAAACCTGATTGCTGTTTATGCTGAGGAAAAACGATATGAAGAGATTAATTCTCTTTTAGAGGCCTGTGATGAAGAAGGGATTGTTAATCAATTTCAAAAGTATATGGCAAAGGAGCCAGAATTTGGTTATCCTTCAGGAAGCTACGATGAGGTAATCACCTTAAAACTTAGCGCTAATGCTACAGGCACAATTTATTATACGCTGGATGGCAGTGAACCAGATGAAAGGAGTATGATATATAAAGCTCCCATTTTTTTGGAATCCGGGTCTTATCAGGTTACTGCAGTATTTGAAAATGAATATGGAATACAGAGCGAAATAGCCAGGAACTGGTATGTAATAAACTTAATGGAACCTGACCCTCCGAAGTTATCCTTAAGCAGTGGAGATTATCGTGTACCTACAATGATTGAAGTTTCAGTTCCGCAAATGGGGACGGTTTATTATACTTCAGATGGAACGAATCCCAGTGTTTATAGCCTGAAATACACAGGCCCTATTCCAATGCCGCTTGGGAAGTCAAATTTTAAATTTGTTACAATTTCTGATGAAGGTGTATCAAGTGAGGTGGTAAGCCGGAGTTTTGACTTAACTCTTGAAACAGATATTACAGTGGAAAAGGCTGTTAATAATGTAATACTTGCTCTTTATAACCGAAAAGTACTTACAGATTTACAAGGACATTCTATTGGAGTTATGGGAAAATATGTATTTGATTTTGATTCTATTGTGGAAATTCCCAATTTAGGATATTATTATGTTTTGAACGAATATGTGGAGGATGACAATGGGAATCGGGCTAAGACGGAACGTCTTTATGCTGTGGAAGTGTATACAGGGGCGCCAAACCGTCTGGTTTATGATGAAAAAGGACAGATGGGACTTATTTCCCTGCAATAGTTTTTCTATGCGATAGAAAGTAATGCTAATATATTATGGGAGTCTATGACATTTATAAATTATATAAAACAGAAAGGGATAAATGATGTACAAAATTTTAGAAGCAAAAGAGCTTGCTGCCAATATATTTTACATGGTAGTAGAAGCAAAACGTGTGGCCAGGGCATGTTTGCCAGGCCAGTTTGTAATTGTCAGGGCAGGGGAAGATTCGGAAAGAATACCTCTCACGATTTGTGATTACGACAGAGAGCAGGGAACAGTTGCCATTGTGTTTCAGATAGTGGGTGCAGGAACACAGATGATGGCAGAACTGAAACAGGGAGATGCCTTTTGCGATTTTGTGGGACCTCTTGGCTGTCCTTCAGAATTTGTCTTAGAGGACCTGGAGACGCTTAAGAAGAAAAAAATGTTGTTTGTTGCAGGCGGTGTGGGAACAGCGCCAGTATATCCACAGGTAAAATGGCTTCATGAAAAAGGTATAGAGGCAGATGTAATTGTGGGAGCCAAAAATAAGGACTTTCTGATTTTGGAAGAAGAGATGAAAAGCGTAGCAGGTAATCTTTACATAACAACAGACGATGGCTCTTATGGCAGGAGCGGAATGGTAACTCAGACAATTTCGGATCTGGTAAATGAAGGAAAACACTATGACATATGTGTTGCCATTGGCCCGATGATTATGATGAAGTTTGTCTGCAAGCTTACAAAAGAACTATCGCTTCCTACGATTGTCAGCTTAAATCCAATTATGGTGGACGGAACGGGGATGTGTGGTGCATGCCGTGTTACAGTAGGAGGTAAGGTGAAGTTTGCCTGTGTGGATGGTCCGGAGTTTGACGGTCATCAGGTAGATTTTGATGAGGCAATGCAGCGACAGCAGATATATAAGACAGCGGAAGGAAGGGCATTTCTTAAGGCAAAAGAAGGAGATTCCCATCATGGCGGATGCGGAAACTGCGGAGGTGATAAATAATGGATATATTAAAAAAAGTCCCTGTAAGAGAACAGGAT
>CAMUHA010000256.1 GCA_947088515.1 uncultured bacterium
TTAAAATGGTCTTTATAAAGTCTGTTTGGTGCATGAAAAACGATGTTAAATATGATAAAATTTTTAAAATGTTAAAGGACAGGTATGTACGTAATTCAAATACAACGCAGAATATCTATAACATGAATATGTATGATTGGGAAAATGATAAGTCATTACGTGAAACGCCTAAGAAAGTAATGAATTATAATGACATGAATCACAGGAATTATTTAGAATCAAAGGAAAACTTTGAAATGATGAAAAAATGTTATGCAATGGTGTGATAATAATATTTCTATGTGCGGTATATAGTTATAATAAAGGCTATGAGCTTAACGCTCACAGCCTTATTTGTTTGGCTTATTTGTGGCTAGATGACATGTCTATTGAACTAGCTTATAAAATTCTATAGGCGCTTCTGATAGGCAGGTGCATCTCTTTTACGCTTTAAACAATGTCCCTACTTCTTTTCCCTCCAGTATCTTGCTAATATTGGTCACATCATCACCATTGGCAATAACCATATCCGCCCCCATTGCATTGGCAATTTTTGCCGCCGCAATCTTAGTTGCCATGCCGCCTGTGCCGTAACCTGTATCTGTGCCCTTGGCACAGGCTGATAGCTTATCATCAATTTTCTCCACCCAGCTAATAAACTCTGCCTTCTCATTGCTTCTGGGGTCATCTGTATAAAGTCCGTCAATATCCGATAAAAGAATAAGCATATCTGCCTGCACCATTTCCGCAACTGTGGCGGAAAGGGTATCATTATCGCCAAAATTTTCGTCCTGGATCTGGTCTGTGGAAACAGTGTCATTTTCATTTACAATAGGAATCACTCCCAGGCGCAGCAGCTCCTGGAAGGTATTCTCTGCATTTTGCCTGCTGATTTCATTTGTCATAGTTCTTTTTGTTATCAGGATCTGGGCTATGGTCTGATTATATTCAGCAAACAATTTCTGGTAAATCATCATAAGTCGTGCCTGCCCAACCGCCGCACATGCCTGTTTTTCTGAAAGACTGCGGGGTTTTTGCACAATCCCAAGAGCCTTGCGACCTGCACCGATAGCGCCGGATGAAACCACTATCACTTCTTTGTTCTGGTTTCTGATATCGGTCAGAACCCTTGCTAACTTCTCCATTTTTACCAGATTTAAGTGTCCTGTATCTACATGGGTGATTGTGGTGGTGCCAATTTTTACCACAATCCTTTTTTTATCCCTTAAAAAATTTCTGTTCATTTTTATCCTTTTCCTCCTTCTTGTTCAGCATATTTTGTTAGCTGCAAAACCCACCTATTTGTTTACAGGCATTCCTGTATATTGATTTGAACATCAGTTAAAATTCATATGAAAAAGAAATAATTCTTTAAATTCCTCATCTTCTGCCAGTTCCACATGTATAATGTTTCTGCTCTCTTCCTCCATTGTCAAAAGAACATGGGGAGAAAGCAGCGCCATGGCCGCCCCGGTTCCTGCCAGATTTCCGGCCTGCAGAATTTTTTCTGTGGGCAGCTTAGGAAAAAGGCCCATTTTGATACCGCTTTCTATTCCAATATAACACCCAAAAGCGCCTGACAGATAAATACGGTCAAGCTCTGTTGCCGCAAGGCCCGCTTTTTTTAAAAGCGCTTCTATTCCTGCCCGTATCGCGCTAACTGAGAGCTGAAGCTGGCGAACATCCCCTGCCGTCAGATAAACCGGATTTTTTTCATCAGTCAATAAAAACCGTCTCTCCTCTTTTTCCTCAATGCGTCTTATTATTCTCTGGGGCACGCCAAACGCTTGGGCCTGTGTGCAGTTTTTCATGTATCCGGTATGGTCCACAACTCCTGTCTGCAAAAGAACGGCAAGAGCGTCCGCCAGACCGGAACCGCAGATGCCAAGAGGTTCCGTCTGTCCTATTACTCTGCACACAATGTCTTCCATAGGAAATCTTCCATTTAGGGATACCATATCAATGGCTCCCTTTACGGCCCTCATCCCAAAGCAAACAGCGCCGCCCTCCAATGCCGGGCCTGCCGCTGTAGAACAGGCAAATTTCTGTCTGCCGTTTAACAATAGAATTTCCCCATTTGTGCCAATATCCACTGCTAAAATCTTCTTCCCTTTTTCACAGGAATTTACATAATGATACACTGCCAGGGCATCCGCCCCCACATATCCCCCTATGGGCGGCAGAACAATTATATCTGCATTTTGTAAAAAGGAAAAGCCAAAAGAGTTTCCCTTCTCCAGTCTTACTTGTCCATAATCCGGGGTAAAGGGCGCTTTCAGCAGTCCTTTGGGTTCTATCCCCAGAAGGATTTCACACATAGCCGTATTGCCCACAATCGTAACCTTCTTTACTTCACTCCAAATGGCGCAGTCTTCTTTTTCCCCCGCTCTGGAAATACGAGCAGAACGCTTTACCATCTGAAAAGCCATTTTATCCAGCTTTTCTGTCAGCATCTTTCTCATTTTTTCCCGGTTTTCTTCTTTTGCTGCCGCCTGAAGCCTGCTTATAACATCCGTGCCAAAAACAGCCTGAGGATTTGTCCCTGTCTCTGCATCCAAAAGAGAGCCATTTCCAAGGTCCCATAGCATTCCTGCAAGGGTTGTTGTTCCCACATCAAAGGAAATGCCAAATCCTTCCCCCGGCTCCCCCCTAAAATCCGGCGGGAACTGTATCCGCAGCTGTTTATTGGTATTTAATTTCCTGTAAATCCCGCATCCGCCGCAATCAGTGCGCCTACAGCCAGGACACTTGTTTTTTTTACCTTCCATCATCTGTGTAATTATATGACTCCTTCCCTAATTCCTGTTAGTAAAAGACAAATAAACAGCAACAGAATTATATCACCCCGAAAAGTCCAATTCAAGATTGCTCCCGTCTTTGTATTGAAGTATAATTGTTTTGAGCATTATCGTAAACGGCAGATGAATTTGCTTTTTAATGTAAATATAATTTATGAAAGGGAACCTCTATGTGGATATCAGACAATTGGAAAGATTATGAAGTAATAGATACCTCCAGCGGAGAAAAGCTGGAACGGTGGGGAAAATATATTCTTCTCCGTCCTGACCCCCAGGTCATCTGGCGCACTCCAAAGGAAGTCAGGGAGTGGAATCAATTAAATGCCCATTATCACCGGAGCGATAAGGGCGGCGGTGAATGGGAATTTTTTGACCTTCCCAATGAATGGAGCATTCATTATAAATCCCTGACTTTCCGTCTCAAGCCGTTTAGTTTCAAGCATACTGGTCTTTTCCCTGAACAGGCAACTAACTGGGACTGGATAAGCGATATCATTACAAAATCGGGCCGTCCGGTGAGAGTTTTAAATTTATTTGCCTATACAGGAGGCGCTACCCTTGCCGCCGCCAGGGCAGGCGCATCCGTTACTCATGTAGACGCATCAAAAGGCATGGTTACATGGGCAAAGGAAAACGCTGTGGCTTCCGGGCTTGGCGATGCTCCTATCCGCTATCTGGTGGATGATTGCGTCAAATTTGTAGAACGGGAAATCCGCCGGGGCAATACCTATGATGGTATTATTATGGACCCGCCTTCTTATGGCCGGGGACCAAAGGGAGAAATATGGAAAATGGAGGACCAGATTTATGCTTTTATTGAACGCACTGCCAGCCTCCTTCAAAAAGATGCCCTGTTTTTCCTGATTAACTCTTACACAACCGGCTTACAGCCCGCAGTTCTCACATATATGCTGAACACAGCTATTGTTAAAAAAAGAAGCGGACAGGTGGAATCTGCCGAAATCGGACTTCCTGTAACGAAAAGCGGACTGTTTCTTCCCTGTGGCGCCTCCGGCCGCTGGACGCCACCGCAATAAGAACTATAATCCCTTTTCCCCTTTTTCCATCTCCCCTATAATACCCTTACAGGCTGCCT
>CAMUHA010000257.1 GCA_947088515.1 uncultured bacterium
ATTCGTATTTTAAGGTTTGGAGCCTAAAAATCGGTATTAACCGACAGCCCCTTTATGTTATTTCCAGAATTTCTTTTTCTTTGTTTCTTTTGTCTCACTTTTTTCTGCCTGCATATTTTTGGCCGCATTCAGACTGTCGCCTGTTACTGCGTCAAACTGCTTAAGCAGTTCCTTTGCTTCATGGGATAATTTTTCCGGCGTCTGTACCACCAGTGTTACATAGTGGTCCCCACGGACATCCTTATTGCGCAAAGTTGGTACGCCTTTTCCTTTCAAGCGGACTTTCGTATCTGTCTGGGTTCCCGCTTTCACTTCATAAATTACTTTACCATCTACTGTATCTACCACCACATCACCGCCAAGAGCCGCTACTGCAAAGGATATTGGCACTGTAGAATAAATGTTGTAATCCTGCCGCTGGAAAATCGGATGTCGTCCAACAATTACCTCCACCAGAAGGTCGCCTCTTGGTCCTGCGTTTACCCCCGGTTCTCCTTTATCCCTGATGCGTACACTCTGCCCGTTATCAATTCCGGCGGGAATGGATACCTGTATTTTCTTACGGCTTGCAATATAACCGGAGCCATGGCAATCTGCACACTTCTCTTTAATAACCTTACCAGTTCCATTACATTCCGGGCAGGTCTGCACGTTTCTTACCGTGCCAAAGAAAGACTGCTGAGTAAACACCACCTGCCCTTTGCCACCGCATTTCTGGCATGTTTCCGGGCTTGTTCCGGGCTTAGCCCCTGTCCCATGACAATTTCTGCACTCATCTTTTAATGTCAGTTCAATTTCTTTTTCAACACCAAAGACAGCTTCTTCAAAGGTGATTCTCACACTGGTTCTGATATTTGCCCCCTTCATGGGACCACTGCTGCCCCGCCCCTTTCGTCCGCCGCCAAAGAAATCACCAAAGATATCACCAAAAATATCACTGAAATCAGCGCCGTTAAAGTCGAACCCGCCAAATCCGCCTGCTCCACCCTCAAAAGCGGCGTGACCAAACTGGTCATACTGTCTCTTTTTTTCCGGGTCACTTAAAATAGCATATGCTTCTGAAGCCTCTTTAAACAGCCGCTCTGCCTCCGCATCTCCGGGGTTCATATCAGGATGATACTTCTTGGCAAGAGCTCTGTATGCTTTTTTGATGGCGGCTTCATCCGCGTTCTTATCAACTCCAAGAACCTCATAATAGTCACGTTTTTGTTCTGCCATTGTTTATTTCCTCCCATGCCCTCCGGCGCGTAACATACCGCCCAAAGCAGCATAACTATTTTTGTAAATGTAAAAATACAGGCACAATAAGAATGACCCAAAGGAGTCATTCCCATTGTAATAAGCCATAACTTTCTTTATTTTATACCTCTCTGTAGTCCCCGTCAACCACATCATCTGCAGGCCCTGCACCAGCTCCCATATCTGGTCCTGCGCCGGCTCCCATATCGGGACCTGCCGCTCCTCCTGCCTGCTGCATATTCTCATACATCTTAGTAAACAACGCCTGAGCGCTTGTGGTAAGTTTTTCCCTTGCTGCTTTAAGAGCATCCAGGTCAGAATCTGACATTTCCTGGTCTTTGGTTCTTTCCAGAATATCCTTTACAGCCTGAACATCAGCTTCCACTGTTGCTTTCTCGGAAGCGTCAATCTTGTCTCCAACCTCACTTAACGCTTTTTCTGTCTGGAATACAAAAGAGTCTGCTTCATTTCTTGTGTCAATCGCTTCTTTTCTCTTCTTATCCTGTGCCTCAAATTCAGCCGCTTCCTTTACAGCCTTGTCAATTTCATCATCTGACATATTAGAGCTTGCCGTAATGGTAATATGCTGTTCTTTGCCTGTGCCAAGGTCTTTGGCGGAAACATTCACAATACCGTTGGCATCAATATCAAAAGTAACCTCAATCTGAGGCACTCCGCGCATTGCCGGAGGAATACCATCCAGACGGAACTGTCCAAGAGACTTATTGTCTCTTGCAAACTGACGCTCACCTTGCAGTACATTGATATCAACCGCTGTCTGATTATCTGCCGCTGTGGAGAAAATCTGACTTTTCTTTGTAGGAATTGTTGTATTTCTTTCAATCAGCCTGGTTGCAATTCCTCCCATAGTCTCAATTGACAGTGAAAGAGGTGTAACATCCAGAAGAAGAATTTCCCCTGCGCCGGCATCTCCTGCTAATTTACCACCCTGAATGGAAGCTCCAAGCGCCACACATTCATCAGGGTTAAGGCTCTTGCTGGGCTCATGTCCTGTTAACTGTTTTACTTTATCCTGCACTGCCGGAATACGTGTGGACCCGCCCACCAGCAATACCTGGCCCAAATCCGCGTTGGTAAGTCCTGCATCCTTCATTGCATTCTGCACGGGAATAGCAGTCCTTTCAACCAAATCATGTGTCAGTTCATCAAACTTGGCCCTGCTTAAGTTCATATCAAAGTGTTTAGGGCCATCTGCCGTAGCTGTAATGAAAGGAAGGTTAATGTTTGTTGTTGTAGCAGAGGACAGCTCTTTTTTGGCCTTTTCTGCCGCTTCTTTTAATCTTTGCAGAGCCATCTTGTCTTTGGATAAGTCAGCGCCTTCTGTTTTCTTAAATTCATCAATCATCCACTGGGTTAACTTATTGTCAAAGTCATCGCCGCCAAGGTGGGTATCTCCGTTAGTAGCCAAAACTTCAATAACCCCATCCCCGATTTCAATAATGGAAACATCAAAGGTACCGCCGCCTAAGTCGTATACCATGATTTTCTGTTCTTTTTCATTGTCAAGACCATACGCAAGCGCTGCTGCTGTAGGCTCATTGATAATACGTTTTACATCAAGACCCGCAATCTTGCCTGCATCTTTGGTTGCCTGACGCTGTGCGTCATTAAAATAAGCAGGAACCGTAATAACAGCTTCTGTTACCTTCTCACCCAGATAGCTTTCAGCGTCCGCTTTCAGCTTCTGGAGAATCATAGCGGAAATCTGCTGGGGAGAATATTTCTTTTCGTCAATGTTGCGGCCCTTGTCTGTACCCATATCTCTTTTTATTGAAGAAATCGTCTTCTCTGCATTGGTAACTGCCTGACGCTTGGCAGGCTCACCAATTAATCTTTCACCTGTTTTGGTAAAAGCAACTACTGAAGGTGTGGTTCTTGCGCCTTCTGCATTTGCAATGACAGTAGGCTTGCCGCCTTCCATAACTGCCACACAGCTGTTTGTAGTACCTAAGTCAATACCAATGATCTTACTCATAATTATCTCCTCCTGAATGATTTGTTTATTTTTATACTGATAAAATGGTTTGTTGTTTTCCTTTTATACTAACTTACCACTGCTACCATACTATGCCTTACCACACTATCTCTGTAGGTATAACCTTTTAGCAGCTCCTGTGCGATTATGCCTGATTCATATTCTTCACTTTCCACCTGCATCACCGCATTATGGAAATCAGGATTAAACTCCTCCCCTACCGCTGGAATTGGTTTTACCTCTATTTTTTCAAGCTCTGTAATCAGCTGTTTATATATCATTTCCATTCCCTCTGCAAAGGCGGAACCCTTTTCCCCTTCAGGAATACTGCCAAGACCTCTTTCAAAATTATCCACCACTGGCAGGATTTTTTCAATTACACTTTTTGCACCGGTTTCAAACATCGCCGCCTTTTCTCTGTCTGTACGCTTTCTGAAGTTTTCAAACTCTGCCATTTGACGCTTTACCCGGTCTTCCAGCTCGTTAATTTTTTCCTTACAGGCATCCTGCTTTTTCTCTGCTTTTAGTTTTTTCTTTGCTGCTTTTCTTTCCGCCCAGCTTCCTTCTGGTGCGCCTGATGCTTCATCCTCTTCCCTATCCTGGGTACCGCCTTCCGCATCCG
>CAMUHA010000258.1 GCA_947088515.1 uncultured bacterium
GGAGGGATAAGATTGAAAATGAGAGTTACAGTATATAACTGCAGGGCTTTTGATGAAAAAGAACTGTTTGAAAAATATGGAAAGGAGCTTGGGATAGAGCTTGTGCTTTGTCCTGATGCACCGGATAAAGACAATGCGGCGCTGGCTAAGGAAAGTGAATGTATTGATATCCTCACCTCCCAGATGCCCAGGGACCTGATTGAGGTTTTTGCAGGCTATGGGGTGAAGTATATCACTACCAGAACGATAGGCTATGACCACATTGACCAAAAGGCGGCAAGCGCCCTTGGCATAACCATTGCCAATGCGCCTTATGGTCCTTGCGGTGTGGCGGATTATACAGTGATGCTGATTCTAATGACAATCCGCAAAATGAAGCGGATTATTGAGCGGACCAATATACAGGATTATTCCCTTTCGGGTATTCAGGGAAGAGAGCTTAAGGATTTGACAGTAGGTGTGATTGGTACAGGGAGAATTGGAAGGACAGTAATAAAAGACCTGTCCGGTTTTGGTTGCCCTGTGCTTGCTTATGATTTGTATGAAAGCGAAGAGGTTAAACAATCTGGCGTACCCTATGTTTCTTTGGATGAAATCTGGCAAAAGGCGGATGTGATTACTCTTCACGTACCTCTTACGGATGGAAATTATCATATGATTGACGGGGAAGCGATTTCACAGATGAAAGACGGGGTTATGATTGTCAACACCGCAAGGGGAGGACTGATAGACACAAGCGCGCTGATTTCGGGCATTGAAAGCGGGAAAATAGGCGGTGTGGGCCTTGATGTTGTGGAAAATGAGTTTGGACTGTATTATTATGACCATAAATCAGATATACTAAATAACAGAGAGCTGGCTCTGCTCCGGGGATTTCCCAATGTGACAATCAGTCATCATATGGCATTTTATACAGATGATTGTGTGGAGACAGTGGTAAGGGATTCCCTGATGGGCTGCAAATACTTTATGGAAGGGATTGAAAACCCCTGGGAGATAAAATTGAATCAAGGCGCTAGCGGCGGTATTTTGGATAAAGCCTGTGACGGGCAGGAGGAAGAATAGTGCGGAACTTTAAAATGATATTACAGTATGAGGGCGCCAGATATCAGGGATGGCAGAGGCAGGTAAATACAGACAATACCATTCAGGGGAAGCTGGAAACGCTGCTTTTTAAAATGACAGGAAAAAAGACAGAAGTGCAGGGAGCCGGGCGTACTGATGCAGGGGTCCATGCGCTGGGGCAAATTGCCAATTTCCACAGTGATACTCAGATGAGCGGGGATGAAATACGGGATTATATGAATTTTTATCTGCCTGAGGATATTGCTGTTATTTCCCTTATGGAAGTAAACGAGAGGTTTCACAGCAGACTGAATGCAAAAGGAAAGATTTACTGTTACCGGCTGATATCTGCGCCTGTGCCTCATGTGTTTGACAGAAAATTTGCACACCAGATAGGGCAGGAGCTGGACTTTGAAGCCATGAGAAAGGGGGCAGAGTATCTGACAGGCTCCCATGATTTTAAAGCATTTACTTCAAACAGGAAAAGCAAAAAATCCACTGTCCGTCGGATAGACGAGATACGGATTGAAAGGGCGGTAAGCGCGTCCATGATGATGACCGGCACACAGGATGAAGTCTGCATCTGGTATAAGGGAAACGGTTTTTTATATCATATGGCAAGAATTATGACAGGAACCTTGCTGGAAGTTGGAACGCATAAGAGAAAACCTGAAGACATTGCAGAAATTTTAGACTCCGGGCTTAGGGAAAACGCCGGAGAGCTGGCGCCTGCAAAAGGACTTACTCTGATGGAGGTTCTTTATTAGTGAAAAAGAGACTGTCTCATAAGAAATATGTCAGACTCATTTTTTTTCTTTACCTGGTGGTAGTAATAAAGGTGATTATTTTTAAGTATCCATGGGAACAGCTGCGGGAAATTGCTGCCACATGGGAGAAGGAGGTAATTTTCGAGGGCCTGGATACGGCCAATTTTACATTGTTTAAAACCATACGCATGTATATAGACTATTCTTATAAACTGAACAGCTTTGAAAACCTGGTGGGAAACGTAGTAGTGTTTATTCCCTTTGGTTTCTTACTCCCTTTTGTGATTTCCTGGGGCAGAAATTTTTTTGTAATGATGCTTAACGCCTTTTTGTTTGTGGCAGGAATAGAGGTTTTCCAGCTTTTTAGTGCATTTGGCGCTTTTGATGTGGATGACATACTGCTGAACTGTTTTGGCGCAGCGCTTGGCTATATAGCTTATTTGGGATATGAAACTATGAAAAAACGGCAAAAAAAGAAAAGGAGAGATTGATATGGCAGATTTTATTAAAGGATTGAAGGTAAATTATACCGCTTCTGCGCTAATATGTCTGGTGGCGGGGCTGGTGCTTTTAATCTGGCCGGGAACCACTACCCAGATTGTTTGTATGCTGCTTGGAAGCGTGCTTCTCATTTATGGACTGATACAGGTTGTAATTTATTTTCTGAATAAGGAAAGAACTATCATTTCCCAGGGAATGCTGCTTTTGGGCATTATACTTTCCGTGATTGGGCTGTGGATTCTTTTTAGCCCGGAAATGATAATAATGGTGGTACCTGTGATTGTGGGAATATTGATTATCATTCACGGCGTACATAATATTGTCCAGGCGCTGGAGCTGCATAAGGATAATTATGGAAACTGGTGGATTGCCCTGCTTTTCGGAATTCTTACAGTGATTTTCGGAGGTGTGCTTGTTCGCAATCCATTTGGCGCTGTTGAGATGGTGGTGAGGATGATTGGGGTTTTCCTTATCTATGACGGGGTATCGGATATGTGGATATTGTCAAGGATTTTTAAGGTGAAAAAGGATAAAGAAAAAATAATTGACGCTGACTTTGTGGATATTAAGGATGCGGATTAACAGGTAAGCGGATGCAGGCAATAAGTAAAAGAGGCAGGAGGAAATAACCTGCCTCTTTGTAATATAGGCTCAAGTGAAATTCATTGCTTATCATAAAGATTCCGGGTATTGCTTTAATATTTTCTGGTTAGCAAGGTCCGCTTTTTGACAAAATTCTGCATAAGAAGGGCTGAGTTCTTTCATTGCGGGAATAAATATTTCATAATATCCGGTGGAATTGTTAAATTCCTTTAAGCATAAGCCAAGCTGGTATGCCGTGGTTTTTTTATATTCGTCTGAACGCATATACTGAAAGTAAAAATCTAATGTTTCCTTATTCTCAGATAAAAATTTTTCCGGGTTTTCAATGGATGACTGATAATTTTTAATCAAAGTGTTTATCTGGGTTATGGTTATATGGCTGGTATATTCATCCAGATAATTCTGCACATCTTCTGGAAAAGAGAGAGGAGGGAGGCTGTCAAGAAAGGATATGACCTTCTGGTATGCCTCCTTCTGTTTAGGAGTGACGGCAGGCTCATCAAGAAAACTGGAAAAATGCAGACAGATATATTTGCCATAATATCCGGGGAAAGCATCCAGCAATTTTTCCGCAATAGTAGAATTTTGCTCCAAAGATTCCAGGGCCCTGCCAATATCTGCATAATCTGCGCCTGTACCAAGCTTTTCAAGAAGGGCGAGCTTTTTTTGGGCCGCTTGTGTCTGCAGCTGTTTTTGCACAGATAGCTTTTGGAGGAAAGCACCCGATTCATCTGCAAGCGCAAACCGGATGCTTTCCACATTTAGTCCGAGTCTGCGCAGCACAGAAATTTTTCTTAAACGTGCAAGGTCACTGTTGTCAAAATCCCGATATCCATTTTCAAGAGTATGGGGGGAAATTAAGTTCTGCTCAATGTAATATTCAAT
>CAMUHA010000259.1 GCA_947088515.1 uncultured bacterium
TCTTCTTATTTCTTCTTATTTCTTCTTATTTGCTACTGTTCTCTTCGGTCCCTTTCTGGTTCTTGCGTTGGTCTTTGTCTTTTGTCCACGCACAGGAAGTCCCTTTCTATGGCGAATTCCTCTGTAGCAGCCAATTTCCTGAAGTCTCTTGATGTTCATTGCAACCTCTCTGCGGAGGTCACCTTCCACCATATAACCAGCATCAATAACTTCACTGATTCTTTTGACTTCATCATCGGTCAGCTCTCTGACACGGGTATCAGGATTAACCTTTGCTTCTGCAAGAATCTTGTTTGCACTAGTTCTTCCAATTCCATAAACATAAGTTAAACCGATTTCCACACGCTTTTCTCTAGGTAAGTCAACACCTGCAATACGAGCCATTTACATTTCCTCCATTTTCTTTGCGCATCTTCATGCGCCGACACTAATTGATTGGGGCAGCCTTCTGCCCAACCGGATGTTTCCGATCTTACGCGAAAATTCTCACGAACCAAGAAGTAATCACAAGGCTCATTTGTACAATTATATAATCAGTACAGCAAAAAACTGTACTGCAGCCGCTTCATAATAATTGGACAAGAACCCTTCTGTTTTAAAACAGCGGATTATCCTTGTCTTTGTTTGTGCTTCGGATTCTCACAGATAACTCTGATACGTCCTTTTCTCTTAATGATCTTGCACTTTTCGCAAATCGGTTTTACTGATGATCTAACCTTCATGTTAAACCCTCCTTTCAAAAAAGACCGTTTCACATTATACCATAGTACAACCATAAATGCAATGCCCTGACGGAATTATTACATTTTATTTATCTCTCCAGATAATTCTCCCCTTGCTTAAGTCATAGGGTGATAACTCAAGAGTCACTTTATCCCCCGGAAGAATACGGATAAAGTTCTGCCTTAGCTTTCCGCTAATGTGCGCAAGTACTCTGTGCCCATTTTCAAGCTCCACCTGAAACATTGTGTTTGGGAGTTTTTCTACTACGGTTCCTTCAATCTCAATTACATCAGCTTTTGACATGTGTTACCTCCTTCATAACATAAAAGCATCCTTCCCTTCCATCTTCCAGTTCTTCATTCTGTTTTTGATGGAAAATCTGACTTCTTCATTATAAATGATATGTCCGTTTTTTAATTTTTCTGCCAGAATTTTATCGGTATCTTTTTTCACCAGCTGAAGATGCTTTTTTCTTTTCTTTTTAGGATTCTCCATTCCCTTTATCTTCCCATCGGCCAGATAAAAGAAATCCCCTTCTTCTTTAATTATAATATACATCTGGCCCTTGTCATGCCCTGCCTTAGATATCGCAAACATTCCGACCATAAAGCCTCACCTGCCCTTTCACCGCAAAGGCATTGCTTCGGATGCTGGCATCGTAAACAGCTCCGGTTCACCTTCAGTTATCAGCACTGTATTTTCATAATGGGCTGACAGAGAACCATCCCTGGTAACTACTGTCCAGTTATCTTCCAGCCATTCCACACTGTAGTTGCCTATATTCACCATAGGTTCTATCGCTAAAGTCATTCCCGGCCGCAGACGGGGACCCCTGCGCCATTGTCTGAAATTAGGTATCTGTGGCGCCTCATGCAGGCTGGTTCCAATTCCATGCCCCACCAGGTCGCGCACCACGCCATACCCATGCCTGACACAAAAAGAGTCAATCGCATTGGATATATCAAAAAGATGATAGCCTGGCCTGGCATATTTAATTCCTTCAAAAAAACTTTGCCTGGTGACTTTAATCAGCCTTGCTGCCTCCTGGCTTATTTTTCCCACCGGATAGGTCCGGGCCGCATCGGAATGATATCCCTTATAGATTACACCTGCATCCAGGCTCACAATATCTCCTTCCTGCAAAATGCGTTCTTTAGAAGGAATGCCATGAACCACCTCATCATTTACAGAAACACAGATTGAGGCCGGATAACCATTATAATGTAAGAAGCTTGGCACACAGCCATAGCTGCGAATCAGCTTTTCGCCTAAAGCGTCAATATCCCCGGTTGAAATCCCCGGTTTTATCGCTTTTCCAAGCTGCGCATGAACCTCCGCAAGAATTTTCCCGGCCCTGCGCATTAGTTCAATTTCTCTTCCTGATTTTATTGTTACTGCCATATGATTAACCTAAAATGGCAGTGATTGCCTCAAACACATCTTCCATACTTACCGTACCATCCACTGTTCTTAAGATTCCCTTTTGCTGATAGAAATCAATCAGCGGCTGGGTCTGCTTGTGGTAAACTTCCAGACGGTTTTTAACGGTTTCCGGTTTGTCATCATCACGCAAAACCAGCTCTTTTCCACAGGCATCACAGACGCCTTCTGCCTTGGGAGGAATAAATTCCACATGATACGTAGCGCCGCATCCAAGACATGCACGTCTGCCACCCATTCTGTTTACAATGTTTTCATCTGGCACGTCCACATCTATAGCGTAGTCAATTTTATCATTAATTTCATTCAACGCATTTTCTAAGACTTCCGCCTGGGGAATTGTTCTCGGAAATCCGTCCAGCACATAACCATTTGTGCAGTCCTCTTTTGAGACTCTGTCAAGAAGAATTTTTACAGTAAGTTCATCTGGCACCAGCAACCCCTGGTCCATATATTTTTTGGCTTCCATTCCAAGTTCTGTTCCGTTTTTTATATTTGACCTGAAAATGTCACCTGTGGAAATATGAGGTACACAATACTTTTCGGCAATCATTTTTGCCTGTGTACCCTTTCCTGCCCCTGGTGCGCCTAACATGATTATCTTCATAATTAACCCTCCGCAACTGCAGGATTCGCCTGCAAAACAGTGCCAATCATAAGTTCAAAAATCTTGGAACTTACTTAAGGCTTAAATTCATTTCTTCATTATGTTAATATAGAGGCAAAGGAAAACAGATATCCTTACGCCTGTATTTCCTTAACCTCTAATTGTTTAAAAGTCAAATAACTCATTAGTCATTTAAAAAACCTTTGTAATTACGCACCAGCATCTGCGATTCAATCTGCTTCATAGTTTCCAGTACCACGCTTACAATAATAATCAGACTTGTTCCCCCAAAGGAAACCTGTGCGCCAAACACACCATTAAACACAAATGGTATCACACATACAATCGTCAGCCCTACGGCGCCAATAAAGATAATATAATTTAATATTTTTGTCAGATATTCGCTGGTTGGCTTGCCCGGCCTTATTCCGGGGATAAACCCGCCCTGTTTTTTCATATTCTCTGCAATTTCAATTGGATTGAAGGTAATGGAAGTATAAAAGTAGGCAAAGAAAATAACCAGTACTATATATACAAGCAATCCAATAGAATATACAGGTTCACTGGGTTTACACCAGTTACCGGAATTTAATCCTCTTAAAATGTGTCCCCAAAATCCGCTGCCACTGTATCCAAAGAAACTACACACTACAATGGGAAGCTGCATCAGTGATGATGCAAAGATAATTGGAATTACACCAGAGGTATTTACCTTTAAAGGTATAGATGAGGTTTGTCCTCCCACCATTTTTCTGCCCTGTACCTTTTTTGCATACTGAACGGGAATTTTCCTGACCCCATCGTTTAAAACAATAACCAGAACAACCATCACCAGAATAATGGCTACGATAATAATTGCCGCCACCACTCCCATAGCTATGGGTCTGCCAAAAACAAACTGTTCAAACAATTGGGAGATATCCTGTGGTATTCTGGAGATAATATTGATAACAAGCACAATGGAAATACCATTGCCTACTCCATTTTCTGTTATCCGCTCACCTATCCACATTAGAAATGCACTTCCTGCAGTAA
>CAMUHA010000260.1 GCA_947088515.1 uncultured bacterium
GGTGTGCTTAAAACGGATGATATGATATATAATATTGATAAGGATATTGAAGAAAAGATTGGTAAACTGTATGTGATGCAGGGAAATAAGCCAGTAGAAGTAAAAGAACTTCATGCAGGAGATATTGGCGCCCTTGCCAAGCTTACAGGAGCTAGAACAGGCAACAGTCTTTCCACTAAAGCAACTACAATTAAATTTGGTAAATGGGAAATGCCCAAACCTTATACATACAAAAGATATAATCCCAAGAACAAAGGGGATGTTGATAAGATTTCCCAGGCTCTTCAAAAGATTTCCCATGAAGACTTAACGATGAAATATGTCAATGACGCTGAAAACAGGCAGATGCTTCTTTATGGTATGGGTGATTTACATCTGGATGTAATTGCCAGCAAGCTTTTGAATGAGTATAAGGTGGAAATAGAACTGACAGAACCTAAAGTGGCATTCAGAGAAACTATCAAAAAAACATCAGATGTAGAATACAAGTACAAAAAGCAGTCTGGCGGTCATGGGCAATATGGTCATGTTAAGATGAAATTTGAGCCTTCAGGAAATCTGGAAGAGTCCTATGTATTTGAACAGATAGTGGTAGGCGGTGCGGTTCCGAAGAACTACTTCCCGGCAGTGGAGAAGGGAATTCAGGAATCTGTATTAAAGGGGCCTCTTGCTTCTTATCCTGTGGTAGGTGTGAAGGCAGTTCTCTATGATGGTTCTTATCATCCAGTGGACTCATCGGAAATGGCATTTAAGATGGCAACCATCCAGGCATTTAAAAAAGGATTTATGGAAGCGCATCCGGTATTGCTTGAGCCGATTGCGTCCTTGAAGGTGACAGTGCCAGATTCTTATACAGGCGATGTTATGGGCGACCTTAACAAAAGAAGAGGAAGAGTATTGGGAATGAATCCGGCGCCGGGCGGAAAGCAGGTAATTGAAGCGGATGTTCCAATGATGGGATTGTTTGGTTATTGTACCGACCTTCGCTCCATGACAGGAGGACGGGGTGAATATGCGTATGAATTTGCACGTTATGAGCAGGCTCCAAGCGATGTACAGGAAAAAGAGGTAGCGGCAAAAGCGTCTGAAGGTTCAGATGATTAAAAAAGGAAAATAAGATAAAGTTCTTTTTAGATGAAGGTAACAGGATGCTGTATATGGGGGTATGCAGCATCCTGTTGTATAATGGTCTAAATTGCCAGACAAAAAGAGAGGTAAATTTTAATGAAGAAAAAAGGGATTTTAAGAAATATTATAATTGCGGCAGTGGCAGTTATAGCGCTTTGTGTCTATTACTATGTAACAATTCCGGCAGTCAATATTCATTCTGCAGGTACTTGGGGAGTAATCCTTTTGCTGGTGGCGGCTTTAATGCTGCTTTCTGCGACAAAGCAGTTTAAGAGCAACAGACAGTCAGGAGTGGATGGAATAAATATTTTCCGTTTCAGTATCAGGGAAAGCAATCTGATATTTAAACTATTAGGAATTTTATTTATAGCGCTGCTTATTTTTTATGTGGCTGGTTCTCTGCTGTCCTCTCCCTTTTTTAACGCTGCAAAGTACCAAAAGCTTTTAACAATTGAGGAAAGGGAATTTACAGATGATATCAAAGAAGTTGATTATAAGACGATCCCCTTACTGGACAAGGACTCTGCCTCTCTTTTGGGAAACCGTAAAATGGGAAGCATGGTGGATATGGTTTCGCAGTTTGAAGTGTCCAGTGACTATTCCCAGATAAATTATCAGGGAAAGCCGGTGCGTGTGACACCTCTTACTTATGCTAGTCCCATCAAATGGCTTACCAACCAGAAAAATGGGATTCCAGCATATATTTTGATTGATATGACCACTCAAAATACAGAATGTGTGAAACTGGATAAAGGCATACGTTATTCCAAAGGTGAGTATTTTAACAGGAACATTTACAGGCATTTGAGGTTTAAGTACCCAACCTATATTTTTGATGAACAGATTTTTTTTGAAATTGATGAGGAAGGGATACCTTTTTGGGTATGTCCTGTTAAAAAATTTAATATTGGACTGTTTGGGGGACAGACTATTGGCCGTGTGGTTTTGTGCAATGCCCAGACAGGAGAATGCGTTGATTATGCAGTGGAGGATGTTCCTTCATGGGTGGATAAAGTCTATTCGGCAGATTTGCTGGTTAGTTTGTATGACTATTCGGGAATTTTAAAACATGGCTTTTGGAATTCACTGTTAGGACAAAAAGATTGTTTACAGTCCACTAATGGCTACAATTACATTGCGCTGGAGGATGATGTTTGGGTGTATACAGGGATTACCAGCGTAAGCGGAGACCAGTCAAATGTAGGGTTTGTGCTGATGAACCAAAGGACGATGGAAACACGCTCTTATAAAGTGGAGGGAGCCATTGAGGACTCTGCAATGTCTTCCGCGGAAGGCCAGGTGCAGAATTTAGGATACCGTTCCACATTTCCCCTGCTGTTGAATATTGCGGATGAACCGACTTACTTTATGGCTTTAAAGGACGGGGCTGGGCTTGTAAAGAAGTATGCTATGGTAAATGTCCAGAAATATCAATGGGTGGCAATTGGGGATACAGTACAGGAATGTGAGAAAAACTATACATCGCTTCTTAGCACGAATGGAATTGTAAGCGCCTCTCCAAATGCAGGAAAGAATGTCACCGGGAAAATAGAAAGTATTTCGCCAGTTGTACTGGAAGGAAACACCCACTACTACATTTGCCTGGAAAGACAGGAGGATATCTTTGATGTGGATTTGTCTATTGAATCTCTGATACAGATTATCAGATTTAAAGAAGGAGATACGATTAGCTTTGCCTATACTGAAGGGTATGGACTGAATGAGGTTATTGACATTTTACCATAATATAGGTAAAATATTTTAACGTATGAAATGTATGGGTTTACAGCACAGAAGTTAAGGAGCCATAGGCTCTTTGGAATGGAGGAAATAATGGCAATACCATATAATCACAGAGAAGTGGAAACCAAGTGGCAGGGGATATGGGATGCGGAAAAGGCATTTAAAACCTCTGACGATTATACGAAACCTAAATATTACGCATTAGTGGAATTCCCTTATCCTTCGGGACAGGGGCTGCATGTGGGGCATCCAAGGCCCTATACGGCATTGGATGTTGTTGCAAGAAAGAGAAGAATGCAGGGGTATAATGTTCTTTATCCCATGGGATGGGATGCTTTCGGTCTTCCTACAGAAAATTATGCAATTAAAAATCATATCCATCCGAAGATTGTTACAAAGAATAATGTGGAACATTTTAAGGGACAGCTCCATGCGCTTGGATATTCTTTTGACTGGGACCGGGAGGTTAATACCACAGACCCCAACTACTACAAATGGACACAATGGATATTCTTAAAGCTTTTCCATGCAGGTCTTGCTTATAAAGCGGAAATGCCGATTAACTGGTGTACTTCCTGTAAAGTTGGGCTGGCCAATGAGGAAGTGGTAAACGGTGTCTGTGAGCGCTGCGGCAGCGAGGTAGTCCGCAGGGTAAAGAGTCAGTGGATGTTAAAAATCACAGAGTATGCGGACAAGCTTTTAGAGGGACTTGATACAGTAGATTATGTGGAACGTGTAAAAGTTTCCCAGAAAAACTGGATTGGAAAGTCCACTGGCGCGGAAGTGGATTTTATCTTAAAGGGAAAAGAAGATAAGATGACTGTCTATACGACCAGGCCAGACACACTCTTTGGCGTTACTTATAT
>CAMUHA010000261.1 GCA_947088515.1 uncultured bacterium
TAAGCAATGCAAAAATTCTGCATTAATTTTTTTTTCGCATCATGTGCTATTAACGCTATATTCATTTTAAACCCTCCTAATAACATTATTTTGCCCTTATATTATACTAGCCATATTATACATCATTTCTGCCGGCATTGTAACCCCACATTTAAAACAAATCCGATTCCTATAAAGGAACTGACAAGAGAAGTCAGCCCATAACTTATAAAAGGAAGAGGGAGGCCAGTATTGGGAAGCAGATATGTAACTACTCCTATATTGATAAATGACTGAAAGCCTATCATTGCGCCTATACCTGCTGCTATAATGGTTCCTGCAATATCTTTGGCCCGTCGCGCAATAAACATACATTCTATGGAAACTAAAAGTACAAGAACTACTACAGTGCATGCTCCTACAAAACCAAATTCTTCTCCTATTACAGCAAAAATAAAATCTGTTTCCTGTTCTGCAATAAAATTAGCATTTTTTACAGAACTAATCTGATTATTTTTATACCCTTTTCCAGTGAGCTGACCAGAACCAATCGCCATAACGGAATACTCCTGCTGGTATCCAAGGGAATTAGCAAATTCTTCTTTATTAAAAAATGAAATAACTCTGTTTAGCTGATACAAATGTTCTTCATCAATTATTTTCTGGTCTGGCTGCATAACCAGATACAAAAATATTAAAAAAACAGGAATGGCAACCGCCAGTATTCCTCCAATAACTTTCCAACTAAGTCCTCCGGTAAACATAATTACACAAAAAATCAGGCAGATTACAATTGTTGTTGAAAGGTCGGGCTGCTCATAAACCAAAAAAGCCGGAACTGCAAATAAAACGACACATAAAGCAATATACTTAAAAGTATTCAGTTTCTCCTTATGTTTATATATAAACTGTGCAAAAAAAAGAACAATCAGAATTTTAGCAAGCTCGGAAGGCTGGAAACGGATACCGGCAATTTCAATCCAACGCTGCACGTTCTTGGTTTCTTCTCCCAAAGCAATAACAAGCACAAGTAAAACTGCATTAAAAATATACATTATCCAATATAAATTAAGCAGTACAGAATAATCAAAAAGAGAAATTACAAGCATCAGGAATACCCCGAAGGCAAAGCCGGCTATCTGCTTGTTCTGCTTAGAAGGGTCAGCGCTGCCAACGGCGATAATTCCAATGACTGCCAGGGCAATCACCATTAATACAAGTTTAAAATCATAGTAACGTATTTTATATTGTTTTAACATATACCATTTTCACCTTCCTGTAGTAAGCGGTATGCCCTGCATAACGCTTATCAGTTGATATTCTTATGTAAATCCAGGATAGGGATATTCGCATACAGGGTAGGCGTTTTATCGCGTCCTTTACTATCTGTCTTACAGATCTGGATCTCCATGCTCTCAGCATCTATTTTCATGTATTTTGAGATAACTTTGGCTATATCTGTTTTTATCATTTCCATCATTTCCGGTGAACAGTTAACTCTGTCAGAAATGAGCAGTATTTTCAACCGGTCTTTTGCAATTTCCCGTGATTTTTTCCTGTTAAAAAAACTTCTGATTCCCATACGCCCACCTCCTAATTCCTATGAAAGATACCTGACACCCTCGTCCAGAAAGAAACGCCTTTTTCCAGCTCCAGAAATGGAATTTCTTTTCCGGTTACTCGATAACATATATTCTGATATGCTTTTCCTGCCATTGTGTTATTTCCAACCAGAGGTTCTCCCTGATTGGTAGCAATAACAACATTTTCATCATCCGGCACAATGCCAATCAGACTAATTGCCAGGATGTCCACCACATCGGCGGCGCTCATCATATCACCGCGCTTTACCATATCATATCGGAGTCTGTTGATTATTAAATCAATCTTGCTAAAATCATTTGCTTCCAGCAGGCCAATGATACGGTCTGCATCTCTAATGGCAGATACTTCAGGAGTGGTCACTACCAGCGCCCTGTCAGCGCCGGCAATTGCATTTTTAAATCCCTGCTCTATTCCGGCCGGACAGTCCAGAATAATATAATCAAACTGTTCCCGGAGCTGATTAATCATTTTTACCATTTGCTCCGGATTTACAGCTGTTTTGTCTTTTGTCTGTGCAGAAGGCATGAGATACAAACTGGGGTGACGCTTGTCCTTTATCAGAGCCTGCTTTATGCGGCACTTTCCTTCCACCACATCCACCAGATTGTATACGATTCTGTTTTCCAGTCCCATAACAACATCCAGATTCCTAAGACCGATATCTGTATCTATGAGAACTACGCGTTTTCCCATTGCAGCCAGACCTGTTCCTACGTTTGCGGATGTGGTGGTCTTACCCACACCGCCTTTCCCTGATGTGACGACAATTACTTCACTCATACTTACCTCCGTTTCGCCGCATTAGCGGTATAATGAATTAATTTTCGTCCCCTGAGAATATTCCTATTAAACAGGTAAATCACTCAGTAAATCTTTTGTGAGAGGGTCAATTACAATTTTTTCATCCCGAACGTATGCAATTTTCGGTTGTACCTTAGGTTTTATAGACCATTTTGGCGTTTTATCCTTCGGTTTGTATTTGAAATCACCAACCTTTAACCTCTCCGGTGACATTTCAAGCGCCGCAATATAATGTCCTTTGCTTCCATTTCCACCAGCATATGCTTCTCCATATAAGCCACCAAGTACAATAATATCACGATAAGATATGATGGCAGAACCGGGGTAAACGTCTCCCAGTATTACAATACTTGATTCTGTTTCAAGCACCTGTCCGTTTTTTAGTGTTCCTCTGTAAAAATGTCCTTCATTGTTTAAAGAATGTTCGCTGGATAAATCTGTTTGCTGTAGCGCTCTTACAAATCCCTGATTTGTTTCTTCATCCTCCCCAACCAGACAGATAATCCGCAGTCTTGAGTTAGTTGATATGGTATTGACAATTTGAAGCTCTTCCTGTTGTGATAAGTTTCTTCCCTTGATAGAAAGCGCCATTTTAGCATCTTTAAAGAAACCACTGGATTCCTGGAACTTGTTTCCAATATCCATAAGCAATTCTTCAAAAGGAATTTCATTGTCTAAATGTAGTACAATACCATTAGGAAAACTTTTAATGATTACTGAATTATTCAAAACAAATTACTCCTTTATCCTGATTAATCGGCAATGGCTGTGCTGCCAGACATTTGCTCTGCAACTCCGTTTAACAATTCTTCTTCATCTACCAAATCAAAATAATATTGGATAATCTCCTTGGTAGTCCGAGCAGCATAACTTGACGAATATCCAAAAGCAATTCTGGTGGCTATGGCAATCTCCGGCTGCTCATAGGGCGCATAACATACGAACAGGGCATGGTTGGCCCGATTTAAATTTTCCTCTGCCGTACCAGTTTTTCCGGCAACACTGACAGGAAGGTCTTTTAAATAAGCATTGTTTTCAACCATTTGCCGCATTCCAAGATGAATTGCATCCCAGCTGGCCTTATCCATTTCTATAGTATTTCTTACATTGGCGCTATTATTTTTAAGAAGATTTCCACTGTGGTCCGTAATTTTATCTATCAGTGTAAGGTCATAGCATGTGCCGCTGTTTGCAACGGCTGTTACATATCTGGCAAGCCCTACTGTTGAAAAACTGTTATTATCTTGTCCAATTGCTGCTCTGACTGCGTCCTCAGAAGCCATCTGTGACTATATTAATCTGTTCCCCAATCTCTATGCCCGTAAAAAGATCTCAGCAAA
>CAMUHA010000262.1 GCA_947088515.1 uncultured bacterium
CGCGGGAGTTTTATGTGGAATATAACAAAATATTTAGTGAATATTGGAAAGAAAAAAATGGAGCAGAGGTAAAAGTCACGCAATCTCATGGCGGTTCTGGTTCACAGGCGCGTTCTGTAATTGAGGGAAATGATGCGGATGTGGTTACACTTGCCCTTGCCCGTGATGTGATGGCAATTGAGAGCGCCGGAATGATTGACAGCGGATGGATGGAGGAATTGGACGAAAGCAGCTCGCCATACACATCCACTATTGTATTTCTTGTGCGGAAGGGGAATGAAAAAAATATAGCAGATTGGGACGATTTAGTTAAGGATGGGGTGGAGGTAATTACACCAAATCCCAAGACTTCCGGTGGAGCCTGCTGGAACTTTCTCGCAGCGTGGGCATATGAACAGAATCAAAATGGAAATGATGAAAATGAAACAAAAGAATTTATGAAGAAATTGTATCACAATGTACTTGTTTTGGATTCAGGAGCAAGAGGAGCTACCAATACATTTGTTGAAAACCAGCAGGGCGATGTTTTAATTGCCTGGGAGAATGAAGCATATCTGGCAATGGAAGAATATCCGGAGCAATTTGAGATTGTAACGCCAAGCATTAGTATACTGGCGCAGCCGTCAGTGGCGGTGGTAGACCAGAATGCCAAAAAGCATGGAACAGAAGAAATTTCAAAGGCATATCTGGAATATTTATATAGTGACAAGGCCCAGCGTCTGGCAGGAGAACACTATTACCGGCCATCAAACCAGGATATTTTAAATGAGTTTTCAAACCAGTTTAATTTACAGATGAATCTGGTGACAATTGATGATTTTGGCGGATGGCAGAAGGCATATAAGGATTATTTCGATGATGGCGCAATTTTTGACCAGATATATGGAGAGTAATTCAATGAGAGGAATGTTCGCAGAATGGAACAACAGATTGTTAAGGTAGTAAATAAGCGGGCTGTTAAGGTGATACCTGGTTTTGGAATATCTCTGGGAGTGACGCTGACATTGCTGGGCACATTGGTTTTAATTCCCTTAGCATCCTTGTTTATGAGCGTAAGTAAGTTAAGCTTTCAGGAATTCTTAGCTGCTATTACCTCCAGACAAATTCTTTCCGGTTATTTGGTGAGTTTATCCAGTGCATTTATAGCGGCTGTAATTAATGCAGTGTTTGGCATGATACTGGCGTGGGTATTAGTCAGATATGAATTTCCAGGAAAGCGGTTGATGGATGGAATGGTAGAACTGCCTTTTGCGCTTCCGACAGCAGTAGCAGGCATATCATTAACTTTCCTGTATTCGGACCGTGGATGGGTCGGTTCTCTTTTTAATAAAGCAGGAATTAAAATTGCATATACACGTATTGGCATTGTCATAGCCATGATATTTGTGGGGATTCCCTTTGTTGTAAGAGCGGTGCAGCCAGTGCTTGAAAAGCTGGACAGGCAATATGAAGAGGCAGCCGAAATGCTTGGAGCAGGAAAGATTTGTATTTTTTTCCGTGTGATTATCCCGGAAGTGTTTCCGGCGCTTTTAGCGGGATTTGGTCTGGCGTTTGCAAGAGGGATTGGGGAATATGGCAGTGTGGTATTTATTGCAGGGAATATTCCATACAAAACACAGATTGCTCCTGTGCTGATAATGTCTAAACTTGAGCAATATAAATATGCAGATGCCACAGCCATAGCGCTGGTTTTGCTTATATTGTCTTTTGTACTGATGTTTGTTATTAATGCGCTTCAAATTCATATGCAGAAATTTGTAAAAGAATAGCCGGATGTTAATGGAGAATGAACATGAAGAAAGATAATCTAAGACCTTATGAAAAAGATATGGTGGGGGATGGGATTAATTCGCTGCAAAAGGTAATTGAGCCGCCTAAAGATAATTCTCATATTATCATAAAGTATATACTGATAGGAATAAGCATAT
The DNA here is from genome assembly GCA_947088515.1 of uncultured bacterium. Classification (GTDB taxonomy): domain Bacteria; phylum Bacillota; class Clostridia; order Lachnospirales; family Lachnospiraceae; genus Suilimivivens. The sequence goes on from CAMUHA010000262.1 coordinate 1,929, forward strand.
TATTTTTATTTGTAATGCTGCTTTTACCGCTGGCGGTAATTGTTATAAACGCATTAAGAGATGGATGGAAAGCTTACTTGGAAGCGGTGATGGATGAGTACACAATTAGAGCATTGCAGCTAACATTATTGGCTATGGTTATTTCAGTGGCAGTTAATACTGTATTTGGATTATTTGCTTCATTTCTGCTGTCAAAATTTTATTTCAAAGGCCGACAGATATTAGCAGCGTTAATAGACATTCCATTTTCCATTTCTCCGGTTATTGCCGGACTGATTTTTATTTTAACCTTTGGCAATATTGGATGGATGGGAGATTTTTTAGACAGACATAATATTAAAATTGTTTTTGCAGTTCCCGGAGTTATTCTGGCAACTACATTTGTCACACTTCCTTTTGTGTTTCGGGAATTATTTCCAGTAATGAATGCGCAGGGCAAACAGGAGGAAGAAGCTGCGGCCTTGTTTGGTGCAAAAGGTTTTACAATTTTTAGAAGGATTACCTTTCCACATATCAAATGGGCATTGCTTTATGGGGTTATTTTATGTACGGCAAGAGCCATGGGGGAATTTGGAGCGGTATCTGTTATTTCAGGCCATTTGAGAGGAAAAACTAATACACTTCCACTGCATGTGGAAATTCTATACAATGAGTTTAATACCACAGAAGCTTTTGCAGTATCTTCTATATTGGTAATACTTGCCGTATTGGTACTGATAGCAAGGAATATTGTGGAGTGGAAAAGAAAGTGAGTAAAGGCTGCTATGTATGTGGAAATGAGAAATATTAATAAAACGTTTGATGGATTCCATGCCTCGGATGATGTGAGCTTCCAGGTAGAAAAGGGGCATTTAGCGGCGCTCCTTGGACCTAGCGGAAGCGGAAAAACTACAATTCTGCGAATGATTGCAGGGCTGGATATGCCTGACTCTGGGGAAATAATTATAAATGGAAGAATCGTAAATGAAATACCGGGCAGTAAGAGAGGAATAGGGTTTGTTTTTCAAAATTACGCTTTGTTCCGGTATATGACAGTGGCTGATAATATCGCTTTTGGGCTGGAAGTGCAGAAAAAAAGTAAAGCAGAGATAAAAGAGCGGGTATCGGAACTTTTGGAACTGGTTTCTATGGCGGATTTAGGAAAAAGATTTCCCCATCAGTTGTCGGGAGGACAGCGTCAGCGGGTAGCGTTTGCACGTGCGCTTGCTCCGAACCCACAGCTGCTTTTATTGGATGAGCCTTTTGCGGCAATTGATGCAAAGGTGCGCCGTGAACTCCGTACTTGGCTCCGGGGGATGATTAAACAAGTAGGTATTACAAGTATTTTTGTTACGCACGACCAGGAGGAAGCTATGGAAGTAGCTGACAGGATTATTATTACCAATCAGGGTAAAATAGAGCAGATTGGGACACCGGAAGAAGTTTGTCAAAATCCTAAGACAGATTTTGTGAGAAGTTTTATTGATTACAGTATAAAATGAGGAAAATAAGAAAATGTATTTAAGGGAATTAACGGCAGCAAAAAAATATGCAGTTGAAGCAGGAAAAGCAATTATGGAGATTTATAATACTGTTTCTGATATGCAGGTAGAGTATAAAGATGGGGATATGCCGCTGACTTCGGCGGATAAGGCTGCGAACCATATAATAGTCGCAGGGTTAAAAAAGGAGTTTCCTGATTATGCAGTTTTGTCAGAAGAAGAGAAGGATAATCTGGAACGGCTTGAGAATGA
>CAMUHA010000263.1 GCA_947088515.1 uncultured bacterium
TAGTATACCATCATTCCCCATATTTCCGCAACCAATGAACTGTTAAAAAAGTGCGTAACCGCCCTGTCTTTTTCCTACATGATGAACGTTCCCTGTCACTGGTTTTAACTGTTATGCAGGCTCAGAGATACGGCTGACACCTACATAAATGTTTGAAATACTGTACCATGTGGGATAATCCACCACGCCGGAGGCCGGAAGATTAAATATCCTCTGAAAGGCACGCACCGCTTCAGCTGTAGCCGGTCCATAAATCCCATCAGCCGTTATAACAGGAATTGCCGGATAATTTCTTGCAATACGGTTCAGCTGCTGCTGTATCTGCCTGACTTTCTCCCCTGTAGACCCAATTGTCAGATTATACCCCGGCCACGAGGAAGGCACACCGGCTACACTCACTGCCGTATTAATATACATATCGCTTCCATAATAATAATGAATAATATCAATAGCAGAGTACCCTTCTTCTCCCAGATACTTAGACCCCCACTGACTTAATCCATTACAGGTAACTCTTCTGCCATCGCAATAGGAAGTGAAAATAGGCTGCCGCACCCCTGGACGGGATAAGTAGTTTGCAAACACATTGTCCACTACTCTGTCTATATTTTCATAGAAATTCCTGCCTCGCATCCATTTCTGGTCATACGCAGTGGATGAAGTTATAGTAAAATTATAGCCTTTATTCCGGTACGGGGAAACAGAGAGTTTTTCATAAAATAAGACCTCTGAATTTCAAAGGTCCTACTTTTTTTATTTTGTTTTACTGTGCGCGCAAAAGCGCCTCTTCCAGGCTTTCCGCCCCAATAATATTTAGCATAAAGTCTACATTGTCCATACCCTGCTCTGTATCAATTTCCTTAAATATTTTATAAATATACTTAGGCGTATGGTCTATTTTATATATGCCAAAAGAAAGTCCCTGTTTTACTTCTTCCATGGCGTCTGTCTGTCTGTTCATAATAAACGCTTCTATGTAGGGATTTGCATCAATAATGTAATAACAGTAAGCAAAGGCTGCTGCCTGCAGCTTTTCCCCTGAATTTGAGGTAAATCCAAGCTCTGTAACAGAAATACTGCGCACATTACCGCTCCGGTCAAGATATTCTTCCTGTTTAAGAAAATCCGTGACTGTACTTAAATTCATAGGAGTCAGCACAGGCGCATCCATAGTTTTATCATAAGTCTGGTTCCAGTAATTCACCCTGGTAAGAGGCGCAGGATAGGGATGAATTGCCACCCCCCAGTCATAATTTCCCTTCTGACATGCTATGCTGTTAACCGCTTCCAGTATATCTCTTGCGTTAAAAAACTTATCATTTTTTCCTTCATTGTCATTCCAGTCATGGTCAATGCTCAAATACACCTTTGCCCCTGCATAATTGCGTTTGGCAGCATTGTAAAAAATACGGAGGGCCTTTTCAAATTCAGCCGCATACATGGTAATATCACTTGTATCCATAAAATTCCATAGCTTATGCTGGTTAATTTCATTGGCAATCACCCAGCTTGACACCAGACCATATTCGCCCCCCGAATAACGCTCCGCCAAAAAGCTTGCAATCGCTTCAAGATGCAGACACCCCTCCTCCTCCGCGCAGTTAAAAGCATAATAATAAGCCCCTGATTTTTTGTTTCTTGAAAGCGGATGAATCAACTCCGGGTATTCTTCACTCCAGTCATTTAAAATAATTGCCGTGGTAAGCATTTCTTTTGCTGTAAGATAAAAGAAAAGATTATCATAGCCGGCAATAGCGGAACCGTTAAACTGATATGTTTTTCCCTTGTATTCATAAAGAATAGTTGGATATTTGTCATCTGTTGTCTCTCCAATAATCAGAGACAGAGGAATGTTATAAATAGCATGTTGTACGCCCAATTCCTCCAGCTTTGGCGTTCCCAAAAGCTCTGGGTCCAGCAGCAGCCCCTTTTTTGACCTGCTCTCCGGATAGTCGTCAGTATTGCGCGCGATCACTTCCGGATTATTTATATAGCTGCTATCAGAAACAGGAATATATTCCCCATGAACAAGCAGCGCCGGTACAAACTGCCGGAAAAGCTGTTCCTCCTTAAAGTTCCACTGAAATTCACAATTTGCCGACTTTTCCATACTGGCAATCGGCTTCCGTTCAAAATCACCAAAAGCATCTGTATCTTCATAGGTTTCAAACTCAAAAAGGTAAATCAGCTCATTATCACTTCCCGGAATATCCGGAAGGACAAGCGATAAACCCACTGTCTTTCCATCTTCCTTAATAGAACAGCTTGTAATCTCCCCATAAGAAGCAAGCTCCCATTGGGAAAGAGTTACATTTCCCTGCGTCAGTCTGTTTATTCTTCCCTCTTCCCCTTCCTCTGCGCTTAGGTTCTCCGCAGAAGCGGCAAGGGGCTTCCCCTGACATCCCCGTATCAAAAGGATACCGGCAAGCAGGAGAATGCCACATATAAACAGCGTAATCTTTTTTTTCTTATCCAAAACATTTCCTCCTGCTATCTAAGGTGCAGGAAACACATATCTCTGCCCCGCACTATACAGGCCGGCAAGCAGCCTGTTCCTGCGGCAGGCAGTGCAAAATAATCATCTATTGCTGCTGTCGCTTTCCCATCTATACTCTCATTATAATAGTTTACTGTAACTGCTGTATCCGGCTGTTCACTGATGTCATCTGATATGTAAACCTTTCCTTCTCTTAAGCTGGCCCTTACCCGGAAATAGTCCTTTGTGGAAACATTTTGGAACCGCCACGCATTTCCTGTTAGCGGAAGTTCAATACATTCTTTTTCTGCCCCATAAGTCATCACACATCCTGCCATATCCTCCGGCCAGCTTCCTCCATGGGCAAAAAGCTCATCAAGCGCTACAATAACAGAAGACTGGACGCCTTTCATGGCAGAAGTCAGAAAACGCTTCGAAATCCCGCTCTGATCCACATCCGCCCCAATCAGCATACCGTTACATTTTTCAGCTGATGCCAGTACAGACTGATAAATAGAACCGCCACAGACAAAAATTACTTCTGTGCCTGCCTCATACCAGCTGCGGGCAGTCTTTTTTATCTCCAGTGAAGGAGAAAGGGTATCCGAATACCAGTATTCCACACAAACTTCCTCACAAATATCCAAATCTGTGGCAGCATCATCAATTCCCTGAAGATAGCCATAGCCGTATCTGTGTACCGTTGGAAGCTGTTCCCCTCCAATAAATCCAAGTTTGCGGTATCCTTCCAGCACTGCCATATATCCAGCCAGATATCCGGCTTCTTCCTCATGATAAGTGATACAATGCACATTGGGGGCAATTGCCGTCTCCCTGCCCGAATCGTCCCTTGGCACACCATCCAGTAACAAAAAAGTAATATCGCTGTATTTTTCCTGAAGGCTTCCCACTGCCTGTTCAAAGTGGGAACCTGCACAGATAACCAGTTTCGCCTGATTTTCAATGGCATACAAAACTGTATCTTCATATGCCTTTGGGGTGTCAGATTCTGTACTGTAAAAAGAATAAGATACACCTGCTGCAAGTGCATAATCCTTAGCCCCTTCCAGCGCTGCCTGATTATATCCGTTATCCATTACAGAACCTGTATCAGTTACCAGCGCCACCTGACCGCCC
>CAMUHA010000264.1 GCA_947088515.1 uncultured bacterium
TAATCATTCCTGTAGTTATCACAGTATATGCAGATAGAAGTTTCAGTTTTGTTACAAAAACTCCTCCTGCTGCAGTGCTTCTTAAGAAGGCTTGCAATATTAAGTCAGGTTCCGCAGTGCCGAATAAAACAAAAGTTGCGTCTATTTCCAAGGCAAAACTCCAGGAAATTGCGGAAATGAAGATGCCTGACCTTAATGCGGCAAGTCTGGAGGCTGCAATGAGCATGATTGCTGGCACAGCAAGAAGTATGGGTATCACAGTAGAGGACTAACTAATAAATTTTGAAAACTGGGAGACACAAAAAGACGGAGCATAGCTGTAAAGCTGTATTTTTCTGTCAGTGTCGTTGGAACCATAGGAGGAATTGATAATGAAACATGGAAAGAAATATGTAGAGGCTGCAAAGCAGGTTGACCGTGCAGCCACATATGAGCCTATTGACGCAATTGCCCTTGCAAAGAAAACAGCAGTTGCCAAGTTTGACGAGACAATTGAAGTTCATATCAGAACAGGATGTGACGGACGTCATGCAGAACAGCAGGTGCGTGGTGCGGTTGTACTGCCTAACGGAACCGGAAGAAGCGTTAAGGTGCTGGTATTTGCAAAAGGCGATAAAATAAATGAGGCAGAGGCAGCAGGCGCTGATTATGTAGGTGGGGACGAGCTGATCCCTAAAATCCAGAAAGACGGCTGGCTGGACTTTGATGTTGTAGTTGCCACTCCTGACATGATGGGTATTGTTGGACGTCTTGGTAAGGTTTTGGGACCGAAAGGTCTGATGCCTAATCCTAAAGCTGGCACTGTTACCATGGATGTTACCAAGGCTATTAATGATATTAAAGCTGGTAAGATTGAGTACAGACTTGATAAGACGAACATTATCCATGCACCGATTGGAAAAGCTTCCTTTACGGAAGATAAACTGCAGGAAAACTTTAATGCACTGATGGAAGCGATTGTGAAAGCAAGACCTTCAGCGCTTAAGGGGCAGTATTTAAAGAGTATCACACTTACCTCTACCATGGGACCTGGCATCAAAGTCAGTGTTGCTAAATTTTAATCTCTACCGGATTTAAAAATGGACCGGCATGCAAAGTTTCTGCATGCCGGCTTTTTATGCGCAGGGGCGCGTAAGGAAACGTCCTGCGGTAAACCATAATTGCATATTTTGCAGAATATGTTATTCTATATATATGAAAGCAAAAATAAAGAAACCAAAAATGAAAATCAGAAAGAAACATGTAGAGAGCAGACTGAAAAAAGGACCTTTTGCAGTATTTTTACTTACATTTAGTCTGGTTGTATCTGTGGGAATTGCCGGAATTCTTGTTTCCAACGCATTGTCAGGAAAAGAAAAAGACGATGGCGATGTGGAGGAAGGCCTGGGAAATAAGCATGACGGCGCCCATTTTTTCTGGGAAAGCATACCAGAGGGAAAGGAAGAAATAGCAGAAACAATGGCGGGCATAGATAAAGAACCGCCAATAGCCGAAGCGCCTTCCAGATACAAGGATGTGCTTGCAGACGAAGCTTATATGAAAGAAAACCGTATTCTTGCATGGGAGGCAGGCAGCAAGGATGAGGTGACTATTGGATTTGCAGGCGATATTCTGATGGATGATGAATACGCAATTATGGCAAAATTTTTAAGCAGAGGCGGGAAAATGGAAAATGGAATTTCTCCGGCGCTGCTTGAAAAAATGCGCGGCGTTGACATTATGGTAGTGAATAACGAATTTCCTTATACGAACAGGGGAACGCCCACAGAAGGAAAGACGTTTACGTTCCGGGCGGATGTGGACACCGTAAGCTATCTTCACGACATGGGAGCGGATGTGGCAGTTCTTGCCAATAATCATATTTATGATTTTGGAGAAACGGGGCTTTTAGATACATTGGATACTTTGGAGGCGGCAGGCATACCCGGCATTGGCGCAGGAAGAAATTTAAAAGAGGCATCGGCGCCTTTGTACTTTATTGTTAATGATATGAAAATTGCAATTGTGGCGGCCACCCAGATAGAACGACTTGAACCGCCTGATACGAAGGGAGCCACAGAAAACAGTGCAGGCGTTTTCCGGTGTCTGGACCCGTCAAGGCTATATGATACAGTAAAAGAGGCAAAGGAAAACAGTGATTTTGTTATTGTCTATATACATTGGGGAACGGAAAACCAGGACCAGCCGGACTGGAGGCAGCTGGAACAGGCGCCGGGGCTTGCACAGGCAGGGGCAGATTTGATTATCGGAGACCATCCCCACTGTCTTCAGGGGATTACTTACTGCGGGGATGCTCCTGTGATTTACAGCCTTGGGAACTTCTGGTTTAACTCTAAGACGATGGACACAGGAATGGTTCAGGTAACAATAGGCAGAGAGGGGCTTAGGGCTTTTCAGTTTATTCCGGCCATACAGTCAGGCTGTCAGGTGGATATGGCATATGGACAAGAGAAAGAAAGAATACTTGCTTATATGCGGGACCTGTCGCCAGGGGTAATGATTGATGGAGATGGATTTGTGAGCAGGCAGTAGCGTCTGTATATGGCAAGTAATATGCTCTAAATTTGATTTCAGCGGGAAAATCCGTTACTGTATACAAAAATTCCAGCAGGATACATAAAATGTTGTTGACACAATGTCGTATATGTGCTATTTTATAAAAGGTCGTACAGACCATGCCGAAGACAGCAGGCGCCTGAACCGGAAACGGAAGAAGGCGTAAGTAATAGACATTCGCCTGCCGAGGAGAAGAGTTTACAGAGTATTTGTGCCCTTCCGTCTTTGGAAGGGTTTTTTTATTCAATAAGCTGCTCCGCAAAGAGTAACAGCGTTGATATTCAGAGCGCGTATGCGTTATCTTCCTTTTCGGCGTAAAAATCTAACAGGAGGTAAAGAAAGTGGCTAAAGTTGAGATGAAACAACCTGTCATTGATGAAATTTCTGCCAGCATTAAAGACGCACAGTCTGTTGTACTTGTTGATTACCGCGGTCTTACGGTAGAACAGGACACCAAACTCCGTCAGCAGCTCCGTGAAGCAGACATCACTTACAAGGTTTACAAAAACACAATGATGAACTTTGCATTTAAGGGAACCGATTGCGAATGCCTCTCCCATTATCTGGAAGGCCCCAGTGCAATTGCAATTTCCACAACCGATGCGACAGCGCCTGCAAGAGTCCTCTGCAATTTTGCAAAGGGAGCGGACAAGCTGGAAATTAAGGGCGGTATCGTTGAGGGCACGGAGTATGATGCGAAGGGTATTGCAGAAATCGCAAAGATTCCTTCAAGGGAAGAACTGCTTGGAAGATTGTTTGGAAGTATGCAGTCTCCTATTACAAACTTTGCACGTGTTATTAAGCAGATTGCTGAAAAAGACGGCGAAGCGCCTGCAGCAGAAGAGGCTCCGGCACAGGAAGCAGCGCCTGCGGCAGAATAACAGGATATTGGTCTTGTTAGGCAAAGGCATATGATTTGTGCCAGGGAAAGATAACAATTTTGATTGAATAATAAAATGGAGGAAATAAAAATGGCTAAGTTATCCACACAGGAATTTATTGATGCTATCAAAGAGCTTACAGTATTAGAGTTAAATGACCTT
>CAMUHA010000265.1 GCA_947088515.1 uncultured bacterium
GCCATCTCTCGTCCGCCTCCCGTATTTCTTTCATATTTGCCATGTCCTGATTGAGTTTCCCTATCAATGCAGACCTGTCTGGAGCTACCTTAGCCACCTCGCTTTTCCGCAGGGCAAGGAACTTATTCCCCATATAGACGTTCTGTGCCGCATCCTCCCTGGCATATTCTGTTATCATTTCCCGGAGGGAATCAGACAGCTTCCATTCCTTCCTTGATGATTTTTTCCCTGCCACAGCGATGTTCGCTTGATGGCTTTTTGCTATTCCTGTTATATTCATATCAATCGCCTCTCTCTGTTTTGCCTGAACGCCGGGGATACCTGCCCTGCCTTGTCAGGCTGTGACTTATTGCGGATATGCATCCAATACAATAGTGCATCTATCCAGACCTAATTTGCAGCTTCTCTCCAAAATAAGCCTTCTGAAAACGCAATTCTCTCCATAATGGACTGGACAACTTCTGTCGGATTATACACTGACAGATTTAGACAGTCCCAATCAAAGACCAGCAGCGCATCCGCCTCCACGAACAGTACATTAAGCGTACCCGAATGGTTCTCCATAATTTCACAGACTGCCTCCTCTATCATTCCCGGAGAAGGACGGTCAACCCACCCATTCCACAAAATTGCCACATGGTAATAGCACATCAGTTTCAAAATGACAGCAACAAACCTGTCTTTCAGCCCAATATGTTTATCGCTGCCCAGCAGATAATACTCCACATCAAAAAACTGTCCTCCATTGTCCGCTTTCACCTGTTCCGGAAGATAATCCATGATAAAACATGTCTTTTTCAGTAATGCGTTGATTCTCTCCATTTTACTTTCCATTTTGTACCACCTATTGCTGACTTTTATGTCCAGAATCAATATTACTTTTTTTCTTTCGATTTATCACTTTGTTTACCCACAAATCAACAAATATTTCTGCAATATCTGCAATCATCTCTATGATAAAATCAAACATCTTACACTCCTCCACATTCTTGTTATACGATTCCCCCATCTGCCGCCTCTAGGAAGTCAAGCAGCGTCAGTTCTTTGCTCCCGTGGCATTTTGGATTGCCCTTTCTGTCTCTTCAACGAATTTTCAGCCTGCCGGTACAACGCCTTCCTGTCGGGCGATACGTCATATATGTATTCCGCACATAACCTCGCCCTCAGGCTGTAGATACACTTCAATTCCTTTTTGCTCGTAGTCTCTGTGGCTCTCCGTGCCAGTTCCTTAATCTTATCAGCAAACTCAGCCTTTGATTTACTGCTTTTCCCAACGCTTGGGACCAAAGACCAGTCAGGCCCTCTGCCGCTCAGTGACATACTCTGTTTCATATTTACAGAATTTACCATACCCGCTATTAAATTCCCATGAGTCCACCTCTCAATCCCTTTTACCATTATTTCCCCGGTTCCCCAATTTGTCGGAACGCCAAAAACATCTCCTCTGCGCCTTATTGGAGAAAGCGCCTACAACTGCTCCAGCTTCTCCAAAAACGTCCTATAAGCTTCCAAGGATGTCAAAATTCTCCGTTTCACCTTTAAGCTGTTTATTAATTCGCTGTACCATCATCTGAAATATATGGCTCATCATTCCATTGCCCCGGATTCCGCACTTCTTCCTGTCTTTCTTGCCATGTATTCTGTCAGCGGATATCCCGCTGTTCCTATTCCGTTAATACCCATTTCAGTCTTCCATTTCTTTTTTACGGCAGCCCATCTGTCGGTCAAAGCCACACCTACCCTCCAATCTGCCGAAACACCAGGGATACCGGAGATGTCTGCATACTGTACTGTTTTCACGGTTTATATTTAGCTTTTACTTCTTTTATAGCGAAAACATACCAATTTCCATCAGTCATTTGAATTTCAATCGTTCCCTCTGCAGAACCATACTGGTAGTTATAGCCTTTTCCAAAATTGCTCTGGTCATCTTCTGTCGGCACTTCCGAACCAGAACATTCAGAAGTAATTTGTCCATCCATGTCTTCGCAACGGTTGTCAAGAGAACTTTTATAGCCAGTATCATAATAGACAACACCATTTACCATTACACAAGGGCAAATATCTCCTCCGATTTTATCCATATCCGTATCATCAATAGAGGCCTCAGTTACCGCCCCATCTGCATCTGAAACATCGCTTTTAGTTGTCTTATCCCCACAACCAACAATATTAAACATGCCTACTGACAACATAAATACTAACATGATAAATTTTTTCATACTACCTCTCCATCCCTTCATCATTTTAATATTATGGTCCCGCTCCCATTCAGAGCCACCCCTGCACCCATGCAGTCCGCAGAGGCAAAGCGCTATGCGCCTCTACGGAATAGGATGTACAGATTATATCTGTATATCCAATGTGCTGCCCGAAGAAGACGGCGCTTTTGTGCCTGCTGCCAAGTCAGACTGTATCTGCTGATAAGATACGGTTCCCTTTGCGTTTTCCCCATACTCTTTTTTCAGGCGTGCCAGTTCATCATTATAAATAGATGTAAACACCCGCGCCCTTGCAAATTCTTCCTCCGTGCTTATGGCTTTCCAGTTCCTTGATTCAGGATTATAAGACAGCGTTTTATTCCCATTGTTATCCCAAAACATACAGGCCGCATTCATCTTTCCGCCTGTCTTTCTCATGCTTGATTCATAGATGGCTTTCCTGTCCGGGGAAACGGTCTCTCCATGCTGCATACATAATTTCCTATATGCCGCATCATCCCGCTTCCCGGTGGCAAATTCCTTCTGTGCCAGCTCCTTTATTGCCGCCTCAAATTCTTCCTCCGACATTGCAGGCTTATCACGCTTCGTCATGATATTATCCCAATTCGGCTTCGTGAATTGAATATCAACCGGCTTGAAACGCAGTGCAAAATTCCCATAATCACATTGAGCTAACGGATTATTGGAATTTTTCTTATTGCCGAACATCTGCTGTACCATGTTGGCATACTGTGAATAGTTATCCCTTGTTATCTGCATATCGCATACCTCCTTGATATAATTTTTTGAATTTTCTCGCTTCATAAAATCCATCGGCAGTTACACCCGCATTTCAAACCGCGATTGCACCAAGTGACTATAAATTGCGCGAAATGACCATAAAGTTTATAACATCACCACCGCCTGGAACTTTTCCTCGTCACAGGAAACGGCAAAATCACCTTTGTATTTATCCGCCACCGCCTTCACATTCAATAGGCCGGCGCCTTCCGTGACCTGCACTTTTTCCGCCACGGGGTTCCTTACGGAGAAGAGCAACTTCCCTCCCTCATGCACCAGCTTGACATGAATGACAGCCTTCCTCCCCTGCCGCGCCACCTTCGCGCACTCATGGATGGCATTGTCCAGCAGGTTGGAGAGCAGGGTCACCGTCTCCTCCTCGTCCAAACACAGCCCGCCCATGTCACCCACCCGGAACGTCATTGACACGCCTCGCTCCCTTGCGGCGTGGAACTTCTGGTTCAGGACCGCATCCACTACCGGGTGGTTCGTATTGACCGCCGCCATCTCCACCGATATGCTCTCCGTCAGCCGTTCCGCAAGCGCGG
>CAMUHA010000266.1 GCA_947088515.1 uncultured bacterium
TATATTAAAAAAAATAGGGAAGTAGTTTGCAGCAAACAGATAAAACAGACGGCAGAGGCTATATGCAAAAAGCTTGCAATGAAGAAAAGGCCGGAAATATATGAGTGCGGAGGAATTTCGGGGCCTATTACCATTGGCCTGCTTCGGCCTGTGATTGTACTGCCCAAAGAGGAGGAAAGAAACCTGGATTCCCTTTCGCTTGTGCTCCATCATGAGTTTGTACATGTGAAAAGAAAAGATTTGTGGTACAAATGGCTGTATCAGATATTGCTTAGTATTCACTGGTTTAATCCCATTCTTTATCTGGTTGAAAGGAAACTGAATATGGACTGTGAGCTTTCCTGTGATGAGAAAGTGCTTGCAGCTCTGACACAGAAGGGAAAGAAAGCATATGGCAATGTTCTTTTGGACGCGGCAGAGCAGAATATGGGGGCTTTCGGAAAAATCCCGTCCCCGACATTGTTTAATGGAAAGGAAGAGTTAAAAGTGAGATTAAAAGGCATACTTCAATATAAGAAGCAAAATGGCTTCAGAGTTTTGACATCTTTAGGTATAACAACAGGCATGGTGTTCTTGACTGCCTGCGGCAGTGTAGAGGTTTCACCGAAGGCCATGCCCGTTCATATTTCCAGGTCCCAGACAGGGGAAGAAGATTTTGACTGGGACAGGGCGGCAGACGAATACACATCTTTTTGGGATAACGCGGCAAATGAATATATTTCCTTCTGGGACAGGGCGGCGATGGCTGTGGGAAATATGATGTACGGCGGGCTGGATGACTTTCTTTCAACGCCTGTGTGGGAGGATAAATCGGATAAAGCCTGGCAGGTGTATGAGGATGACAGCCTTCTTGCCGGGGAGGATATTAACAACCAATGGCATATGTATAATTACTGTGGAGGAAAAAATATTAATTGCAGCGGTATGTACTTAAGCGGCAGTGCGACTGTGCTGATTGCCCATGCAAAAAGCGATGGTGTTTATCAGATACAGACCGCTTTTGAAGGGATTAGCGGACGGTTTAAAATTGTCCATATTGGGCCGGATGGTGAAGTGAAAGTAATCAATGAAATCGGAGAAGAGGACAGGATGGATGTAACTTTTAAAGCAGGCAGAAATGTAATTAAGCTTGTGGGACAGGGGGCAAAAATCCGGGGACTTAGGGTGGACTGTTCTGATTTGTCTGACAGGGATTTTGAGGGAATTTATTTTACGCCAGAAGAGGAACAAAGCGCGGTCCTCACTGTAGAAATAAAAAGCGGAATTGTGGAGAAAGACAAAATAATGGACTGCCTGTATTATCTGGATGACGAAACGGTCAGTAAGGCTCTGGAATTACTTTTAAAACAAAAGACGCCTCTTAGCGAAGAGGAGATGGAAAACCTTCTGATTTATTCGGATTCCAAATTAACAGCAGCGTTTTTAGCAAAGGCAATGGAAGACGGTGATATTGCGCCGTTAAGCAATGAAATGGTGATGAAGATTTGTCCTTATCTTGCAGATGATGTTTTGGCAAAGCTGCTGGTATCTATGGGAGATTCATTGACAGACGAATTGATATACCAATGCGCTAACTATCTTGGAGGTGATAAACTAAAAGAGGTTCTTATGGCCATGGGGGACAAACTGACGGGAGAGATGGCATATCAATACGCTCATTATCTGGGAAAGGCAGAACTGACAGAGGTGCTGTGCAGTATGGGAGAGAAACTGACAGGAGAGACGGTATATCAGTGCGCCCCTTATCTGGGAAAGGCAGGACTGACAGAAGTGATGTACAGTATGGGAGAGAAACTGACAGGAGAGACGATATATCAGTGCGCCCCTTATTTGGGAAAAAACGGGTTAAGGGATGTTCTGCTTTCTATGGATGAAAAGATGACATTTGACTTGCTGTATCAATGCGCCCCTTATCTTGGAAGCGACAATCTGGAACAATGCCTGAATAAATACTTAGAAGATGGAAATGAAATGACGTATTCCGAATATAGCAAAATATCTCCATATGTGTGAAAAAAACAATCGAAAGGCTGGAAAAATCACCCCCTTTGGCAGATTTTGAAAATTGATTTGTGTGGGAGTGATTTGTCTTTTCTTTACAAGGATAGGGCGGTTTGCTATAATGGGGGTAACACAAAAATAAAAGATAAGGAGATCCTTCCCCATGAAACAGGACTTAATCGTAATTCTGGATTTGGGCAGCACTCAGAATACAGTGCTTGCCCGTCAGATCCGCAGCCTTGGCGTATACAGTGAGATTCACCCCCATGATATCACAGCTAAGGAGCTGAAGGATTTTGACAATGTAAAAGGCATTATCTTAAATGGCGGTGAAAACCGTATGGTAGATGGACAGGCAGTGGATATCAGGCCAGAGATTTATGAGCTGGGATATCCGATAATCTCCATTGACCATCCGCAGTCAAAATGTGAGACTCAGTTCGAACAGCTGCCAGAACAGGAAGCTTTGAAAAAATTTGTATTTGAAGAATGCCAGGCACAGGCAAACTGGAATATGAAGAATTTTATTGAAGACCAGGTGGCGCTTATCCGTCAGCAGGTAGGAGATAAGAAAGTACTGTTAGCATTGTCCGGCGGGGTGGACTCCTCTGTTGTTGCGGCTATGCTGATAAAAGCAGTGGGACAGCAACTGGTATGTGTGCATGTAAATCATGGATTGATGCGCAAAAATGAATCTGAAAGTGTTGTGAAAGTGTTCCGTGATGAACTTCATGCAAATCTGATTTATGTGGATGCTTCTGAACGTTTTCTTGAAAAGCTGGAAAACATATCTGACCCTGAACAAAAGCGGAAAATCATTGGCGGTGAATTTATCCGTGTTTTTGAAGAAGAGGCGAAAAAACTGGAGGGGATTGATTTCCTTGGACAGGGAACTATTTATCCTGATATTATTGAAAGCGGAACGAAAACAGCTAAGATGGTTAAATCCCATCACAATGTGGGCGGACTTCCCAAAGACCTGCAATTCCAGCTGGTGGAGCCGTTAAAACAGCTATTTAAGGATGAAGTGCGTGCCTGCGGCGTGGAACTGGGACTTCCTCATGATATGGTGTACCGTCAGCCATTTCCTGGGCCTGGGCTTGGTGTAAGATGCCTTGGGGCGATTACGAGAGAGCGGCTGGAGGCAGTCCGTGAGTCTGACGCAATTCTCCGGGAAGAATTTGCAAAAGCCGGGCTGGACAAAAAGGTGTGGCAGTATTTTACAGTGGTGCCGGATTTTAAATCTGTGGGTATGAAGAATAACGCCAGAGTCTTTGAATATATGGTTATTATTCGTGCCATTAATACAATTGATGCAATGACAGCATCAATTGAAAAGGTGGATTGGGATGTGCTGGAGAAGATTACAAAGAGAATTCTGGCAGAGGTGGAGAATGTGAACAGAGTATGCTATGACATGAGTCCGAAACCACCAGCGACAATAGAGTTCGAATAGTAAACAGAAAGCCGGGAATCCGCATAAACAGCGGACTTTCCGG
>CAMUHA010000267.1 GCA_947088515.1 uncultured bacterium
CATATTCATTTCCTCCTGATTCATTAGGTTACAGGAGTATTATTTCTTTTTTAAAAACTTTTATTCTTTTTATTTATAGTACTTTAGTACTGTTATTTTATTCAATTTGCACAATAATTTCATGTAAATCTGTTGGTACTTTTGTACCATATAAACATTGCCTAATATATAAGCATGAGATATAATATATTTGTAAACAGGAATACCCTTCAATTCCTATTTGCAACCCTTATATTAACTATTTATACTCCCCTGTAGAGGCCTGTCAGCTGTTGACAGGCTTTTACATATTTGCAGAGTCTGTCCTTAACGCAGCCCATCAAACCAGGCCTTTGCCTGTTGCGCCGCCGATACACATAATTCCAGACATTTTTTTCCAAGCGCCTCTCCATATAAGAGCATTTTTTCCCCATACCGTAAAGCTCTCCGGCCCGGCGTTGTTTTCTGGTTTTTCCGGTCAAACACGTCTGCCACGTTTTTAGCAATAAGCCTTGGACTTCCCAGCTCTTCTATCACTTTCTCTTCCATTTTTCCCTTACGGACCTCTATCTCTATATATTCCTGATAATAAGACACATAAGGAGCCGCCTCGCCGCTGCCCATTCTGCCATTTAATATCCGCTGTAATTCCAGTAAAAATTCTTTTTTTGTCATTGATATCCCTTTACAGTTTATCTGTTCCCTGTCCATATTCCAGCCGCTTTCCATATTCTTCCGGATGAGTCATCAAATCCATCATGGAACGGAATGCCTGCATTGCCATTTTTTCCTTATTACAGGTTTTTGGGTTTTTCCCGGTATCTTTTATCAGATTATAACGATTCATCTGCCATACATATAAATCGCACAAAGAATAACCCTGTACCTTCACTTTGTCCAGAAAGGTATGGTGTTCTATATAATATACCAGTTCCTCATAAATCTCTCTCCGGGCAAGAATATCCAGCCACAGCTTATCCGTCCAGTCTCTGGAAAGCTCTGCGTAATCGCAGATATCATAAAGAGCCTGACAGACCTTCACTTTGGTGGCATCATACAAAATCCCCTGCATTAAAATCACTTCCTAAATATTTTTGACATTTATCATATGTATATAAATATACTGCTTTCCGCCCAAAAAAACAACTTTTCTTTCTGTATTTATTTCTTGTAATGACTAGGTTTTTATGTATAATGCGGTAGTTATTATGGGGTAAAATTTCATCTTTTTATAAAAGAAAGGCCTTCCACCGGCCTTTCTTTTATTATCACTTTACATCAAAGTTGCACCAAGCTTAAAGGTTCTCCCAATCATTTTCTGGTACAAAGGAATTTCATTATAATAATACTCTTCTGTGACCTCCTGACATTTCTTCAGGGTATCCTGGAAATCCGCTTCCACTTTAGCAATCTCCGAGTTGTTAAAAAAGCAGGCGCCGCATTCAAAATGATGATAAAAGCTTCTGTAATCCAGGTTAATCGTTCCCACGGCCGCACATTCATCGTCAGAAACAAACATTTTTGCATGGATAAATCCGGGCGTGTACTCATAAACTTTAATTCCGGCTTCCAAAAGCTCCGGGTAAAAGGTCCGGGCAATGTAGAAAACTATCTTTTTGTCAGGAATGTGCGGCAATATCATGGCCACCTCCACGCCCCGTCCAGCCGCATAACGCATGGTATCTAAAAATTCCCTGTCAATGATAAAGTAAGGAGTCATAATATGCACATATTTGGATGCCCGCTGTATCATGGACTCATACACTTTTTTCCCAACTTCCGTACTTCTGGTCGGCGTCTCCCCATAGGGAATTACAAATCCGTCATGATAAAGAGGTTTCTCAAATGTGATGTTTTTCAGATAAGTCTCATATTCTTCATTCCCCCATTCTGAAACATTCCACATTTGCAGAAACATCACAGTAAAGCTTCGCACCGCATCACCTTTTATTTTTACCGCCACGTCCTTCCAATGCCCAAAGCGCTGTACTTTATTGATATATTCATCTGCAAGATTGACTCCTCCGGTAAATGCAACTTTTCCGTCAATTGCCAGAATTTTCCTGTGGTCCCGGTTGTTTTGTGTAGTAGATAGGAAAGGCACAATAGGCGCAAACATTTTTGCCTTAATGCCATAGCTTTTCAGTTCTTCCGGATACTTGTAAGGAAGCAGCATGATAGAACACATACCATCATACATCACTCTGACCTCCACGCCTTCCTTTACCTTTTCCTTTAAAATTTCAAGCACAGCATCCCACATAACCCCTGGTTCTATGATAAAGTACTCCAGAAAAATAAACTTTTCTGCCTTTTTCAGTTCCACCAATAAATCGGCAAACTTGTCCTCTCCCAAAGGATAATACCTGACTGTAGAATTATGATATGCAGGAAATCCTGCAGTATTTTCCATATAATGGGCAAAGCCCTGAAACTGTACCGGGCAGGTTTTGAGCATGCTTTTGGTTTCTTCATTGGTATAAAGCAGCCCTCTGGTTTCCTCCATACGTCTGCCCAGCTTTGTTTTTAATCCAATGCCGCCGAAATTTCCCATTACAAACACATAGATAAGGGCGCCCAGCACCGGGAAAAGGCAAATCAGAATAATCCATGTCATTTTAAACTCTGTCGGCTCATCTTTATTGATAATATAAATAATCAAAAACGCCCCCAGAATATACATGCTTTGCCAGATATAAGGATAAGCGCTTTTTACCCCAATAAAGCTGCCCAAAAGCGCCAATGCCTGCAAAACCACCATCAGCATAATTATCAGCGTCCGGCCAAAAATAATTTTAAACAGACAGTTAATAAACCGTTTCATTTCCACCTCTGTTTCTGCAAACCCTACGATTTCAGCAAATGAAGAATTTCTTCAAAGCACACGCCATTCTTCTGCCCGATTCCCATCTCCATAGATTTTATCATACACTTTTTTACAAAAGTGGATGCTTTCTTTACCGATTCAGCAAAGGATACCCCGTTTACTGCATCCGCCGCAATAATTGCGGCAAATAAATCTCCTGTGCCGCACCGCTCGTCCCCCACCTTATGGGTCCTGAAAAAGGCAGGCTCTTTTCCTGCCTGATACATGAAATTGGCTATAAACTCTCCCTGAGGGATTCCAGTAATCACAATTTTTTCCGGTCCCATTGCCCGGAGCGCCTCAGCCATGGCAAGAAGCTCTGTCTTTTTCCATCCACCATCTCTGTAAGGCGTATCTGTCAGCTTACAGCTTTCTGTCAGGTTAGGCGTAATGATATCTGCATAAGTTAAAAGCCGCCTCATCTCCTGACACATCTCTTCTGTATAGGTTCCGGCAATCTTTCCATGGTCCCCCATCACCGGGTCAATAACCACCACTGTATGTTCCTTTGCAAACTGCCGGATAAATGTCTCCACAATTCCAATCTGGGCTTTGGACCCCAGAAACCCCGACATGATGCCGTCAAATTCCAATCCCAGTTTTTTCCACATGAAAAGAT
>CAMUHA010000268.1 GCA_947088515.1 uncultured bacterium
TCATGGATGATTTTGGAAGCGGTTATTCTTCCCTGAATACCCTTCGGGAGCTTCCTGCAAATATTTTAAAAATAGATATGAAATTTATGAATCAGCTGGAAAATTCCGGCAGGGCGGCCAGTATTCTTTTGTGCATTGTTAAAATGTCCAAAATGCTCGGCATGAAAACAGTGGCGGAAGGCGTGGAAAACCAAAGCCAGGTGGACTTTTTGAGAAATATAGGATGTGACAGCATTCAGGGATACTATTTCTCACCGCCTATTAAACCCATGGAATTCCGGAATCTGTTAGCCCACCAAAAGGACAGCAAAGGGGATAACGGAAAAAAAGACAAAATCGGCGTTTTGCTGGTAGATGATATGAGACTGGCACGAGTTACCATGAAAGATGCGCTGGGTGATGAATACAAATATTTTGAAGCGGCTGATGGTGTGCAGGCCTTGGAGGTACTGCAGAAAAATGCCCATGAAATTGATTTAATCATTACAGATGTGGTTATGCCGAATATGGATGGCATCACTCTTCTTAGAGAGATAAAGTCTACGCCTGCTTTTATGGAAATGCCAGTGGTGGTGGTGACGGCAAATGATGACAGTTCAGACGAACTTCATGCGTTGGAGCAGGGAGCAATTGAACTGATACATAAACCTTATGATTTTCGTGTGGTTAGACAAAGAATTAAAAACGTGCTGGAGCTGGCGGAAAATGAATGGTTGAAGAAAGAAATTTGGGATATGAAGCAAAGAGAAGCGCTCCGGCAGATGAGGGAAAACCAAAAGGTACTGTTTTAAGTATGAAGCGGGGAAATAAATGAAAAAATATTACATGGCAGCATTATTTGTAATTTTTATATTGTTTTTTACTGGCTGCGGCACGAAAGGGAAAAACGAAAATATAGAGGCTGGCATGGCATCAGTGGCGGCGCTGGAATATGACGCCGCCCTTGTAAGCTTTGAAGCGGCAAAGGGGGCGGGGGAAAACCAGCGGCTTCTTTACCGGGGAGAGGGACTGGCGTATATGGGAAAGACCATGTATGTGGAGGCAGCCGAAGCTTTCGAAACTGCCCTTTCCTGCAGTGATGGCAGAGTAAACAGTATGGATTATGATATAAATTATTATCTTGCAACCGCTTATTATAAGCAGGGAGAGCTGGATAAGGCCGTTAACGTATACAATGCAATAGTGGCGCTTAAAGGGGATGAAAGGGACGCATATTATCTGCGGGGAGTGATTTATGCCCAACAGGGAAATCTTGATAAGGCCAAAGAGGATTTTAATAAGACCATAGCGCTCAAAAAAAATGATTATGACCGTTTGGTTGATATCTATGGCGTGCTGGCAGGATTTGGCTATAAGGAAACAGGGCAGGAATATTTGCAGGCGGCAATGGATGCAGGCACCAAGGATATGACAAATTTTGAAAAAGGGCGTATCTGCTTTTATCTGGAAGACTATGAAAATGCAAGAACATATTTGGAAAAAGCGAGAGATGGCGGCGGATATGAAGCGGTTCTCTTTTTAGGAAAAACATATGAAACACTGGGGGATAATAATTATGCCATTAGTGTTTATAATACCTTTCTTGAAAGCGATGGTCCGCAGCCCCAGGTATTAAACCAGCTAGGACTGTGCCGGATGCAGACAGGGGATTATGAAGGGGCGTTAAATGCTTTTCAGACTGCGCTTGGCATAGAAAATAATGGTATGGTGCAGATACTTAAGATGAATGAAATCACAGCCTATGAAAGATTGGGGGATTATGAAAGAGCTGCATCTTTAATGAAAAGTTATCTTTCTTCCTATCCGGACGATGAAGAGGCAAAAAGGGAAGACATTTTTTTGCGGACAAGATAACAATAGATACTGATTCTGTGAGTATTTGATATGGAGGGAAAAGCAGATGTTTCAGGTTATTAAACGGCAGGGGGAAATTGCGGATTTTACCCTGACGAAGATTAGTGACGCCATTGTAAAGGCATTTAATGCCGCAAGGGAAGAGTACAGCCATGATGAAGTTGATTTGCTTGCGCTTCGTGTAACAGCGGACTTTCAGGGAAAAGTAAAGGAAGACCGTATTCATGTGGAAGAGATTCAAGAAAGTGTGGAAAAGGTTTTGGTGCAGACCGGCTATGCAAGAGCGGCAAGGGCATTTATCCTGTACCGAGAGCAGCAGGAAAAAGAAATAATTTAAAAATTTAAACCATTTTAAATACACACCAGGAAGGGAGAAGTTACCATGATAGATAAATTAATTACTAAAATTAAAGAAACCAATGCCCCCATTGTGGTTGGGCTTGACCCGATGATGAAGTTTGTGCCCGCACATGTCCAAAAAAGGGCATTTGATGAATATGGGGAAACCCTTGAAGGTGCGGCGGAAGCCATCTGGCAGTTTAATAAGGAGATTGTTGACAGCGTTTATGACATTGTTCCGGCAGTAAAACCCCAAATTGCCATGTATGAGCAGTTTGGCATTCCGGGAATTATTGCATTTAAGAAAACAGTGGATTATTGTAAGCAGAAAGGTCTGGTGGTGATTGCAGATATTAAGAGAGGGGATATCGGGTCCACATCAGAAGCCTATGCAGTGGGACATCTGGGAAAGGTTCAGGTGGGAAGTAAATTTTATTATGGATTTGACGAGGATTTTGCAACAGTGAATCCATATCTGGGTTCTGATGGCATTAAGCCGTTTATTAAGGTGTGCCGGGAAGAAAATAAGGGTTTGTTTATATTAGTCAAAACATCGAATCCCAGCAGTGGGGAATTTCAGGACCAGCTGGTAATATCTAAATCCGGGGCAGGGGAGGAAGGCACAGAAAATATAGCTTCTGCGGACAAGCCTCTTTATGAAATTGTAGGGGAACAGGTAGCTGGATGGGGAGAAGAGCATATGGGGGAAACCTACAGCTATATTGGTGCAGTTGTGGGAGCCACTTATCCGGAAATGGGAAAGATACTTCGCAAAATTATGCCGAAAAATTATATTCTGGTACCAGGTTATGGGGCACAGGGGGGAAAAGGCAAGGATTTGGCGCACTTTTTTAATGAAGATGGACTTGGCGCTATTATAAATTCTTCCCGCGGAATTATTGCGGCCTACCAGCAGGAACAGTATGCGGCATTTGGAGCAGAACATTTTGGGGAAGCGGCAAGGGCAGCTGTGGAAGATATGAGACAGGATATTAAGCAGGCGCTGGAAAACAGATGATAATAGGAACAAAAGTTGCTGGATAAAAGATGATTAAATGCAGATTAGGGTTACTATTCACGGCCTTTAGCTGTGAATAGTAACAGATTATGTAAAAAATTTGAAAATCTTATTGACAAATTAATATATATGTAGTAAATTAATGTTTGTGGTTCACGGCTAATGTGAATGATACGACAAAACGGGGTGTGGCTCAGGTGGTAGAGCGCTACTTTAGGGAAGTAGAGGCCGCAAGTT
>CAMUHA010000269.1 GCA_947088515.1 uncultured bacterium
GTTCATAAAAGTCCACCCTTCGGCCCTCCATGGCCTTCTATCCGGATAAAACAGTGCATATTGGATAGGTAGCTTCATATCCGGCGCCCCTAGCTGAGCCATAATTCCTCCATCTGTATACTCTACCATAGAATGGATAATACTTTGGGGATGCACCACCACCTGAATTTTTTCAGGACTGATACCAAAAAGCCACTTTGCTTCAATTACCTCCAGCCCTTTATTTACCAGAGTTGCTGAATCCACTGTGATTTTCCGCCCCATGGACCAATTGGGATGTTTTAGGGCATCCTCCACCGTGATATCTGTCAGTTCTGCTCTTTTTTTGCCTCGAAAGGGTCCTCCGGAAGCCGTGAGCAGGATTTTGCTGACCCGTTCTTTGTTTTCTCCATTCATAGACTGGAAAATAGCGCTGTGTTCACTGTCCACAGGAAGAATAGAGACATTCTTTTCTGCAGCTAAAGGCATAATAATATGCCCTGCTGTTACCAGCGTTTCCTTGTTGGCAAGTGCAATGGTCTTTCCTGACCGGATGGCCGCAATGGTTGGCTTTATCCCTATCATACCCACAATAGCAGTTACCAAAACCTCTGATTTCTCCATTGTTGCAATTTCCAGAAGTCCCTCCATGCCGCTTAAAACTTTTGTATTGGTATCCGCTATCCTCATACGCAGCTCATTAGCGGCTTCCTGCCCCCACATTACAGCAGTCTCCGGTTTAAACTCTCTAATCTGCTCTTCCATTTTAAGGACATTGCTTCCCGCCGCAAGCGCTATCACTTGCAAATCCTTATTATTCCGCACAATTTCTAGCGTCTGGGTCCCTATTGAGCCAGTAGAACCCAAAATTCCTATTTTTTTCATTTTATACCCCCGCGTACCACAGACCTGCCTGCAATACAGCATCCTCTCAACCATGTATCAGAATCAATGTCAAAAAGTAAATCATGGGTGCGGTAAAAATTACACTGTCAAACCGGTCCATTACGCCGCCATGACCTGGTATCAGCTTGCCATAATCTTTAATTTCATGATTTCTCTTAATAGCAGAAGCTGCAAGGTCTCCTACCTGGGAAATAACTGCACCCACTCCACTGATTAAAACAAAAATCCACATTACCTGTTGTCCGCTGATTGCCTGTTCCACTACAAAATACGCATATAGCGCCCCTACGATAGCGGAACCTGCCACACCTCCAACCGCTCCTTCCACAGACTTTTTGGGACTAAGCACAGGTGTCAGTTTATGTTTTCCCATAAGCATTCCCACCACATAAGCGCAGGTATCACAAATCCATGAACTGATAAAAATCATCCAGACTGTATAAATTCCATAAGGGAGAGACCTTACCAGGTATATAAAGGAAAGCATTACCGGTGCATAAGCCACACAGAAAAAAGCACACATAACCTGTTCTGCTCTATACTTTGGAAAAGTAAACACATACAAAAACATAAATGCCACCAGGATGGTAATCAGTGCAAGAAACAGATATATTTTATTGTCCACAAATACCATCAGCAGGTAATATGCCACAATTCCAGCATATCCGATAATTTCCAGACCATTTTTTTGTCCTTTTCCGGCAAGGTTACATGCTTTTGTCAGCTCATGGTATGCAATAACAGCCAAAAGAAAAAGAACTGCTGCTAACAAATACCCTCCTGTATAAATCGTAAACGATGCCAACGCCAATAATACAATGCTGCTTGCCAGTCTTGTCATAAACATGACTTACTCCTCCTCTATACGGCCGTATCTCCTGTCGCTATGATGATATGCTTCCACAGCTTTGACCAATTCTTCCTTTGAAAAATCAGGCCATGCCACGGGCGTAAAGTAAAATTCTGTATAGGCCATCTGCCAGAGCAGAAAATTTGATATTCGCTGTTCATTGCAAGTACGGATTAACAGGTCAGGCTCCGGCAATCCTCTGGTATCCAACATCCCGGATAGATATTCCTCTGTCACGTTTTCCGGTAAAATCTCCCCGTCTTGGACCTTTGCTGCAATCTCCCTTACCGCGCGGATTATTTCATCCCGGCCACCATAATTTAGCGCAATCTGGAAATGCAGTCCATCATTATTTTTAGTGGAATCTTCCAATTCTGCTATCCTTTTTCTGATATCGCTGTCCAGACCTGTTTTATCTCCTATTACCCTCACACACATCCGATTTTTTTTCGCAGTTGTAAGACAGGTCTTCATGTAATTGCGCAAAAGTTTCATAAGGGCATCTACTTCATCCTTGGGACGGCTCCAGTTTTCTGTGCTGAACGCATATACCGTCAGATATTGGATTCCCATCCGGTAAGCTTCCTCACAGATAACTTCCACAGTCTTTGCTCCCTGCACATGCCCATAGTTTCTGGGCATTCCCTTCTTCTTTGCCCATCTGCCGTTTCCATCAAGAATAATTGCCACATGCCGCGGCATCTTTAACCCTTCCAGCTCTGCCATAATTTGATACCTTTCCATTTTCCGTACAACGGATATTAATTACTAAGCGCACTAAAAACTGTTCATATATCATATAAAGAGGGCATTACGATTAAGGATTTAATCGCCTGCCCCTCTTTTTATACAGTAAGAATTTCCTTAGACTTTTCTTCCATCAGCTTGTCAATATCCTTAATATACTTGTCAGTAAGCTTCTGTAAATTGTCAGTAAGCTCCTTAATCTCATCCTCAGAAACTTCTGCCTTTGCCAGTTTCTTAAAGGCATCATTTCCATCCCTTCTGATATTACGGACTGCCACCTTGCCTTCCTCTGCTTTTTTCTTTACATCCTTTACCAGGTCTTTTCTGCGTTCCTCTGTAAGCTCTGGAAATACCAGTCTTATAACAGCTCCGTCATTTGAAGGTGTGATACCAATATCAGATGCAAGAATCGCTTTTTCGATATCTTTAATTAAAGACTTTTCCCAGGGAGCAATCTGAATCATCCTCGCTTCAGGAATCGTTATATTTCCTACCTGCTGAATAGGAGTGGGTGTTCCATAGTAATTTACCTTCAACTTATCCAGCACATGGGGATTGGCGCGCCCTGCACGGATTCCCAGATAATCTCCTTCCAGGTGCTCCAGCGTTTTTTTCATCTTATCATCATAAATCTTTACTCTTTCATCCATCCTGCTTATCCTCCGCCAAACTTAAACCATCACCTTTGTTCCAGTAAATTTTCCCTTTACTGCATTTACTATACTATCCTCTTCGTTCAGGCCAAATACCCACATAGGCATCTGATTATCCCTTGCCAGTATAGACGCTGTCATATCCACTACCTGCAAATTCCCTGTAATTACATCGTCAATACTGATTACATCATATTTTTTTGCTTCAGGATTGATTGCAGGGTCACTGTCATATACACCATCAACAGACTTTGCTAGCAAAATAACTTCCGCATCCACCTCAATAGCCCGGAGCACTACCCCT
>CAMUHA010000270.1 GCA_947088515.1 uncultured bacterium
CACTTGCATTTTTGATAATCATGATAATCATCTCCTTTTCTTTTAAAAAATAATAACTCAATTCGTTCTCTCTGGTCAAGTCCCTTTACGCCAGTCCTATAACCAATAGTGTGCCTTAGAAATATTACTACCGGAGACCCTGGGGCCTCCGGTATGCTAGGATTTTCATTTTCTCTATAAAATAGTTTTAAATCTTATAACATCTTTTTCATTTCATCTGCCACAAATTGTACCTTGGTACCTACAATAACCTGAACAGATGTCTTGCTGGGCCTCATTACACCTGCAACTCCCGCTGACTTAATTTTCTTTTCATCAATCTTAGTATAATCTTTGATTTCCAGACGGAGTCTTGTAATACAATTATCCAGGGACTTAACATTTCCTTTACCGCCAAGACCTTCCAGAATAATTTTAGCAACCTCTGTAAAGTTATCATTTGAAAGCACTACTCTCTTTTCTGCTTCCACATCATCATCTTCCCTGCCGGGTGTCTTTAAACTGAACTTTGTAATAACAAAACGGAATACAGTATAGTAAAGTCCACCAACTGCAGCTCCAATTGGTATCAGGAACCAAGGGTTCTGTGCAAGAGGTGTAAAGGAACTAAGCACCATATCTACCGCACCACCTGAGAAAGAGAAACCTGCCCTGATTGGTAATGCAACAGTAATTGCCGCTGTAATACCTGCTAATAATGCGTGAACAACATATAAGCCAGGAGCCAGGAACATAAATGCAAACTCTATAGGTTCTGTTACGCCTGTAAAGAATGAACAGAAGGCTGCTGATGCAAGCAATCCATAAACTTCTTTCTTTTTACCCTTCTTTGCTGTATGATACATAGCCAGGCAGGCTGCCGGAAGTCCGAACATCATAAACGGGAAGAATCCTGTCATATAAATACCGGTTTCGCCATATACACCTGTGTTGCCCCAGAAGTTTCCAAGGTCATTAATTCCTGCAACGTCAAACCAGAATACAGAGTTTAATGCGTGATGCAGACCAAAAGGAATCAGCAGACGGTTGAAGAATGCGTAAACACCTGCTCCGATAGGGCCCCATCCCAAGAAAGTCTTACCAATAGCAACTAATATACCATACACAACAGGCCATATTACAAACAAAATAGCTGATGCAACAATGGACATCATAGCTGTCACAATAGCTACCGCACGCTTTCCACTAAAAAATGCCAGTGCATCCGGAAGTTTGGTTCCCTTAAATTTATTATAGCATGTAGCGCCAATCAGACCAGCAACAATACCAATAAACTGGTTCTGAATCTTGGCAAACGCCGGATCCGCTTCCTTTCCTGTAAGACCTGCTACAGTACCGCTGCTAAGCAAAGTGGTAATCATAAGAAAAGATACCAGTCCTGCAAGTCCTGCAGTTCCTTCGCTATCGTCAGACATACCAATAGCAACACCAATGGCAAACAGCCATGCCATATTATCAATCAACGCACCGCCTGCTTTAATCAGGAAGAGACCAATCGTAAACAATGCACCGCCTGCTTTAAATCCAGCCACTTCACCAGCCATAGCCGCAGGCGCTAAAATGTAGCCAATTCCCATAAGAATACCACACACTGGCAAACATGCCACTGGCAGCATCAGGGATTTACCTAACCGCTGAAAATATTTCATCATAAAAATCTTACCCCCTTGTCTTTTCAGTTCCGCCCTAGCCACGGAACATTAATATTTTTCTCTATAGACAGCCATTAGAAACATTTACCGCTTTACAGTTTTTTGCTCTTTGGGCTTTTCTATCTTACTTCTCATAAGTGATAACTTCCTCTCCTACATCTGCCATTCCTTCTGTTTTACATTTAATGTCAGAAAGTTCATCACTATTACAAATAATCATTGGAGTTACTGTGTCATATCCTGCCTTACGGATTTCTTCCAAATCTGCCTCAAGTAAAAGGTCGCCTTTTTTAACTTCCTGATCCGCTTCCACTGTAACTTTAAAATGCTCTCCTTTTAACTGAACAGTATCCAACCCTACATGAACCAGAATTTCCACCCCATCCGGCGTGGTCAGGCCAACCGCATGACCTGTGGGAAAAAGAGTGCTTATAACGCCATCTGCAGGCGCAAAAACTTTACCGTCAACAGGTTTTATGGCTATCCCCTTTCCTAAAATTTCTTCTGCAAAAGTCGGGTCAGCCACTTCGCTGATAGGAATACATTCTCCTTTAATCGGCGCTCCCAGAGACACTCCCTTTTTCCCTTTCATAAAATCAAATAACCCCATATTCTTTCCTCCATTCTGCTCAGAATTTCTATCGCTTTAATTTGTATAAGAATCTCTCGTTCTCCTGATATTGATTGCAAGATATACTTTTTCTTCCTTAGTCATAGAACACTCATACTTACTCTGTAAATATTCATTCATGCTGTCTACAAGGACACATTCCTCCTTAAAGTGGGTTCTTACCAGATTTCGAAATTCCTCATCTCCCGTTTCTCTAAAGGGAGAATGTTTCATAAGACGGTGTGCCATGTACTTTAAATTACTAACCAGCCAGTCTCTGTGCATTGACTTTTCATGAAACTGCGGCATTCTTTCTTCAATATATTTCATCATCTCACGAATCATTTCCGTCATTCTGAATGTATCACTGATTCTGGAGTCATATTCCGCATTTACCAAATGAAGCGCAATAGATGCCGCTTCGTCTTCAGGCATCCGCAGCCCGGTCCTTTCCTCTATCAGACATAGCGCATATTTCCCCACCAGATATTCTTTGGGATAAAAAAGCTTAACTTCTTCAAACAAAGCATTTGCAAAGGTTTCCCCTTCTTTAAATCTCTCAATCGCAAAGCTGATATGGTCTGTCAGTGTAAGATAAACCCCTTGATTCATCCGTATTTCAATTGACGAGTTAGCGTATGAAATAATGTCATTTGACAATTGTATATATTCCAACGGAAGTTTTTTAAGCAAAGCTTTAAACTGTTCCATATTGTCCTTGTTGTCCATGCTAAAAATTTTTTCAACAGACTTTTCGTCAATTAACTCTCCTGACCTTTTTCCGAACCCAATTCCTTTTCCCATTACCACCAGTTCTCTGCCAAACTGGTCAACACTTGATACAATGTTATTGTTGATAATTTTCTTAATTTCCATACCAGACCTGCATATCTTTACATTCATTGCATTACATACAAAAGAAATCCACAAATAAAAAACCAAACTTTATAAACCAATCATCCTTTTCATCAGTGATTAATTTATAAAATCTGGTTTTGCCTGCCACACAGTAACAATCCAAATGTTTCTTTCTACTCAATATATTAGCAATTTATACAAAATATGTCAAGCGGTTTTTAATGCCATTTCATTATTTCATCAATAAATGCACATCCCTCATTGATGTTTTTGTAAAATATGTACATATATTTTATATATTAGTAGTTTTCCATTTTT
>CAMUHA010000271.1 GCA_947088515.1 uncultured bacterium
GGGTGATAATGGCAGCCGACAATGTACTTGCATTGTTTTTGCTGCCCCTTTTTGGAAGCTTGTCGGATAGAATGGATACTAAAATGGGAAAGAGAATGCCCTTTATTGTTGGAGGAACCCTGCTTGCAGTGATTTTTCTTATGTTACTGCCTTTTGCAGACAAATCTGTGAATCTGCCTCTTTTTGTTATTTCCCTGTTTGCGCTGCTGGTTTCCATGGGATTGTACCGGTCCCCGGCGGTGGCTTTAATGCCGGATTTAACGCCTAATAAACTAAGGAGTAAAGGAAATGCTATTATAAATCTGATGGGGGCAGTAGGTGGCGTTTATACATTGATTATGATTAAGCTGCTGGTAGGTGGAGGAGAGCATGTGGATTATATGCCATTATTTATCAGTGTGGCTTCGCTTATGGCGCTTTCAGTGGGAATCCTTGTAATTACTATCAATGAAAGGAAAGTCAAAAACCAGGTGGAAGCGGAAGTAAGGGCTTATGAGGAGAAAGAGGGCATTATTGTAGAAACGCAGGATGGTGGAGAAGAAGAGAAAGATGGAAGAAAGAATCCTATGCCAAGAGAAGTGAAACGGAGCATGGTGTTTCTGCTGGCATCTATTTTTCTGTGGTTTACGGCCTACAATGCGGTTACAACAGCCTTTTCAAGATATACCAGAGTTGTTTGGAAAATGGAAGGCGGCGGTTTTGCCGACTGCCTTATGGTTGCAACAGTGGCTGCTATTATCAGCTATATTCCAATTGGTCATATAGCAGGAAAAGTGGGGAGAAAAAAGACAATTCTGGGTGGTATCGTGATGATGAGTATTTGTTATCTGGCGGCAGTTTTTGCTAATTCCTATCACCCGCTTATTAATGTTGCATTTGCGGCGATTGGTATTGGATGGGCAGCTATCAATGTCAATTCCTATCCGATGATTGTGGAAATGGGAAAAGGAAGTGATATTGGTAAATTTACGGGAACCTACTATACTTTTTCCATGACAGCCCAAATTATAACACCAGTTTTGTCAGGCATTCTATTGGAAAATATTTCTTACAGGACCCTTTTCCCTTATGCGCTATTATTTTCTGTGCTGGCTTTCTTTACTATGCTTCAGGTGCATCACGGGGATGCAAGACCAGATAAGAAAAAAAGTGTACTAGAACATTTTGACGTAGATGATTAGAATAAAAAAACAGATTGATATGAAAAGAAAAAAAGGAACAGGTGATAAAAAATGAAGATGAAGGCTGTAATATCAGGAGTGGTGGCAGCGCCGGCGGTTCTCTATTTACTTGCAATTATGCCAGGATTAGGGGACAAAAAGAACCGTAAGGCTTTTTGGGACATTTATTATGCACACAGAGGGCTTCATGATAATGAGTCAAAAGCGCCGGAAAATTCCATGGAGGCTTTTAAAAGAGCAGTGGATGCAGGATATGGAATTGAAATGGATGTTCAGTTATCTAAAGACCAGGTGCCTGTAGTTTTCCATGATTTTACCCTTGAGAGGGTATGCGGAAAAAGGGGACGGGTGTGCGACTACACCTATCAGGAGCTAAAGGAATGCAGGTTATACCAAAGCAAAGAAGTAATCCCATCCTTTGAAGAGGTGTTAAAAATGGTCGATGGAAAGGCGCCTCTTATAGTGGAACTGAAAGCGGAGTGGACAGATATTTCTGTCTGTGCTGCTGCGGATGAATTGCTAAGAAAATATAAGGGCCTGTATTGTATAGAATCTTTCAATCCTCTTGTCCTTTTATGGTATAAGAAAAATAGAAAAGATGTGGTACGGGGCCAGCTTTCTGATGGGTTTGTAAAATCTGGCGAATATAAGGGAAAACTGCATTACATTCTTCAAAATTTAATGCTGAACTGGCTAACAAAACCGGATTTTATTGCATATAACCATAAGTATGCCCAAATTCTGGCAAGAAGGATATGCCGCAGCCTATATAAAAATATGGCGGTTGCATGGACCATAAAAAGCCAGGAAGAACTTGAAAAGGCAAGAAATAAGTTTGATATTTTTATTTTTGATTCTTTTCTTCCAGATAAAAAGTAATTTTTTACCTTGACGAGATATTTAGGGCCTTCAAAGAGCAGAAAAATGATAATTATGTTTAAAAAATTATGTAAATTTTCCAAAATATAGTGGAAGTTAGACAATTTTGTGTTATACTAGTTGAAAAGGGCAGAAGGTTATCTGCTGCCTGAGAATTAGTAAGGGAGAAAAGAGTATGGTAAAATGGGTTTATTCTTTTGAAGAGGGAAGCGCCGACATGCGGAACCTTTTAGGGGGCAAGGGCGCTAATTTGGCTGAAATGACGAATCTAGGTCTGCCAATCCCTCAGGGCTTTACAGTAACAACGGAAGCCTGCACAGATTACTACGAAAAAGGAAAGCAGATTTCAGACGAAATCAAAGAGCAGATTTTTACTGCTTTGGCCCAGCTTGAGGAGAAGCAGGGAAAGAAGTTTGGTGATACGGAAAATCCCCTTCTTGTATCTGTTCGTTCAGGTGCGAGAGCATCCATGCCCGGTATGATGGATACCATTTTGAATTTGGGACTTAATGATGTAGCAGTGGAAGGATTTGCAGCAAAAACAGGCAATCCACGTTTTGCATATGATTCTTACCGCAGATTTATTCAGATGTTTTCAGATGTAGTAATGGAAATACCCAAATCTTTCTTTGAGAGAATTTTGGACGATATCAAAGAAACAAAGGGCGTAAAATTTGACACAGAACTGACAGCCGATGATTTAAAAGATGTTATTAAAAGGTTTAAGGCAGTTTATAAGGATAAAATGGAAGCTGATTTCCCACAGGACCCTAAGGTACAGCTTATGGAAGCTGTAAAGGCAGTATTCCGTTCCTGGGATAATGAGAGAGCGATTGTATACCGCAGAATGAATGATATTCCAGGCGACTGGGGAACGGCAGTTAATGTACAGGCAATGGTATTTGGTAATATGGGAAATACTTCAGGAACCGGAGTTGCATTTACCCGTAATCCTTCTACAGGTGCAAAGGGGATTTATGGTGAGTACCTGATTAATGCCCAAGGTGAAGATGTTGTTGCAGGTATCAGAACCCCTCAGCCTATTACCAGACTGGAAGAAGATTTGCCGGAATGCTATGCAAAATTTATTGAAATTGCGAACAGACTGGAAGAACATTACCGTGATATGCAGGATATGGAGTTTACGATTGAAAATGGAAAGCTGTTTTTCCTGCAAACCAGAAATGGAAAACGTACTGCACAGGCGGCATTACAGATAGCTTGTGACCTGGTGGATGAAGGAAAGATTACGCCGGAAGAGGCAGTGCTTCGTATAGAAGCAAAATCTTTGGACCAGCTTCTGCATCCTACCTTTGACCCGGAAGCCCTTAAGAGCGGCACAGTGATAGGACAGGCGCTTCC
>CAMUHA010000272.1 GCA_947088515.1 uncultured bacterium
AAGGCCGTCAATCAGCGTCTGGTACCCGGCCGTTACTTCTGTGGTGATTATGGCATAGTTCTTTTCTTTATACGCATCCCTCTCTTCCTTTGAAAGCTCCGGGAAAGCATCAATCTTATCATTAAACACCTCTATCATATAATTTTCTTCAGGCTGTGCAATAAAATCGCTGCACTGCCCAATCACGGCATCCGCCGTATCATCTGACATAAAAAGGCCTGCTTTGGCTTTCTCCTTTTCAAAGGCGATAATTTCTTCTGCCATTTCATCTATCTGGGATACAAGCACAAGATAATCTTCTATATCCTTTCTGGTACGGAAAGTATACTCTGCCAGCACTACCGGAAGCTGAGCCTGATATCCTGTGGTAGGCCCCAGTATTTCCGTATATAAAATAAGATCCTTAACAGAAAGCTCCGTCTGGGCATAATCCATAACAATGTCATAGGTCAGTTTCTGTTCCCTGGATAAACTGGAAACATCAAATTTCTGCAGCTCCTCTACCAGTTCTTCCATCTCCGCCGCAGACTTTTCAAAGTCCTCCACCGAAAAGCTTCCAAGTGAAACCTGATAATCACCAATCCCCGCCTTTTCGGGATATGCCAGCGTATAATGCAGGTTAATGGTATTGGCTGCCGCCTCCTCCTCAAAAAGCGCATCCATAAAAGCGTCAAATTGCTCCGGCGTATAGCTGCGGCCTCTGATAACATACAATATACCGCCTATTCCCAACAGGAGGACCATAACCGCTATCCCCACCGCCCATATTTTATGTCTGCTGCCCGATTTGTTTTCCATTTTACACCTCCATATACTACCGTATCCTGCCGACAGGTAAGTCCACACGGCATATAATGATGCCGCTTGGCACAATCCTATTATAACACTTTGCCCACAAATTTCCACCCTTTGGAGCGGAAATCAATTATTGCAGATAGCTCTTAAGACCCGGCGTAATATTGCGCCTGTGCCTCCCACAATTCCCTGTATTTTCCTTTTTCACAGGATACCAGTTTTTCATGACTTCCCTTTTGTACCATCCTCCCTTCATGGAAAACAACAATTTCATCACAAAACCGACAGGAAGCAAGCCTGTGGCTGATGTAAATAGCTGTCCTGTCCTCCACAATTTCATCCAGTCTGGTATAAATCTCATATTCTGCCACCGGGTCAAGAGCCGCCGTTGGTTCATCAAGTATAAGAATCGGCGCATCCTGATAAAGGGCCCTTGCTATGGCAATTTTCTGCTCCTCCCCACCGGAAATCTGTACACCCTCTTCATCCATATCTTTATATAAAAAGGTATCAGGACCCTTTTTCATAGACCGGACCCTCTCCCAGATTCCTGCCTTTTCCAGACATTCCTTTGCTTTTTCCATTTCATACATCCCCCTTACGGCAATGTTTTGTCCAAGGGGAAGGGAAAGCAGCTTAAAATCCTGAAAAACCACAGAAAAAATATTTAAGTATTCCCGGTAATTATACTTCCTTATATCAATGCCGTTTAATAAAATCTGTCCTTCCACCGGGTCATAAAGTCTGCATAAAAGTTTGATAAAGGTCGTCTTGCCAGAGCCATTTTGCCCTACCACTGCAAGCCGCCTGCCTACCTTAAATTTTAACGAAACATCTTTTAAAGCATAACTTTCTGTCCCTGGATACCGGAAGCTGACATTGCAAAATTCTATCTCATAGTTTTTATCCGAACGCTTTTCCACTGTAAGAGACCCCTGATACATCCTGTTTGGAATATCCAGAAATTCAAAAAACTCCTTCAAAAAAACCACATTAAGCCCTGCCTCTCCCAGTATCTTAAGCATTCCCCCAATTCCTCCCGCCATAGCGGTGATTGCGCTGATATACTGGGTGACGGAACCAATGCCATAAGCGCCGCCCCAGGCCTTCAGGCACACAAAAAGATACACAATTCCCATAAAAACCCTGGAAACAACGGCAGATAAGGCAAAGGCACATCCCATCTTTCCTTTTGCATACCCGGAAAGTTTATCTATTGAAATACGCATCATCCTGTCAAAAAAATACAGATTCATTCTATCCTGCCGGTATATACGGATATCCAGCGCTTTCTTCTGCTGTCCTGAAAGAGCAAGAACATAAAAATACAGCCTGTTTGACAATTTAATGTCCTCATCCGATTCCGTCCAGAATCTGCTTCCTACGGTTTCCAGATAAGGCGAAATCAATATTACTCCTATCAGCAGCAAAAGCATCAGTAAAATACAAACCGGATGATTTAAAAAAGCAAGTCCATCATCTGCTACAGGCAGAAGAAAAAGCGACAGGGAAAGCGACAGCCCACCCAGCGTTTTAAAAAATTCCTCCAAAAATTTCTGGAACTGGTAATAAATCTTGCCCATTCCCCAGCCTCCCCAGTTTTCCGTCTGAAAAATACTGTCCATTTTCTCATAAGTTGCGTTATCGTCCGCAACACAAAAATCCATGGACAATAGTTTGTCTGAAATTCTTTTCTCATTATAATAATGTAAGGGAGCAAACAAGGCGTTTTTCCACCGGCCCAGCAGTGAATTAACCAAAAGCGCTGCCGCCTCTGCCAAAAGCAATGTCACAGCATAATGAATTAACAAATCCTTCCGTTTCATCCCTGCCAGCTCATTGATAATCTGCGCTGAAAAATAAATGGCCACATAGGGAGAGAGCGCGTTTGTCAGGGAGAAAAGCCCGGCGGATATAAATAATGCCGGATACTCCCTGCACCAGAGCAAAACCGCCCGCCGGTTGACCCGGAGAGTTTCTTTCCATGAAGTTTTATTCTTATCATCCATTTTTCTGTTCTCCTTCCCGGTAATATCTGCTCTGTATTTCAAAAAGTTTTGCATAGCTCCCGCCCTTTTTAAGCAGCTCTTCGTGTGTTCCCTGTTCCGTAATTTTGCCGTCTTCAATCAATAATATCCGGTTGCAAAAGCGGGTGGACGCTAACCTGTGTGAAATGAAAACTGCGCTTTTTCCTTTTGTAAGTTCATGATAGCTCTGATAAATATTACTTTCCGCTATGGCATCCAACGCCGCCGTAGGCTCGTCTAATACCACAATTGGACTGTCCTTATATATAAGCCGGGCCAGCATTAATAGCTGCATCTCTCCGCCTGAAAAATCCGCTGCATCCTCATACACTTCCTTTACCAGCTGGGTATGATACTTTTGCGGCAGACTTTCTATCTTCTTTTTCAGTCCCGCTTTTTCTATACATTCCAAAACCCTTTCCATGTCAAAATCACATATCTTCTGGGCAACGTTTACCGCCACATCAGAAGGCAGCAGAGAAAAATCCTGAAAAACCCCGGAAAATAACTGGTAATAATCCCTGCGGTTGTATTTTTTGATATTGACGCCATTTAGCAGAACTTCCCCGCAATCCGGGTCATAAGAACCGCAAATC
>CAMUHA010000273.1 GCA_947088515.1 uncultured bacterium
TGGATTTTTTAAGAGGAGTCTTTTTTCGCCACACAGTTGCATGATGTAATTGTGTGTTTTTTGTTTGCAATCAGGAGGAATTGCCTGGAAGCAAGCTTCCAAACTCATTATTTTTGTGCAGTATCACAAGCGCTGCTTGCGATATACAGGGAGGAAAATATGAATCAGACATTTATGAAAGAAAGAAAAATACTGCCACTGGTGCTGTCCATGTCGCTTCCAATGGTAATTTCCATGGCTGTCAACTCGCTGTACAATATTATTGACAGCTATTTTATCGCCAGAGTAAGTGAAAACGCCATGACTGCCTTAGCCCTTGTTTATCCAGTACAAAACCTGATTAACGCTATCGCTATTGGGTTTGGCGTTGGCATAAATGCCACTGTAGCATTTTATTTAGGCGCTGGCGACCAGAACCAGGCCAATAAAAGCGCCGCCCAGGGAATTTTGTTTAATTTTGTACATGGCATTCTCTTAGCCATTTTATGTATTTGGGGAATGCCTGCTTTTTTGGGAATTTTCTCATCAGATAAAGAATTAACCCGCATGGCGCTGGTTTATTCAGACAGGGCCTTTTTATTTTCCCCAATTATTGCCTTAAGTCTTGCTTTTGAAAAGATTTTCCAGTCCATGGGGAAAATGAAAATTACTATGTTCTGTATGATGTGCGGCTTTGTCGCAAACATTATTTTAGACCCTTTAATGATTTTTGGAATTGGTATTTTCCCTGCTATGGGTATTGCAGGGGCTGCTTACGCCACAGGCATTGGCCAGTGTCTTACGCTAATTGTTTATATTCTGTTTTATGTGTTCAGCTCCATGCCAATAAAAGTCAGCCTTAAGACAATGAAGCCTGATAAAACAATAATGAAAAAATTATATTCAATAGGCATATCCGCCACACTAAACCTTGCCCTGCCCTCACTTTTAATTTCCATGCTAAATGGGTTATTGGCGGACTTTTCCCAAAAGTACGTTCTTGTTCTTGGCGTCTATTATAAACTGCAGACATTTATTTATCTGACTGCCAATGGGATTATACAGGGTATCCGGCCATTAATGGGATACAATTATGGCGCTGGAAAATATGACCGTGTCAAAAAGATTTTTTATACAGCCCTGGCAATGAATGCCGGCATTATGCTAACTGGCATGCTTCTGTCATGGGTAATTCCAGAAAGGTTGATTGGATTATTTACGGAAAGCGCCGAGACAATAAAAATAGGCGTAAATGCGCTACATATCATAAGCGCTGGTTTTGTCATATCCGCCATTTCCATTACCTGCTCCGGGGCGCTGGAAGGCCTGGGACAAGGAGGTAAGTCTTTGTTTATCTCACTGCTTAGATATGTGGCGGTTATACTTCCTTCAGCATATGTATTTAGCAGGTTTATGGGAGCAGATGGCATATGGACAGCTTTTAGCTTTACGGAATTTATATCTGCCATTTTCGCCCTTTATATTTACAGACATTTTGCAATGCGCAGATTACCAGAATAGTTTTTAAGATATGTCCCACGCACTTACTTGCGAAATTTCTTCTTCATTATAATATGGGCGGCTGTTATGTTTAACAGCCGCCGCCAAAAAAGTCCTATAACTTTGTTGTTCTTTCCGCCGGAAATCTTACCAGCGTTTTTTCTCCAGTCTAAAACCGCTAATCAGGCTCTTAAGCTTTCCTGCCTGTGAAGACAGTTCTTCACTTGTCGCCGCACATTCTTCACTGGTAGCTGAATTCGTCTGAACCACAGCAGAAATCTGTTCAACGCCTTCGTTTACCTGTGATAAAGCAATTGTCTGCTTCTCCACAGCCTCCACCACAAATGCCATTTTAGAAGTTACTTTGACTGCCAGCTGGTTTGTATGGTCCAAAGCTTCAATAACCCTGTCCATTACCTGGCTGCCCTCTGTGATAGCTGTAATAGAACTGCTGATTAATTCTCTGGTCGCCTTGGCCGCTTCGTCAGACTTGGAAGCAAGATTTCTCACTTCATCAGCCACCACTGCAAATCCCTTTCCTGCTGAACCTGCCCTTGCCGCTTCCACAGCTGCATTCAGAGCAAGAATATTTATCTGGAACGCAATATTTTCGATAGTTGCAATAATTGTATTGATTTCCCTTGAAGAGTTGGAGATATTTTCCATTGCCACATTTAATTCTCCAACGCAATCCATGCTCATCCCCAACTGGGCTCCTGCCTGATTTACATAATTTCCAACTTCCGTTGCCGCAGAAGAAGTCTTCCGGGAACTCTCTGAAATATCTGTTATGGTTGCGGAAATTTCCTGCACAGCGCTTGCCTGCTCGGTTGCCCCCTGTGCAAGAGCCTGCGCACTATCAGACATTTGGTCTGCCCCGGCAGAAACCTGACCGGTGCTGGCCGCAATCTGTCCCATTGTTCGGTTTAGTTCTGCCTGAATGCTGTCCAGGGACATTTTAATAGACTGGAAATCCCCCATATATGTTTGATTGGCGCTCTTTGTAAGGTCTCCGCTGGCAATAGCTCCCAATACACTGGATATTTCTCCAATATAGGACCGCAGACGGCAGATAGTCTCTTCAAATATCTGTCCCAATATTCCGATTTCATCATTCGAATATGTTTTACCCTTGATTTCTTCTCCGCTGTTAAGGCCAAAATCTCCCTCTTCCAGCCGCATGGCCACCTGGGTAATTCTTCCAAGGGGACTTGAAATTCTTTTTCTTAAATACAACGCCATAATCACAGCACAGATAATAATTGCAACTACGCTTACCGTTGTGGCAAAGCTGATGACATGAGCGGTTTCCTGTTCAACCGCCATCATGGATATTCCGGCAAAAATCAAGCCATTTACCTGCCCATCCTCCCCTTTGGTGGGAACATAAGAGCACAAATAGCTTTCTCCAAGAATGTCTGCTACCCCCACATAGCTTTGTCCCTTCTTAAGTACAATGTCATTCAGTTCAGATGACAGCTTTGTGCCAACCACCCGCTGACCGTCCTGGGTAACTGTGCTGTACATCCGGGTATCCCCCTCAAAAATAGTAAATTCACAGTCCATAAGACTCTTTAGCTCATCCAGCATTTGGTTCACATCTTCTTCGCCGGTCATAAGTTCAAGCTCACGTGCAAGCATATTGGTTCCATTGACACAGCGCTCCTCCTGCATCTGCGTAATTAAAGTGTTAAACATATTAACACAGATAACCATTGCAAGCACAACAGACACTGCCTGCATGACTATCACAACACAGCCGACCCTTCGTCCTATATGCTTGTGTTTCCTGGTCTTCCCATCCCTGGACATCTGTTCATTTTCCATCTTTGGTTCCTCCGTTTTTACATATTCATTTTATTTTTAATATCATAGCATAAACC
>CAMUHA010000274.1 GCA_947088515.1 uncultured bacterium
GGTAAGGTCATCAGAGCTGCCAAGATTTGCAATGGATATTTTACTCATAGTCTCGTTTGTGATATCTGACAGCTGTACCGCAATTACCGCCAGGTCCTTATTCATATCCGCCCCTTTGGTCTGGGCTTTTACCTGGCTTCCATCCACAAACTGTACGGTCAGTTCCTGCTCATCTGCCGACTCCACCACATGGTAGTTGGTAACAAGAAGAAGTTCAGTGTCGTTTTGCCCCACAATAATTCCTGAACCCGAACCCCCCATCTCCTGTTTGTACTCCTGTCCGAAGAAAGACATTTTCTCAATATACTTATTTGTGACAGATACCACAGAAGGCATTACATCTTTCACAACTTTTGTCACATCTGTTACCGTACTTTGTACTGTTGGCGTTTCCAGCGTTTCTGTGATGGCTTTGGCTATTTCATCCTTTTCTCCTCCATCATCTGTTTCATTTGAGGTATCCTTCCCGGCTGCATCTGTCAAATCCGCCTCCTGACGGTCTTCTGTCTTTGCCTTCAAAAAATCAGAAGCGGAATCCACCGCCTGGAACCCGATTCCTGCAAAAACACCGAAGAACAGGCCGCAGCTTACGGCAATTGCTGCCTTTTTGCCAAAACCATTTTTTTTCTTTTTTTCCGGTCCGCCATATCCTCCCCCACCACTACTGTATCCTCCACTCATGCCGCTAAAGCTGCCATTTGACTCATAATGATAGGCTCCGCCGCTCCCCTGTCCATAATCCAGACTGTTTGATGAATTACCTCCTGTCGTGTCCTGATTATAGTTGTTTGGAAAATTATTTTCGTACATAACAATTACCTTCCTTCCTAAATTAATAGACAATTGCAAACATTGTACATTGGTTAAATATTTTCTTTTTTATTTTGCAATTACTAATCTCAAGTTGACGGCTCGCACTTCGCCATCTCCTTTCTCTTAACGATGAGATAAGTATAACTGGCAATTGTGTTCAATTTGTGACAAAAATTTGTTTTTTCTGTTTACAAACTGCACTTTTTCCAGTAATCCCTGTTCATGGACAGATACCGCCTTAATCCCTCTGGCAACTGTTTGTACCTTTTTCCTAAAAAATATCCCATATACTTACACCCACTCTGCCAAACCAGCTTTATTATCAACCAGGGTTTTTTCTCATGGCATAAATACAGACAGGTTTTTTTAACCAGACGTATCCCTTCTGACTCTGTTGACAGACCCAAAAAAATTGCCGGGTAATCCGCATGGGATACTCCCAAATCAAAATTTCTCCTAAACTGCCCTATGCCACTGTAATTGTGGGAGTGAACCACTTGCGCCCCGGCCACATATGCAATCTTATACCCTGCATTTATCAATCCCCTGGCATAAATCATATCTTCATTAAATATAGTATGACTGGTAAATCCCCCTAATTCATCATAAATATCCCTCCGGTATGCAGCACAGACATTAGAAGCAAAGAAAGCCTTTATCCCCATGGTCTTTAAATCCTCCGCTCCCTTAATGCAGGAGGCCTGAGGATAATTGAAAGAGCGGGTATAACGCTCAATCATGCCACAGTCTTTTAAGGGAAGCTGCCTTGCATAGGACATTCCTATTCCTTCCTCTGTAAGGGGGGCTATCAGATGCTCCACCAGATTTTCATCCACAGGCACTGCATCGTCTGTCATCATTATAAAATAAGGCGCCTTCGACAGGTTCACCCCATAGTTTCTGGTTCCTCCATGGTCAAAGGCATCCTTCGTGATATGTTTTACCACCATATTCCCATATTTTTCCAAAAGGTCCACTCCGGCAGTAAATTCATCTAAATACTTTTTTTCTGTATTGACCAGAATCAGTTGGTGGACTGGCAGTGTCTGGTTTTGCAGACGCTCCAAAAGAGCCGTTAATTTTTCAGTGGGTTTATAAACCGGAATAATAACATCCACTTTTATCATAATTTTCTGACACCTCATTTTTAAGAATAAGGAACTGCCATGCGTAAAAAGGACCAGCTTTACGTTGGTCCTTTTTAAAAAGCATCCTATTTCTTAATATACGGACTGGTATCCGCTTTTACCTTTTCACTGTATTCCAAAACTGCTGCAGAAGGTGTATACTCTTCATCCTTAAACAAAAATTCATGAAGCCACTGTACATTATCTGCAAGGTCAACCGGAATTACACAGCTTCCCTTAGAACCAATCGTTCCTGTCGCACGCATGGTTTCTTCCGGGAAACCTCCCTGGTCCACAATTTCATATTTGGTAATGTCAGCAAGCAGCGCAAGAATTTCTGTCAAATCCAGTGACGTATAAATTTCATCCTTGTCAAATATGGCATTGGCAACCTCATTTAAAGTTGAAAGAGATGCGCCTTTTGCCTTGTCTGCTATTGCCATCAGCACTTCCCTTTGACGTTCCGCACGCTTAAAGTCATCGCCTGCCGTATAACGGATACGGCAGTATGCGGTAGCCTGAAGGCCGTCAAGCAACTGGTAGCCTGTGCTTGCCACCGGCGTATAATCTCTCTTTAAGTCACTTGCCATACACTTCTGATAGTTATTAATATGTTTCAGCTCTGCGGAATCCACATCAATCATAATACCGCCTAAAGCATCAACCGTATCTGCAAGCCCTGCAAATCCTACTGTAACGAAATCCTCAATGTTCATATCCAAATTCATATTCAGCATATTGATTGCCTGCTTGGGGCCGCCTTTGGCATATGCAGAATTACATTTATTATAGGAGTCATTGCTCAAGTTCAGATAGGTGTCACGATACACACTCACCAACCTGCATTCTCCTGTATCCAGATTAATGGAGGCTATCATTATAGTATCGCTACGGGTATTCTTAGTCAATGCGCCGCTTGTGGAGTCCACACCAAACAAAGCAATATTCCGGTAGCCTTTCATTGTGGTTTCTATCTCTTCCTCCACCTCCGGATTGATAACAATCTCCTCCTTCGGCAAGTCCATTTTTCCAACTTTTTCAAACTTAAGTACACTCCAAAGCACTACCACCATAATTAGAAGTACAAATATTTCCAAGATAAAGAGCGCTACTTTGCCTGCCTTTTTCTGGGGCTGCTTTTTAGCAGCTGCCGGCGCCTTTTTCTTTTTCTTTGGAGTAACAGGCGCTTCGTATTCTTCGTATCTTACCGGTTTTTTAGGAGCAGGCTTCTTTCCTGCTGATGGTTTTCCTCCCGCCGGACGGCTTCCTGATGATGTCTTTGCCGTATGGCTTCCAGATGACGTTTTTCCTGCTGGGCGGCTTCCTGGCTGTTTACTGACCGGACGGCTTCCTGCCGGTTTCTTTTTCACAGGTTTTCTTGGTTCTTCTGC
>CAMUHA010000275.1 GCA_947088515.1 uncultured bacterium
GACTGTCTCTGGCAACCATGTTTGCAGCTTGTTTTGCAGTCCTTTTTCTTTTGCCTATTATACTAACAGTAACAAATTCCTTTATGTCCGCATCAGAGATTTCTGCCAATTACGGACAAGTGTTTGCTACATCAGATACGGGAGGAAAAGTATATATTTCAGAGAAGGTAAACTTAAAGTTTATTCCTGATATGGTATCTTTTAGCCAGTATCTTACAGTTTTGCTGAAAAGCCCGGAGTATTTATTTAAGTTTTGGAATTCAGTGATACTTGTTGTTCCCATTGTAGCTTTTCAGCTTCTTGTGGCTGCAGGAGCCTCCTTTGGGTTTACCAGATTTAGGGGGCGGATAAAGGAAATAATTTTCTTCGTATATATTATATTGATGCTGATGCCTTATCAGGTAACTCTGGTACCTAACTATCTGGTTTCCCAGTGGCTTCACATATATGATACCAATTGGGCAATATGGCTGCCAGGAATTTTTTCGCCATTTGCGGTATATCTGCTTACAAAATATATGCGGAGGATTCCAGTCGCGGTTATGGAGGCGGCGCAGATTGACGGAGCAGGAGAATGGCAGATATTCAGGCGTATATGTATGCCTCTTTGTAAAGGAGCCATGTGTTCCATTGCAATTTTAATATTTATTGATTACTGGAATATGGTGGAACAGCCTCTTATTTTGTTGGCAGACCAGGAAAAACATCCCCTTTCTGTATTTCTTTCCAAAATCAATGCGGGGGAGATAGGGCTGGCGTTTGCGGTTGCCACGATTTATATGGTGCCGCCGATACTGGTATTTTTGTATGGGGAAGATTATTTGGTAGAAGGAATTACTTATCAGGGTGGTATTAAAGGATAAAATGGAAAGGCAAGGGTGGAGAGTATGAACGAAAAAGAAGGGAAAAAGAAGAGAGAGTGGGTAAAGAATGCGGCAATTGTGTTTTTAACAATTATGCTTCTGCTTACTTTTTTTTCAAATACAATTATGAATTATTCACTGCCTGAAGTGGCGACACAGTATGTGCAGAGCGGCTCTATTACAGCCAAAGTAAGGGGAACCGGAAACGTGGAGGCCACTGACCCTTATAAGGTTATGGTAAAAGAGTCACGGGTAATTGCATCAGTGGCAGTAAAGCAGGGGGATACGGTAGAGAAGGACCAGGTTTTGTATTATCTTGAAGATACAGACAGTGAAGAGTTAAAAAAAGCGCAGGATGAGCTGGAAGAGCTTGAACTTACCTATATGAAAGGACTGTTTGGGAGTACTGTATCACCGGAAATTATTGAAAAGGTAGCGAGCGGCAGGACGGATAATTTCGGCTCTTATCAGGCTATGGTAACAGATATGCAGGCGCGTCTGAATGAAGCGGAGGCGCGGGTGCAGGAGTGTCAGGATGC
The DNA here is from genome assembly GCA_947088515.1 of uncultured bacterium. Taxonomy (GTDB): domain Bacteria; phylum Bacillota; class Clostridia; order Lachnospirales; family Lachnospiraceae; genus Suilimivivens. The sequence continues at coordinate 1,403 of CAMUHA010000275.1, forward strand.
AGTGAACAGCCTGACATTGCAGAGTACTGTTAATGAAAATAATGCCAGTGTAAACACTATTCCGGAGGAAAATGAGAAGGCACTGGCCTCATCTGCTCTTACAAATGCGGAGACAGAGGAAGCAAATGCAGAGGCTGCCTTTAGCAGAATGAAAGAGGAAATGATTGCAGATATAAATTATCGGATTACGGAAAAACAGAAACAAATCGCCGATTTAGAGACGTTGATAGATAAGGCAGAGGGGATTACCGGGACGGTAACAGGTGAAGATGATGGACAGGGAGGAATAGATTATGTGGCAGGGGGAATTGATGTATATATTCAACAGAGAGAAGCGGCGAAAGACGAAATAGCAAACAAATTAAAACTTATATATGATGCAGCAAAGACTGGTGGATATCCAGGGGGGGATGACATTAATGAAATAAAAAAATGGATAGAGGAAAGTGGAAATCAAAATGAGTATAATACTCTTTTACGTGACTATGATGCTGCTGTAAGCCAGTACGAGGTAGCGGTCAGACTGGCAAATGAGGCAGCTTCCCAGCTAAATACTCATGCAAGTAATGAGTCAGAGCTTGCAAGAAGAGAAAAGGAATTACACGACCTTCAGGCTAGTTTAGCAGAAATAAACGCTATGGCATACACGCCGGGAGACAGTGTGAAAGACGCCAAAGCAAAACTGGAGCAGGCAGACAAGAACCTTACAGATAAAAATAATGCAAATAAGCAGGCATCAGTGGTTTACCAAAATAAAATTGCAAATGCTCAGGCAGCGCTTGACAATGCCAAGGCTGTTTATGACCTGTTAAAAACAGAACAAACAGAATTATCAGAAAACATTAATGCAGAGCTTGACTTATCCAAAGCGAACAGAGACATTGCCGATAAAAGGGCAGAAATTGCAAAATTAAAGGAAAAATCTATCGGCTCTACCATTACGGCGCCTGTGGCGGGAACCGTAACTTCCCTTGCTTATACCGCAGGAGAAACTACAGAACCCGAAAAAGAAGCGGCAGTTTTGCAGGTAGAGGGAAAAGGTTATACCATGTCTATTTCTGTCACCAATGAGCAGGCGAAAAAAGTGCAGGTAGGCGATACAGCGGAACTGCAAAATTCCTGGTACTATGATGATGTACAGGCGATTTTGTCAGCTATTAAGCCAGACCCGAACAACCCAGGAAAGAATAAACTGTTGGAGTTTAACGTAAGTGGGTCCAGCATTCAGGAAGGGCAGGCGCTTAATATTTCTATTGGACAACGGAGCAGTGAATATGAGTTTGTAGTTCCTAACAGCGCCGTAAGGGAAGATAATAATGGTAAGTTCATTCTGATAGTTGAGTCCAAAAGCAGTCCGCTTCGTACCCGTTATATTGCCACAAGGGTAGATGTAGAGGTTTTGGCATCAGATGATAATAATACAGCAATTTCAGCAGGCCTTTATGGATATGAGTATGTAATTACCACTTCCACGAAACCAGTGGAAGCGGGAAAGCAGGTAAGGCTGAATGAATCATAAAAGAAACAGTATTTTTTAGGATAAGGGAAGAAGGGAGGAAATCTATGGCTGTGAGGTTCAGGGAATGGATACATGAGTTAACAATAAAGCAGATAGTGTTTTCTCTTATCACATTTTTATCTCTTATCATATTTATTATATTAACGATATGGTCCAATCACATGGTAAAAGGATTAATTGACCAGCAGGCGGCTTCACGCTGGGACGCAGAGGGAGGCAGTGCCCAGATAAGCTGTTTTCTGGCGGAAAATGTGGAGATGGACGAATTTAAAATTATGAGCTTCGAAAAACAGCTGGAACAGAGCCTGATGGAGGTTCTTCCTGCAAGTGAACAGGGAGGGGAAAACGGAAAAAGGCTGTTTATTGATGCCTATAGCTC
>CAMUHA010000276.1 GCA_947088515.1 uncultured bacterium
AATCCCCCCATTATCCTATGTACTCTACTTTTTCTCATTCCATCCCTCCTGCATACCATAGACCTGCCTGCAATATCCGAACAAAATAAGCAGTCTGAATGCACTTCCCACATCACACAAAGCGTTATTCATGGGCCCCTTGTGTATTAAATTATACTCCATCAACGAGTATAACATGTAATGTCTGATAAGAAAAGCACTAAGCCAAATCATATTGGGACTTAAATTTTTCCAAAAACAGTTGTTTGTCTTTCTCCTGTTCCGTTACTTTCTTAAGCTTTTCCAGATTTTTCCCCGGAATCCATGCTTTGCCGGAGTTATAATAAAAGTTCACTATCTTCCAGAATTTTTCAGGATAAGCAAGTCGATAGTATAGCTGAAGATATTCATTCTTATCCATAGGCCTTATCCTGTCATATGTATTTACAAGCTCAAATCCTATATTATCTGCCCATCCGCTTTTTTCAAGAAGTTTCCTCATAAATAAATACAAATCTCTTACCGGACTGTCCACAGCACATTTTTCAAAATTAATCAGATTCATTTCGTCGCCGCAAAGTATAATATTATGGTACTGAAAATCTCCATGGCATACAAAACGACTTTCTTTTTTGTCCTGAAAGAACCTTAATTCCTCTGTAATTTGAAGCGCCAGATTAAAGAAATAGTCATAATTTTTCAAAAGACAGATTTCAAAATCTGTTTTTTGTCCCCTATCCTTTAGATATTTTCTGACCCGTCGCAGCTCCCTGTTATGCTTCTCAAATTCCATATGGGCATACCGGGGTGTAAAAAAGCCAGGCAGCAAATCTTCTTCCATCCGGGCAGCAATATGCAGTTTTGCAAGAGTTTTTACTGCCTGACGGCACTCTTCCATATCCCTCACATTGCATTCCCGTCCTTCAAAATAAGTCTTAAGGACATAAAAGGTTCCATCCTGATCCTGAGTTAAAAGCTCCTGCTCTTTATTCTTAAGGATGCGTTCCACATTTTTAAATCCCTTCTCCTGCACCATAGAAAGCAGAGCATCCTGAAATACAGCCTTTTCCTTTCGCCCGGCATACTCCTTTAATATGAGAATTCCCTGCTTCGTCTCACAAAGGATAGCCCCCCGTCCCTTCCATGTGCGAAGCACTTCTATATCATAATTTTCCAGCAGATTTACGCTTCTGTCATTCACAGCGATTACCCCCAATTTGTGTCATATCCTATCTTATGAGTAACCGCTATAAAGTATTACAAAAAATCTTTTGCCGCTTTTAGCAGAATGTCCCGTTCATTTAAAGAGGGGTCATCCAGTACCATATCCAGCAGTTTATTTAGCACAGCGCCTATCTCTCTCCCAGGCGTCATCCCCAGCGCCTCAATTAAATCCTTTCCAGAAACTGCAAGCATTTTTAAGGAGACACACTGATGCTCCTTCTTAACCTGTTCATAAACCAGACACAAAGCCTTTAGTCTTTCCTCTTTTTCCTTTCTCATATACATACTCTGAGCATTTAAATCTGCTTTTTTTACCTCAAACAGATTCGTGAAAATATCTTCACCCATTTTCATGACTGCCCGCCTGACATACTTTGGGCGTGGCTGTACATCATAGTCATGATATTTCACCAGATTTGTTACCATATATATGGTATGATTGTCGAACTTAAGCCTTTCCAGAATCTTCTGCGCCAGCTTCTCTGAAATTGCTGGATGTCCATAAAAATGGCTGATACCTTCTTCATCCACAGTTAGCGCTTCCGGCTTTCCCATGTCATGAAACAGCATGGAAAGACGAAGCGCCTTATCAGGTCTGATTTCCTGCATGGACTTTAAAATATGCTCCCCAACCGTATAGCAATGATGAGGGGTATTCTGCTGTGTTTCCATACAAATGTCAAACTCCGGCAATATCACCTTCGTTATCCCGGTCCTGTAGGCAATTCTCAAGTTTTCCGGGTGAGGGGACATTACCAGCTTTACCAGTTCTGTCTGAATACGTTCTGCACTGATGTGGGTCAGATTAAAAGATAATTTTTCAATTGCGGCTGCAGTTTTTTCCTCAATCCGGTACCCCAGTTGGGCCGAAAAACGCACTGCCCGCATCATGCGCAGAGCGTCTTCCCCAAAACGCTCCTCCGGATTTCCCACACAGCGGATCGTCTTGCTCTCTATATCCTTTATTCCACCAAATAAGTCCACAAGCCCTCTATTGTCATTATACGCCATGGCGTTGATAGTAAAATCCCTGCGTTTTAAATCCTCCGCCAGGTTTGACGTAAAAGCCACCTCTTTCGGATGTCTGCAGTCCTCATATTCCCCATCAATCCGGTATGTTGTCACTTCAAACCCTTCCCGTTCCAGCATAACCGTAACTGTCCCGTGGCGGATACCAGTGTCAATCGTATGCGGAAACAACCCCTTAACCTGATAAGGGGATGCGGAAGTAGTAATATCCCAGTCATCCGGCTTTCTGCCTAATATAGAGTCACGAATGCAGCCGCCTACTGCATATGCTTCGTAGCCGGCCTGCATAATCGTGTCTATAATATACTTTACTTTTTCAGGTAACTGTATGCCGGGCATGTTTTCCATCTGAAAACCCTCCCTCCGCCAAGGTCCTTCTAATACGCCCTGCCCCAGTAAACCATCTTTTTGGCAGGTTTTCCGCAATAAACACATGTGTCAGAAATACATTTCTGTTCAAAAGGCATACACCTGCTGGTAACAGCCATATTTTCCTTGACTGCCTCTTCACAGGCCTGTTCGCCGCACCACATAGCCTTTACAAACCCGGTTTTTTGTGCAAAAATCCTTTCAAATTCTTCCCGGTTTGTGGCCGTATATGTGTGCTCTTCCAGATGCTTCCTTGCCTTCTCCAGCATGTCCTTCTGAATATTCTCAAGTAATTCCCCTGCTTTTTCTTCCAGCTGGTCAAGGGAAACCTCTATTTTTTCGCCTAAATCCCTGCGGCAAATAACGCATTTTCCTGCTTCTATATCCTTAGGCCCAATTTCTACACGCATTGGAATCCCCCGCATTTCCTGCTCTGAAAACTTCCATCCCGGACTCTTATCAGAATCATCAACCTTCACCCTGAAATTCCCCAGCCGGTCCCGAAGCTCATATGCCTTATCAAGAACCCCTTCCTTTTTCTGCTGGATAGGAATTACCATAATCTGTACAGGGGCAATCTTTGGAGGCAGTACCAGTCCTGAATCATCTCCATGAACCATAATAATTGCTCCGATAATTCTGGTGGACATTCCCCAGGAGGTCTGATGGACATATTTCAGCTGATT
>CAMUHA010000277.1 GCA_947088515.1 uncultured bacterium
GTTTGGTTTTATTTTTGCCCTCTGCATAATACTGATTTGCGTCAGTTGCTTTATTATGTTTATGAATATTGCCAACAGACTTACTGACAGGTTTTACCAGCTTACGGCCTTTGGACTTGGAGTCACTTATATTTTTCAGGTATTTCTTACGATTGGAGGGGGGACTAAATTTATTCCACTTACAGGTGTGACGCTTCCTCTTATCAGCTATGGCGGAAGTTCGGTTCTTACAACGCTGATTATGTTTGCAGTGATTGAAGGATTATATATTATTATGCTTGAGGAGGAAGAAGCCCAAAGAATGGCCCAGAAGAAGAGACGAAGGAAAAAGAAAATACGACAGGTTCCGGTTAGAAAGGAAGAGAAAGAAGATTGGAACGAAGAAGACATAATTCAGGAAGAAGATTTAACAGGAGAAGACATTGAGCAGGAAGAGTGAACAAAAAAAGAAAAACAAAAAAAAGAAAAACATTCAGATTATGATAGTTACCTGGGGATTTATTTTGCTTTTTCTGGGTATGGCAGGATATATTACACAATATGCCCTTACACATCAGCAGGAACATTTGAACAACAGCTATAATGGCAGACAACAGCTCTTAGCGGCGCAGAACAGAAGAGGAAATATTTTTTCAGCAGAGGGGGAACTGCTGGCACATACTCTTGTGGATGAGGAAGGAAAAGAGAGAAGAGAATATCCCTACCAGAATTTGTTTTCTCATGTGGTTGGTTATGCAACCAATGGAAAAATGGGTATAGAATCCCAGGCAAATTATTATCTGATTAATTCCAGTATTCCGCTTTCCCAAAAAGCGGAACTGGATGCAGAGGGGAAAAAATATCCGGGGGATAATGTGTATACAACATTGAATGTGGATTTACAACAGGTTGCATTTACTGCACTGGGAGTTTATCAGGGAGCAGTGATTGTGACAGAACCATCCACAGGGAAAATACTTGCCATGGTGTCCAAGCCTGATTTTAATCCAGAGCAGATTGCCAGTATATGGGATGAGCTGGTGGCTGATAAAGACAGCAGCATACTTTTAAACCGTGTAACCCAGGGACTTTACCCGCCAGGCTCCACCTTTAAAATAATTACAGCATTAGAATATATTAAGGAAAACCCAGATAGTTATTCAGGCTATAACTATAACTGTACAGGCGCCATTACCAGAGGGGAGGACAGAATCCAATGCTATCATGGCACAGTCCATGGCGCTGTGGATTTTAAAAGGTCCTTTGCCAAATCCTGCAATACTTCCTTTGCTAATATAGGACTTTCTCTGGATAAAACCAAGTTCGCCAAAACTTTAGAACAGCTTTTGTTTAATAAAGAACTTCCAACCCCGCTTTCTTCTGGGGTAAGCCGTATAGATGTTTCTTTAGAAACAACAGATTCAGATATGATGCAGATTTCCATTGGACAGGGGACCACCTCTATTACGCCGCTGCTTTTGAATATGGTTACTTGTGCCATTGCCAATGATGGGATATTGATGGAACCCTATGTCATAGATTATGTACAAAGCAGTATGGGAGAGAAGGTTAAGACTTTTAATGGTTCAACTTATGGAAAATTGATGGAGCCGCAGGAAGCCGAAATATTAAAGGGGCTTATGACAGATGTGGTGGAGGAGGGAACTGCCTCCAAATTAAAAGGACTTTCCTACACGGCGGCAGGGAAAACAGGGTCTGCAGAATTTGGGACGGTAAAAGGGGACAGCCATGCGTGGTTTACGGGCTTTGCCCCGGCGCAAGACCCTGAAATATGTGTAACAATAATTATTGAAGGCGCGGGAGCCGGCGGAGATTATGCGGTTCCCATCGCCAAAAGAATTTTTGATACTTATTTTCAATAGAACCCTTTGACAGACAGGCTTTTATGGCTGGAAAGGTCAATAAATGTACCATTTTTGGTACGAGTAAGGGGACGGCTGATTTCTTTCTGGCTGATCATGATAACCTCTGCCACCTCATCGTTACTTAAAAGTACATTAAATCCAACCATATGATTTGCCAGCCGGTATAAGATTGTACGCAACAATTCCGGGTCATATTTAAAGGCATCTTTTTCAAAAATTTCTATTACTTCAAATGGATTTTTGGCCTGACGGTATGACTTGGCAGATGTCATTGCCTCATAAGCATCAATGATGGCCATATATCTGGCATATATATCAATTTGCCTGTCATGCAGCCTGGATGGATAACCAGTGCCATCATACCGTTCATGGTGCATTAGCGCTGTTTTGAGAACATGGTCATCTACGTTTACATCCTGAAGCAGCCCAAAGCCCAAGAGAGTATGGGTTTTAACTTTTTCAAATTCAAGGTCTGTCAGTTTCCCGGTCTTCATTATCAGGGAATCCGGGAGCTTTAATTTCCCAATATCATGCAAAAGAGCACACTGGATTAACAGACGGGATTTTTCTTCAGAGACAGAAAGCCATGATGCAAAAAGGCCTGCAATCAGTGCAGAATTTAGGCTATGGGTATATGTAATATCATTTTCCTGAAAATTCATGTTATACAGATAGTCAAGCAGAGATTCATGGGAAGAAAAACTTTCAAAAATCTGATCATAAAGTCCCATAAGCTTCTCTGTTTTAAAAGGGATGCCATTAAAAACAAAATCTTTCATCATTTTCCTGTAAATGGGCAGAACTGAATGATATGCTGCCTGAAAAGATGCAAATCCCTTGCTGGAACGGATTTTCTCGGAATAGGTGGCGGTATCTTCAGTCACATCCTCATCTTTTACAGGAACGCTCATAACAGAATGTCGTGCCAGCTTGCTGATAATATTAGAATTTACCTGTGTTCCTTCTGGAATAATCCGCTTTCCCTGGTAATTGTAAATATCTGCACTGATGATCATACCAGGCTTCAGTGCCATTCTTGCAATTTCTTTCATTTTTAATCCTCCTGCATGCCGTAAGCTGCATTTACGGTACTGCACCAATAAAGAGTTTGGAAGTCTGCTTCCAAACTTCACCCTCCACATAACCCAGACTACTGTCCGGGTCATGGTATTCATTTATAACTATTTCCCCAAGCGATGGTTTGTAACTGGCATTTACCATTTACAGTATGCTAATATATAAAGTATAAATTATTCCTATGTTCTGGTCAATATTTTACTTTGGTATTTTTATGAAATATGTTATGCTAGGAGATAGAAGAAATGGGAGGAAGGGAATGGAATGAAATTTTATAAATATCTTTATATTGGCGATACTGTTACTAATCCG
>CAMUHA010000278.1 GCA_947088515.1 uncultured bacterium
CAATCATAAAGCCTACATTATAGGGGGTTATATTTTTTTCTTCTATACCATTGGCCATAAGCAGCGCCTTAAGACCCAGATTTTGTGTTCCTGCCATACGCTTAAGGCCTTCTTTTACTATAATCCGGTTTTCATCCCGAAGCTCCATCACATCACAAACCGTAGCTAAGGCGCCAAAGGTAAGCATATCTTCCAGCGCCGCCTGCCGCATTGCATGCTCTTTTTCCTTTGCAGGCACTAAGTCAAACAAAGCCTGTACCAGCTTGCCTGCCACAACTGCGCCGCAGATTTGCTTAAAGGGATACCCGCAGTCCGGCTGTTTGGGGTCTACAACTGCATCTGCTTTTGGCAAAAGATATATCCGCCCGCCTTCTTTTTCTTCAAAAGGCGCCTCATGATGGTCTGTCACCACCACTGTCATCTTTTTTTCTTTTGCAAGGGCAATCTGGGGCGCTGCCGCAATTCCGTTATCACAGGTGACGATTGTGTCAATCCCATCTGCCGCTGCCGCTTCAATCAGGCTTTCATTCAGTCCATAGCCGTCTTTCATTCTATGAGGAATCACTGTATCCACCCTTCCACCTATGGCCCGGATGCCAGAGAGCAAAATAAAAGCGGCACAAATGCCATCCACATCATAATCACCAATCACGCGGATACGCCTGCCCTCTTCCACTTTCTTTCCTATGATTTCCGCCGCTTTCCCTAAATCCTTCATAAGCAGCGGATTATGTAAATCCTTCAAATCCCCGTGAAGAAACCGTTCAATCTCTTCATCCCCCACAACATCCCGGTTCCGCATAATTCTTGCCAGCACCGGAGTAATGTGGTACTTTTTTGCAATGCCGTCAAAATCTGCTTTTTTGGCGGCCACCATCCACTTTGCCATTTTTCCTCCAATTCCTTACCCTTTTACACCAAATCAAAGACCCCGCAGGAATAAAACGAAGCATTCCGAAAGCAGGCGCGTAACGTAAGGCTCCATTGCTTTCAGGAATGCTTATATTATACCAAATCTTTTAACTTATAGTAAGAGTAAGCCCCTCTTTTTATGCAGTCTTTTGTGGAAATACTTTCCGAAGCGCCAGCCATAAGGCTCCCGTTACGCAAACGGAAGAATAGGTTCCGCAAAGAATACCAGCCATAAGCGGCAGCGCAAACTCTTTTACAGAAGATACGCCAAACACATAAAGAGCTGCCACCATAACAAACGTTGTAAGGGAAGTGAAAATACTTCTTGAAAGCGTCTGGGTAATGCTTCCGTTAACCATATCTTCCAGAGATTCCTTTTTCCCCATACTGCGCATATTCTCACGGATACGGTCAAAAATTACAATAGTTGCGTTGATCGAATACCCTACAATAGTGAGCATACAGGCAATAAACGTGGTTCCCACAGACACCCTCACAATTGCATAAAAGGCCAGCACCACCAGAACATCATGCAAAAGCGCAATTACAGAGCTTGCGCCAAAACGGATATCCTGAAACCTGAACCAGATATACACAAGCATAAACAGTGCGGAAACAATCACTGCAATTACCGCATCTGACTTCATCTCACTGCTGATGGTGGAGCTGATTGTCTCTGTGGTGATTTTTTCGCCATCTGCGCCAAAGTTGTCCACCATTACATTTTTAAAGGTTTCCCTCTCGTCTGTTGTAAGAGAACGGGTCTTAAAGATTACTTCATTGGTTCCCTCTATTTTTTGGGCCTGGACATTGCCATCTCCTGTAATCTTCTCAATCAGCGGCGCCACATTTGCATCAATATCTCCAAGAGGCATATCCTCATTAAAAGTTACATTAGTGGAGGTTCCGCCTACAAATTCCAGACTGTAGTTTAAAGCGCCGCCTGTCCGCGCTTTATTGATTCCCATAAATACAAAGCCTGCCAAAATTGCAGCAATGGAAATTCCAAAAAACAGTGTCTTTTTGGAAATAAAGTTCACCATCTTTCTTTCCTTTGCCATACCATAGAGCTTTAAGTCCTGCAGACCTATTGCATAAAAAGCTTTGATAATCAGCTTGGTCACTATCATTGCTGTAAACATGGAAAGCACAATACCAAGAGCTAAGGTTGCGGCAAAGCCTTTAATGGTTCCTGAACCTAAAATTCCCAAAACCATTGCTGCAATCAGAGTTGTGATATTTCCGTCCAAGATAGCAGAGGCCGCTTTTTGGAACCCAATATCTATAGCTGATTTCACCGTTTTTCCCTTTGCAAGCTCTTCCCTGATACGGGCAAATATAATCACATTTGCATCCACCGCCATACCAATGGAGAGGATAATACCTGCAATACCTGGCAGAGTAAGCGTAATCTCAAAAGCCCCAAGCAGTATAATCATCAGTTCCACATAAAGTCCAAGGGCCAAAGATGCAGCAACGCCGCATATCAGGTAAATGGCAATCATAAACACCACAATAACCACAAATCCCACTGCCGCAGCCTTAACGCTTGTGGCAATTGCCTCTTCTCCAAGCTGCGCCCCTACAATTTTGGAATGCAGCTCTTCCAGTTCCAGCTTAAGACCGCCAATACGGATTGTGGAAGCTAATCTTTCCGCTTCTTCATAAGTAAAGCTGCCTGTAATCTGTGCCTGTCCGTCATTAATCGCCGCATTTACATTAGGCGCGCTTATAATATTTCCATCATAGTAAATTCCGATGGACTCCCCATTCTGGAAAGCCTTGGAAGTGGCATCCGCAAACTTTTTGGTTCCCTCGTCTGTCATAGAAAGACTTACCACAAACTCACTGTTTTGCATATTGTTTGTGATGGAACCAGCCTGCGCACTCTTTACATCTGTTCCTGTAAGCACCACCGAACCGCCGTCATTTAACAGCTCGTCAATGGTCTTATACATCATATACACCAGTTCGCCGTCAGCGTCTACACCCATCACCTGATAGTTTAAATTCCCTTCCGGGTCGTTCTGGGAAATAAAGTACAAAGACCCCGGCTTTCCCAGCTCCTCCAAAATGGCATTGGCATCTGTCACACCGGGAATTTCAATGTTAATTCTGTCATTCCCCTCCTGATACACTACCGCTTCCGTGCTGTAGCCTTCCACACGTTTTTGCAGCTTATAGACAGTGTCTTCCATATCTTCACTGTCCGGGTTTTCCTCTCCCACTACCTGATAGGTAATGCTGACACCGCCTTCCAAGTCAAGCCCAAGCTTAATGCTGGAGGCTGAACCAGAGCCGTCTGCCCCGAATCCC
>CAMUHA010000279.1 GCA_947088515.1 uncultured bacterium
TTTTGACTTGAAAAAAAGTGAAAAAAGTTCGTGACAATTACTTGACATCAACGGGGTATGGCAAGCTGGATATTGCCGGAACCTTTGATGTACTGGCAGGCGTATAGAGGCAAAAAGTCGAAGGAAAAATTGCTGTAATTAATAAATTAAGCGCCACTGTTTGTTTTAATATACAGTGGCATTTAATTATGGAAAATTTACTTCATATAATGTTGACATTTTAAGGGATGGGAGAAATGTGAAAAAGATAATTACATTTTACCCAAAAGGGTGTAAAATGTTGGTGCAGTAACGTATGTGCAGTCTGTGATATGCGAGTCGATCTTGAGATTTGTGCTGCGCGCAAAGTTTCCGGGCTTTGGAAAGGAGCAGGGTTATAAAAATGAATGTAGAATTTTCTAAAAATGTTTATCGTGGGTATATTATAAAGGGGGATCTGACTGGGGCAATTTGCTACATAAAACAGTTCCCGGACCAGGCGGAATTGTATAACCGTTATATGGAAGTTTTTGAAAAGGAGCAGTACATCACCTATGATGCAGATGCAGAAATCAATGAGGTATTAGTTATTTACCAACAATATTACAGGGATGTATTTTATCTTTGTATGGACCGGGAAAAAGCGGCAGAGAGCCTTAGGGAAAAGCTGGCTGGATTTTTGGGGACAGATGGTAACGGCATTGCGCTGGATGATATGGAGGAACAACAGGTGGCTAAGTTTTTTGCAGGCCGAGGGTTTCATTTTTTAGGCGGCAGAACAAGCGGCTACTATGGCCCGTACATTTGGCGGACAATAGAAACCAAAAGCTATGAAGTGGAATTGCCGGATGGAATCCAGACATATACTGTAAAGCTGCTGGATGGGTTTATCTCCCAAAGCTGGGCGGACTATCTTTCTTTTGGCGGGGCAGGCACAGGCGGCTGGTCAGATGGAGACGGAATAATTAACTGTATCAAATCCTCCTACGACCTTGAAAGCGAAGCTTTCAAGGTGTCACTGTTAAAGCATGAAGCGCAGCATGCAAGGGACCTTGCAGTCAATAAAAATATGTCTTCCGGTGATCTTGAATACCGTGCCAAGCTGGTGGAGCTTATTTATTCCAGCCAAAGGAACCTGCTGGAGCGTTTTATGCAGGAAGCAGATAATTCAGATAAAAGCAATGGACATGCAGCCGCTTCAGAGCGAATTATCAATGGATTTATCCGAAAGCTGAATCTTGACTGTGCAGAAATTGAAAAGCTTTCCAACAAGCAGGTTCAGTCTGTGGCGGGAATTTTGTTTGAAGAAAGCAAAACCGGTCAGGACCAAATAATTTCAAATTCAGGTGTTTAAACGGGCAGCTGAATTATGAAAAAACAATAAACTTCCAATTTGGAAAGGAGTATGATTATAAATATGAAATATTTAGCAGTGGCGGCGGGAATTTTCGGGTTGGAATGGAAAATTAAGACTTATATAGAAGAAAAGGGAACAGAAGGGGAGACAAAGAAAGCTTTTGGCGGTCTTGTGATGATAAGGAAGCATCATAATAAAGGCGCTTTTTTAAACATGGGGCAAAAAAGGCGTAAGGCAGTGATGGCAATATCTGTTTTGCTTACCACAGCGCTGACCATACTCTTTATTCTTACACTTGGAAAGGCAGGGAGAGGAATGGCAAAATGGGGACTTACCCTGCTTTTGGGAGGAGCTTACAGCAACACGTATGACAGACTTGTCCGGAAATATGTGGTAGATTATGTGAGCTTTCCGCTTCCTCTTGGAATTCACAAAATTATCTTTAATATTGGGGACTTCTGTATTATAGCAGGAGCGTTAATGTGCGTGTCTGGCGTTTCACAAAAACAGCCTGGGGCTTTGTCGTGACAGAAAGATATTAAAAGAGCCTTAAATTTGATTTGTGCGAATACAAAAAAGAATTTCTTGACAAAAGAATTTGATTGGTGTATTGTATTAATTAGATAGTACAATAATACAAAGAAAGGAAAGTGCAAATGGCATGGAATTTAGATTCTGACCGTCCAATTTATGCCCAAATTCTTGAAGAGATACAGCTTAGGATTATTGCAGGGCAGTATAAGACAGGGGAAAAGATACCCAGCGTGCGGGAGCTGGCCTCTGAAGCAGGGGTTAATCCCAACACAATGCAAAAGGCGCTCTCAGAGCTGGAGAGATATGGACTTGTGATGGCACAGAGAACAAGTGGAAGGGTTGTGACACAGGATATGGAATTGATTAAGGAAACCCGCAGAAAGCTTGCAAAGGAGCAGATACGGGAATTTATTGACAGAATGAAAAAATTGGGATTTAATGAAAAAGAAATTGTGGAAATGGTTGAGCAGACGGGAGGAGAAGCATGAGCGAGCTGGTAGAAGTAATCAATCTGACCAAGATTTATGAAAAGGAAAAGCGTGCGCTGGACCATATGAACCTGACTATACCAAGAGGAAAAATCATTGGCCTTTTAGGACCCAACGGCAGTGGAAAGAGCACATTAATCAAGCTGATTAACGGTCTTTTGGTGGCAACAGAAGGGCAGGTGCTTGTAAACGGCAAGGTGCCGGGACCGGAAAGTAAAAGCTGTGTTTCTTACCTTCCGGAGCGCACCTACTTTCAGGACAGCATGAAGGTAAAAGAGCTTATCAGCTTTTTTACAGATTTTTACAGGGATTTTCACCCGGAAAGAGCTAAAATGATGCTGGCTAACTTAAATATCAATGAAGAGGCCAGATTAAAAACCCTTTCCAAAGGAACCAAGGAAAAGGTGCAGCTTATTATGGTTATGAGCAGGAATGCCCAGTTATATATTTTGGATGAGCCGATTGCAGGAGTGGACCCTGCGGCAAGGGATTATATTCTGCGGACGATTATTGGTAATTATAATGAGAATGCCACAGTGCTGATATCCACCCATCTGATTACCGACATAGAGAAGGTTTTGGATGAAGTAATTTTTATCCGGAACGGAAGAGTGGCGCTTCAGGATACAGTGGAGAACATCAGAGAACAGAAAGGAAAGTCGGTGGATTCCTATTTCAGGGAGGTATTTGCATGTTAGGTAAATTGTTAAAACATGAATGGAAGGCAGTATGGAAAGTGCCAGTAATGCTGATTGGTATCCTGATGGTCATGGCGGCGGTTGCCGGGCTTACTTTTGCCCTGCCCATCTGGGACAGTGAATGGGTGGGACT
>CAMUHA010000280.1 GCA_947088515.1 uncultured bacterium
AGGAAGTTCCTGAATTTAGGTGGTACCGCGGATTAAGTTTGATTCGTCCTAAGTTGCATATGCGGCTTGGGACTTTTATTATGCGCGGATTTATGCGAAGTTTGAAAGAAGGCATGGGATAGAAGTTTGTATAAAGCGTTCGGATTGTTTGCTGGCGCCATGCCCCAGGCGCAGCCTGTGATATGTGGAGGTATGTAAATGAAGATTGAAAAAATGGCCGGGGAACGGTTTAAAGAAAAACCGGCGGACTGTGTAATTGACAGTCATGCACTGATGATAAGGGGAGGGTATATGAAGTATGTGGCAGGCGGCATTTATTCGTCTTATCTGCCCTTAAAAAGAATTACCAGAAAAATTGAGCGGATTATACGGGAGGAAATGGACGGCATTGATGGGCAGGAGGTACAATTTCCGGTAGTTATGCCTGCATCTTTATGGGAAGAATCCGGCAGGTATGACAGCATTGGAGAGGAGCTTCTCCGCTTTACAGACAGAAATAATACGAATATGGTTCTTGGAATGACTCACGAAGAGGCGGCTGTGCAGATGGTGCGGGAATGCGCCCAAAGCTATACAAAGTATCCGTTTATGATTTATCAGATTCAGACGAAATTCCGGGATGAAGCCAGACCAAGAGCAGGACTGATCCGTGTGCGTGAATTTACGATGAAGGATGGGTACTCTTTCCATACCAGTCAGGAGGATTTGGAGCAGTATTACGAAAGATGCCATAAAGCATATGAGCGAATTTTTGCACGGACGGGTATCCCGGAGGTCATTTCGGTGGCTTCGGATTCCGGCATGATGGGAGGAAATCTTTCACATGAATTTATGCTGCTTACACCTGTAGGCGAGGATTCAATTGTTTTATGTAACGAGTGTGAATTCAGGGCCAATATGGATGCGGTGGAACACATTTCAGATATCGAAAGAAATGTCGTTTCCGCACCTCTTGAGAAAGTTTATACACCTGACATTCATACCATTGAGGATATCTGTGAATTTCTGGAGGACAAAACCTGTAATTCCTGTAAGGCAGTAGTTTACCAGAAAAACGCAGACGATACGTATGTGGTTGTTTTTATCCGGGGGGATTTGGAAATTAATGAGACAAAGCTTGTAAATTATCTGAAGGATCAGGTGCATCCGGCAGTGATAACAGAAGAGTGCGGACTACATGCCGGGTATATAGGTCCTTTGAATCTTTCTGTCAATGGAGATTTCATTATTTTATATGATAAATCCCTGGAA
The DNA here is from genome assembly GCA_947088515.1 of uncultured bacterium. Lineage (GTDB taxonomy): Bacteria > Bacillota > Clostridia > Lachnospirales > Lachnospiraceae > Suilimivivens. The sequence continues at coordinate 1,252 of CAMUHA010000280.1, forward strand.
AACAGAAATAATCTGTCCTGTGGGGCAAATGAGGAGGAATATCATTTTAAGGGACTGGATATGCAAAGAGATGTACCTGAGGCGTGTTTTTATGACCTGGCAAAGGCTTATGAAGGCGGAATTTGTCCTAGGTGTGGGAAAAAGTCCATACGTATATCCAGAGGAATTGAAGTGGGAAATATTTTTCAGCTTGGCGCTAAATATACAAAGGCCATGAAAATGACTTATACAGATAAAAACGGAGAAAAGCGGACACCGGTGATGGGATGTTATGGTATTGGTATCGGACGGCTTGCGGCGGCTGTGTGTGAAGCGCATCATGACGGAAACGGCCCAATATGGCCTAAGGCAATTGCGCCATGGCAGCTGCATTTATGCGCTGTGAGAGCCGACAATGAAGAGGTGAGGCTTCTGGCAGACGGATTGTATGATGAATTGCAAAAAGCGGGTGTTGAGGTGATTTATGATGACCGGAATGTAAGCGCCGGGGTTATGTTTGCGGAGGCGGATCTGCTTGGGGTTCCTCTGCGCGTTATTGTAAGCCCAAGAAATATCAAACAGGGAATTGTGGAAGTGGTTTCTCGTGACAGAACGCTGAGCCTGCAGATCGGTATTAAAAATGCTGTAGAGAATATAAAAAAACTGCTGGCATAATAGGCCATTTATTCCCGTAAGCAAACTGACGGGGCAGGCGGACATGCAGGCAGATAGTAAAAAGAAAGGATGGACAGGAAACAATGAGAGACAGGATAAAAGCTCAAAAAAGGGCAAAAGAATTAGTGGCACAGATGACTTTGGAAGAGAAGGCCTCCCAGCTGCGTTATGATTCTCCGGCAATTCCCCGGCTAAATGTGCCTGCCTATAATTGGTGGAATGAAGCTCTGCATGGGGTGGCAAGGGCGGGAGTGGCGACAAGCTTTCCCCAGGCAATCGGTATGGCGGCAGCTTTTGACAGGGAATTGATGGAAGAGGTTGGGAAAGTTATTGCGGAGGAAGGACGTGCAAAGTACAATGCCTTCAGCAAAAAGGGAGACAGGGATATTTATAAAGGATTAACCTTCTGGTCCCCTAATGTGAACATTTTCAGGGACCCAAGATGGGGAAGGGGTCATGAAACGTACGGCGAGGACCCGTATCTTACAGGAGAACTCGGTGCGGCTTTTGTGGAAGGAATTCAGGGAGAGGGCGAGGTCATGAAGGCAGCCGCATGTGCCAAACATTTTGCCGTTCATTCCGGGCCGGAGGCAAAGAGGCACAGTTTTGACGCAAAAGCGTCCAAAAAGGATATGTGGGAGACTTATCTTCCGGCATTTGAAAAGCTGGTAAAGGAAGCCAAAGTGGAAGCGGTTATGGGCGCTTACAACCGAACCAATGGAGAGCCCTGCTGCGGCAGCCAAACGCTGATACAGGATATTCTTAGGGAAAAATGGGGATTTGAGGGGCATTTTGTATCAGACTGCTGGGCGATTGCGGATTTTCATGAACATCATCTGGTAACTGCCACTGCAAAGGAATCTGCGGCCATGGCCATAAAAGCAGGATGTGACATAAACTGCGGCAACACTTATCTGCATATTTTAAAGGCGTATCAGGACGGACTTGTTACCGAGGAAGAGATTACCCAGGCGGCGGAGAGACTTTTTACCACACGTTTTTTGCTTGGGCTGTTTGACGAGACGGAATATGATAAAATCGGCTATGACAGGATTGAATGCAGAGAGCATCTGCAGACGGCGGATAAGGCTACGGCGGAAGGTGTTGTGCTGTTAAAAAATAATGGTATTTTGCCACTCAAAAAAGAAGCTTTAAAGACAATAGGCGTAATTGGTCCTAATGCCAACAGCCGCGCGGCTTTAGTGGGGAATTATTATGGAACTTCTTCCAGATATATTACGGCGCTTGAGGGAATCCAGGAAATAGCGGGAGAGGAAAT
>CAMUHA010000281.1 GCA_947088515.1 uncultured bacterium
TCGTATTTTAAGGTTTGGAGCCTAAAAATCGGTATTAACCGACAGCCCCTTTTACAAACCGCATCATTTTCTAAAAAGAAATAATATTGAGATGTTCAAGTAAAATCTTACATCCAATCAGTACAAGAATAATTCCCCCTGCAAGTTCAGCTTTTGATTTATATTTTGTTCCGAATAAGTTTCCTGCTTTAAGTCCAATGCCAGAGAAAATAAAAGTTACCAGGCCTATAAGCAAAATAGCAGCAATAATATTTACGTCTGGAAGCAGAGCAAAGGTAATTCCAACAGCCAGCGCATCAATGCTGGTGGCAATAGCCAAAGGAAACATGGTTTTTGCCTGGAAGGAACTATCTGATGTGGGAATCTCCTTTTGCTTTGCTGCTTCGTGTATCATGCTTCCGCCGATAAATCCAAGCAGAACAAAAGCAATCCAGTGGTCGAACGCATTGATATAACTTTCAAAAGCGGAACCCAGAAAGTATCCTATGGCGGGCATCAATGCCTGAAAACCTCCAAACCATATTCCTACGGTAAAAATATGGTTTGCAGATATTTTTTTTGTGGATAGCCCTTTACATACAGATACTGCAAAAGCATCCATGGAAAGACCAGCTGCAATCAAAAAAAGTTCAAATGTACTCATTATTTTTTCCTTTCATAGAAAACTATTTTATAAAGTTACAGGTGTTCCAATCAGGCAAAAACTGGAAAACTGTGAGCAAAATAAAAACAGATACATGACTGTACCTGCCAAAATACTCAAGTACAGCACAATACCATACATGAGTCTCGTTATTTAAGATAAGCCAGATTAAAAAATCAGTATGTTGACTTATCACGCTCCGGCGCAAACTACTCCCTCACGGAGATTTAAATATAATATAACTGGCAGAAAAAGTCAATAGTGTACAGAAAAAAGGAAAAAATAAAAAAATATGGGTTTTGTGATTTGACCCTTTCATAGAAAGGCATATTGTGTTACAATATATGCAAAGCGTTTACAAGGAGTAAAAAGTTCATGGAGGGGACAAGTGACCGGAGAGAGCGGATCCGGCGGCTAAAAAAAATAATTTTGGGCGTGGTCGTGGCAGCTGTTGTTATTCCGGTAATAATAAGTATTATATTGGGAATCCGGGTATTTCAGCTACAGGGAAAGGTCAGGGAACTTGAAAAGAGAATAGCTGACATTATGCAGCAAGAGGAAGTAACTGGTGTGTATACTACTGCAACGGTTGAAGAATCCCCAAGGGATATGTTGCAGGGAGAGCAGCTTTCAGAAGAGGGGGCAAAGGAGGATATTGGAAATTATCAAAAGCAGGTTTATTTGACCTTTGACGATGGCCCAAGCCGCAATACGGACAGAATACTGGATATATTAAAAGAATATAACGTAAAAGCCACCTTTTTTGTAGTAGGGAAAACAGATGAAGATTCTGTTAAGGCTTACCAGAGAATTGTGGAGGAGGGACACACTCTGGCAATGCATTCCTATAGCCACAAGTATGAGGAGGTTTATGAATCAAAGGAAAGCTTCATAGAAGATATGGAGAAGCTTCAGGAATATCTTTATCAGATAACAGGCATTTGGCCTAGATTTTACCGTTTTCCGGGAGGAAGCTCCAATCTGGTAAGTAAGGTGGACATGCAGGAACTAATCAGTTATCTGGATGGAAATGGAATTACTTATTTTGATTGGAACATTTCATCAGGGGATGCAGCAAGCGGCAGGTTAAGTCCGGAAACCATTGTGGGAAACTGTATGGGCAGTATGGATAGTATTAACATTTGTATGATTCTGATGCACGATGCGGCTGATAAAGATTCAACGGTAGAAGCTTTGCCCGAAATTATTAAAAAGGTGAAGGACAGAGGAGATGCCGTGTTTTTGCCAATTACAGATGAAACCGTACCGGTTCAGCATATGAAGGCAGATTAGGAAAAATTATATAAAATGAATGGAGGTTTTTAAAAATGGGATTTTTCTCAGATTTAAAGGATGACTTATCACAGGCGGTTAATGAACTTATGCCGGAAGAGAATATGGATGATATGAGTTTGGAAACTGTACGGGGAAAACAGGATAATTCACAGGCAGTAGACATGTACAGCGCTGATTTAAGCCAGATGCTGGATCAGGCGGAGGATGTACAAAAGCATGAACCTGTATCAGAACCTGTTCATCGAAATAATGCGCCTCAAACGGCACACACGGCCCATACAGAACCTGTGGCAAAACCGAAAGTAGAGGAAAAACATGTGGATAAACAGCAGATGAGGAAGTCTGTGGACGAGGTGGCTGTTTTAACAGAAACTACTTTGATAAATGGAAATATTGCTACTGAGGGTGGACTTGAAGTGAGAGGAAGCATTGTAGGAAATGTGGAAACCCTTGGAAAGCTGAATATTACAGGTACGATACAGGGCAATTCGCAGGCGGCTGAAATATATGCAGAAGGAGCGAAAGTTTCAGGAGAACTTAGAAGTCAGGGAACCATAAAAATAGGAACAAGCACAGTGATTGTAGGCAATATTTATGCAAACAGTGCGGTGATTGCCGGCGCCATTAAAGGGGATATTGATGTGAAAGGTCCTGTTATTCTAGACTCTTCTGCAATTGTTATGGGAGATATTAAATCAAAGTCTGTACAGATTAATAATGGCGCCGCTATTGAAGGTGTAGTTTCCCAGTGTTATGCAGAGGTAAATCCCACTTCGTTCTTTGAAGATTTGAAAAAGATATAATAGTGAGGAATGTATATGCGGAGAATTTTATTGAAGCTTAGCGGAGAGGCCTTGGCAGGAGATAAAAAAACTGGATTTGATGAGGAGACAGTGCAAAATGTTGCGCTTCAGGTTAAGCGCCTTACAGAGGAAGGCATCCAGGTGGGAATTGTGACTGGAGGCGGAAACTTCTGGAGGGGCAGAACCAGTGAGAATATTGACAGGACCAAGGCGGACCAGATAGGCATGCTTGCCACTGTGATGAACTGTATATATGTGTCAGAGATTTTTCGGAGCGCAGGCATGAAAACTGCTGTACTGACACCTTTTGAATGTGGTTCTTTTACCAAACTTTTTTCAAAAGACAGAGCAAATAAATATTTTGAAGAGGGAATGGTGGTTTTCTTTGCAGGAGGAACAGGGCATCCTTATTTTTCTACAGATACAGGGGTAGTGCTCCG
>CAMUHA010000282.1 GCA_947088515.1 uncultured bacterium
CCATAGTAAGGGGCAGTACAGGTGCATTTTCAAAAGCATGGGAAAGACGGGAAAAATAACTCATGGATTCCTCCTGTTTATGATGACTTGTTAAGCATGTTTTTGCGGATAAGCGCCCTGCTAAATGTTACCTGCAATGGCGCTTATTTTTACATTTGGATTTATGCCTGCCAAACCTGCGAACCCGCAGCATTTTGCGGAAAGCAAAGGGCAGCAGATAGTACAGGTAAAGAAGTTTATCTGCGGTAAGTGAAAAACACTTGGTAATACACAAGTAAATGCGGCAGAATATACGGTTGGTAAACTGTGCCCACTTGCGGCTGATACGCTGCCAAAAGCCGTATTTTCTGTTTGGCTTGCCACAGTACTGGATGGATACAGTGTTGCCGCAGGCACGGACAGAATCTTTTGGAAATCCAGTCTGTAAAAGAGCGTTTAGAAAGCTGCACCGCATATCGCAGTCCTGAAAATGGATAGAGACTTCCAGATTTAACTGCGGAGGCTGGGAAAACATTCCCATACAAAAAATAGTAAGCCACCAGGTTTTTTTGGACAGAGAAGCTAACAGGTTCCGGCCTCTAAAAAGCTCCATAGAGACAGGAAGCATATCACGGTCATCTACGGCATGAAAAAGAGCAGTAGAGAGTTCTTCTTCTGAAAGCAGTCTGTCAGCATAGTAAATGCCTACTTCAGAGCCGGTATTAATTCCGTATTGTCCTTTCCACAATTCTATCAGCCATGTTCTGTTCTGGTAATGGAAATAAACCGGCAGATAATCGAAGACCATATTAAAGTGTGAGGCAGCCCGGTCGAAAAATGCCGTATATCCCACATCCCGCTGCCAGGCGTCATTTCTTGAAGAAATAATATCCTGACATTCGTCATAGCAGTAACCAAAGGGCTCTATCAATGAATTGAGAAGTTTGCACTTTTCTATAGAAGTCATGGAGCATACTTTTTCTATCGCTTTGCGCTTTTGCCAGAAGGCGAACAGAGAAATAATCAGCAATGCAATAATAACAATACCAATAGAAACGTACATAAAATATTTCCTTTTGTGTTTTTAATGTATAATATGTAGCTATTGGTCTGGGGGTGATGCTTGAAAAAAAACATGAATGCAGTATAATAAGTAATAAGTGTTATAAACTACCAACTGATGTGGAATCGTGGTCATAACCATGACAGATATGGGATGAGGATGGCAAGTTACAAATGAAACAGGTAGGAATAATGATTGAAGGCGGTGCAATGCGCAGTGTTTTTGCTGCAGGCGTGTTGGATTATTTTATGGAAAAAGGTATTGAAGTGCCTAATGTTCTGGCTGTTTCCGCAGGCGCTTATGCGGGAATGAACTATATATCGGGGCAAAAGGGCAGAGCAGTGGAGGCGGTTATTAAGCCGCTGGAAAAAGAAAAGTATATGGGTCCGGCAACCTTTTTAAGAAAGGGAACCTTTTTCGATATGGATTATTTATTTGAGGTGGTTCCCAAAAAGCTGGCGCCTTTTGATTTTGATGCGTTTACAGGATCTGAAAAAAAGTTCATTATAAATACAACTGACTGCAGAACAGGAAAAAGCATTTTTCATGAGGACTTTGACACTGAAGATAAATTTTGGAAAATTTGCCGGGCAGCCAATTCACTGCCCTTTATTTCGCGGGTCAGCAGAATTGACAATATTCCAATGTTGGATGGAGGAATGGCGGATGCGCTTCCGGTTGCCAAGGCATTGGAAGAGGGGTGGGAAAAAATATTGGTAATTCTTACCAGAAAGTCGGATTACAGGAAGAAATACAGGCATTTTTATATGCTGATGATAAGGACCCTGTACCGCAGGTATCCTGCGTTTGTACGGACAGTGGCAGGGCGGGCCCAAAAGTATAATGAGTGTCTGATGGAAATTGAAGAGATGGAGAAACAGGGAAAGGCGCTGGTTCTGCGCCCCTCACGGCTTGCTATAAGCAATAATGAGTCCAATGTGGATGTTCTTATGGACTACTATCAGCATGGATACGAGGAAGCGATGGGGCGGGAAAAGGAAATATGTGATTTCCTGATGATATAAGCAAAAAAGCGGCGTTTACCGGCATAAGCCTGCGGTAATGCCTATAGGCGATTTATGTGCACTGACAAATAGAAATATAAGAATAGATTAAATAAAAGGGAGGCAGAAGCGTATGAGGGTTGATCAGGTTTTGGAACAGCTGGATAAATTGTTTGCGCAGCATAAGGTGGATTTGGTGGAAGACTTTCTGCTGCAAAGTATAGAGGAAGCGCAGAGGGAAGGGGACGTCAGTTCCATGATAACGCTTCTTAATGAAATCATCGGTCATTACAGGGAAACAGGAGAATTTGACAAATCCATTGCCAGCTGCAGGCAGACGCTGCTTTTAATAGATAAGGCAGGACTAAAAGGCTCTGTGGCATATGCAACCACACTGCTGAATGTGGCAAACGCCTGTAGGGCAGCAGGACTTTTACGGGAATCCATGATTTATTATCAGGAGGTAAAGGCCATTTATGAGAAGAAACTGGCATTGGAGGATTTCAGATATGCCAGTCTGTATAACAATATGAGTCTTTTGTTTCAGGAGATGGGAGACTATGAAAGCGCCTGTGACTGCTTAAAGCGTGCCCTTTCCATTGTTGCTTTGTATGGGGAGGCCAGAATTGAAATGGCAGTGACTTATACCAATCTGGCAACTTCCCAGTTAAAGCTGGGGCAGTATCAGGAAGCAATTGACAATCTAAAAAAGGCATTCTCTATTTTTGAGATGGATGAGGACAAGGATTATCATTACAGCGGCGCCCTCTCTGCCATGGGGGAAGCCCAATATATGGCAGGCAATCTGGAAGAATCCGCCCGTTTTTATAAGATGGCCCTTATGGAAATTGAACGGAATGTGGGAAAGAGCAGGGCTTATGAGATTACACTCCAGAACTTAAATGCAGTGACGGCAAAAATGAAGGAGCTTCCTGTAAAAAACAGACAGTTTGGAAGTGGAATGGAATTATGCCAGGCTTTTTATGAAGAATATGGAAAACCTATGATACACCAGAAGTTTCCGGATTATGAAAATGCAATTGCGGCAGGACTTGTGGGAGAAGGCTCTGAGTGTTTTGGCTATGACGACCAGGTATCAAGGGACCAC
>CAMUHA010000283.1 GCA_947088515.1 uncultured bacterium
TTACAGTGATAGAGACACAGCTGAAAGCACAGATGGGAAAAGAAAAACGGGAGGCATATGACAGCAGGAGCCTGGTGCAGAGAAAGAAACAAAGGCTTTTGCTTTCTGGAAATCTATGTCTGCTGCTGCCTGTTATCATGCTTGCAATTGTCATGCAGGGGAGTCTGCGGGATGGGATTACCACATGGATGCCAAGTTATCTGGCCGAGAATTTCCAGCTTAACAGTTCGCTGTCTATTTTAAGCGGAGTAATGCTGCCAATCTTTTCAATTTTCTGCCTGGAGGTAACGTCAGTTTTAAACAGGAAGTTAATCAAGAATGAAATGCTGTGTGCAGGTATGGTATTTCTGACCGGGTTTTTGGGGGCGCTGCTATTGTCTGTTATTCCAGCTTTCCGTGTGCAGATATCTGTTTTTCTGGCGGCGCTTATTACCGGATGTATGTATGGGGTAAATGTGATTCTTGTAAGCATGATTCCCCCTTATTTTAAAAGGAGCGGGAATGTAAGCATGGTTTCCGGGCTGCTTAATTCCTGTACGTATGTTGGAAGCGCGCTTTCCAGCTATGGAATTGCATGGGCAGTACAGCAAAAAGGATGGTCGTTTGCCATATGGCTGTGGACGGCAGCGGCCTTTACAGGTACGGCGCTCTGCCTTGGCAGTGGGAAGCTGTGGAACAAATACAGAGAGTCTGCAGAATTAAATTAACCTGCTTATATACTTTCTGCCTTCTTTCAGATATCCTTTCCTGCTTTTCGTGAAAAGAAAAGCTTTTCAGACTGCCCGTTTATAGTCAAAAGGTTCCGTGCATGAATATTGAGTCCGTTCTTTGGGACACATATTTTGCTATTCTTATTATATAGAAAAACAAGATGGAGAAGGAGCAAAATGGGTATGAGAATAATGAGCAGAGAATCGTTAAATATGGTGTACCACAGACCGGAATGCAGATATGCAAGAAGGATTTGTAAGAAGAACCAAATCCGGATGAAGTGGGAAGACGCCGAAAGGAAAGGATATTGCCCCTGTAAGCGCTGCGATGGCATTGATTTTCTTTATAAAATGGAAAAAGAGAAAATTGAGAAGTATGCGGAGCAGTTTCACATAGATGTGGATTTTAAGGACAGGAAAATTTATGTCCGGACAGATGCAGGGTGCTGGAAAATTATTTATAAAATCAGAAGCCAGAAGTTTATTCTGCTGCACAGAAACTATGTAAATGGGAGGATTGACTTAGAAGATGCTGATAAAGCGCCATTCCACCGTCAGGGGGACATGTCAGAAGCCGGAAGCATCATGAAGTATCTAAGATACATAAAGGAACATGACGAGTTTAAGCAAAATGCGCAGAAGGATTACCGTAAGCTGCCGCAGGATACGAAACGTCACAAGATGTATTACAGGACAGCAAAGAAAAGAGAAGAAAAACAAAGCGCAAAAAGACTGGATGCCCTGTTTCTTTTGATAGAAAAGCAGGAGGGAATAAAGAAATTGTCCTGCTGTTGACAGTAACATTTATTCACAATCACAACCGAATCAATAACACAACATCGAACCCTGGAGAAAACAGTGATATGATACCCTTTGCGCAGACAAGGTAAATAACCAAAATCTATTTAAGGGGAATTTTTATATTTAGAAAATTTGATAAGGCGCTTACTTTACAAATATAATACTATATAGTATAATCCTATATAGGAGGTTTAGATGAGCATGGAAATTCAGGCTGGAAACATTATTTCACAAATCAAACGCCTTAGCGACCGGATTTTTGACCGGATTTTATCGGAACAAAATATAGATGCCTTCAATGGGGCGCAGGGGAGGATTCTTTATGTCCTGTGGCAGGAGGAGCGTATTTCATTAAAAGAGCTTGCGGACAGAACAGGACTTGCGCCGACCACTCTTACCAGCATGATTGACCGCATGGAGCAGGCTGGTTTGGTATACCGTATTCCAGATAAAGCTGACCGCAGGAAAACTTTGCTTGCGCTTACAGATAAAGCAAGAGAGCTGCAAACAGCTTATACTAAGATATCAGAACAAATGACAGAGATTTTTTACGGGAAATTTTCAGAAGAAGAAATATCTCTGTGTGAGATGCTGCTGCACAGGATTCATAACAACCTGAAACAATATGACTTGTCTGTTCCTGTAAATTTTGCTGACCGCAGAATAAAAGCATAATAATAAAATGAAAGGATGAAAAGATGAACCAGAGTGTAAAAGAGTATGTAGAACAGAAGGTAAAAGAACTGATAAATGCACATTCGTGCAGCCCGGAAGCAAAAGCGGCAGGGCAGGAGTGGCTGGATGCGCTTGGAACAGAAAAGGAGGATGAACAGACCGGAAAGTTAATCGCAGAGCTTGAACAGGATATTATACCTGTTGACAGCCTGATCGCATTTGCAGGTTCCGGGGCAGGTGTGCAGGTATTTGGGGAAGAACTGGCGCCAAAGGTGGAGGCTCACGCAAAAGAGTTGAAGGCATCCGGCGCACAATATTGTGACTGTCCGGCGTGCGCAGCATGTCTTGCCATTTTGGAAAAGAAAGAAGAACTATTGGGAAATTAACTTTGAAGGAGAACAAATATGGCAAGTATATATGACAGAGCGGATATTTATGACCTGATAGAGGATGACAGCAGACGGGAGATTTACAGAAAGCATTGGGAAACGATAGGAAATGGTCGAAATATAAAATCACTTTTGGATATAAGTATTGGCTCCGGCAATGTTACATTGCCTGCGGCAGACTTAGGGGTCCGTCTATCCGGTTCGGACTTAAGCAAGGCGATGCTGGAGAGATGCCAGAAAAAAGCAGAGGCAGGAAAGATTGACATAGAGCTGAAATGCTGTGATTTTAGAAGTGTATCTGGCCAGTTTGCAGAGAAATTTGACTGTGTTGCCAGTACAGGAAACTCCTTGCCGTATGTGAATAATGAAGAGGTTCTTCTGACGATGGAGCAGATGGACCAGCTGGTAAAAAAAGCCTGCAAATAAAAAGTCAAGCTAAATTTTAAAGAACATCGAAAATTT
>CAMUHA010000284.1 GCA_947088515.1 uncultured bacterium
CATTGTCACTGCCTGCCAGCATTTTCTCAATCTGGTTTATTTCCTTGACAGCCTCCTCCATTTCACGTTTTAACTGCTTTTCCTTCTTAAGCATATCCTGGAAGTTTTTCACTGCTTCCTGCTTCATCCCGGCTTTCTGTGAAAGCTTCTGTGCCATGGCAACAAGTACCGGATGTATACTATCTATTGATTTTTGGTTTTCTGCAACAAGTTTCTGGAACTGCTGTAGACGCTGTTTCATATCAGGGTCTGTTCCTACTTCTACAATTGTAGCCGCTCCCATTGGTGAACCCAAAGTTTTCACCTGAATCAGGCTGGAAGCGCTTACTTTTCCTCCTGTAATAAACCCTCTTCTGCCATTAACAAGAACTTCTGTCCCTGCAAGAACTTCACTGTGCAATATAGATTCCGTGGACACATATCCCCGTGCATTGACCTTCGCATTCTCAAGATATTTGGCAATCACGTTACCGCCTGCCTTTAATATCCCCTTTTCCATTCCATTCATACCACGGGCTATTATAATGTTTCCATCGGCTTCAAGATATGCGCCTTCCACCACACCTCTTACTTCTATGTCTCCCTGAGCCTTTACTGAAAAATTAGTACAGACATTCCCGTTAACTTTTACATTTCCATTATAATTAATATTTCCAGTAGAATTATCAACATTTTCAACTTCCAGCACATTGGAAACAAATACTCTGCCATCAACTAATGTTACATGACCATCAACTTCAGCAATAATTTCGAGTTTATCCTCTGACAAATGAGCATTTCTTTCATGTTTAAGAACCAACTGCTTAATGCTTTTGGGATTGACTCTTTCACAGGAAATATTCATGCCTGCCTCTCCCGGATCTCCTGGAAATAACCTGGCTAATACATCTCCTTTTTTACAGCTGCTGACCGTATTCAAATGAAAAAAGTCTACGCTTCCATCTTCTTTCAGTGTAGGCTTCACAGACAAATCTGTTTCAAAATAATACTCTATCCGGGCATCCACACCATGCCTTGGGGGCTGCCCCTTCGCTACCACCACATCCGTACAATAAACAGGACGCTGAAAAAACTTTTTTAATCCTTCTTTTAATATTCCATATTTAACGCCTTCGTACCCCAGCTCACTGATAAAGTCCTCTGCCGTAATCCTTGCGCCTCTCCCCGCAGGCGGATAAAATCTTGCGGCCGCCATCATTTTATCCGGACTAACTGTAAGTACAAAAGACTCCTTTATATCCGCAATGGCATTTGGCGTAAGCAAAAACTCATACTCTCCTGTCTGGGAAGAAGCAGCTTCCATTAGACCCTTTTTTAAAACAGAAACATCAAATCCAACATTATTCCGGGTAAAATAATCCATTAATTCCTTAATGTTAACCGGTTTTCCTCCATCTTTTGGTAAAAAGACCTTTAAATAAGTTCCCCCACCGCTGCATACTAACTTAAAGAAACCATTTCTCATATAACCCCTCCATACCTTGCCAACCTGTAAAAATTAATTTTTACAGGCACCCCTTTTATAAGTTCCCGCAACACCATTGTCATTAGCTGATACAACAATGATGTCCGTTACATAGAAAATATCCCCATATAGTTTCCCATTTTTGTTTTCATCTTCTGAAGCGCTCTGGTATGCAGCTGCGATATTCTTGATTCAGAAACCTCCAGTACATTACTGATTTCTTTAAGCGTCAAGTCTTCGTAATAATAAAGCAGAATAACCTTCTTTTCTTTTTCCGTTAAAAGTTCAAGCGCCTGTTCCAATATTTTTTTCAGTTCTTTTTTTTCTATCACTTCTTCAGGACTGTCAAAATGATACTGATTACTCTGCTGTGCCGGAACTTCACTGCCTGATTCCATAAACTCATTGAGGGAGACAACACTTGAGATTTTCATCTGGGACTGCCATACATTGTAATCCTCATCTGATATTCCCAGACTTTTGGCAATTTCCTCATCTGTTGCCGTTCGTCCGGTAGCAGACTCAATTTCCTTCATCGCCGCGTCTATTTTTTTCTGTTTCTGTCTGATTGTTCTGGGAATCCAGTCCATTTTCCTAATCTGGTCCAGAATTGCTCCACGAATACGCAAACTGGCATAAGTCTCAAATTTAACAGCTTTCATGCTGTCAAACTTATCTATCGCATCAATCAGTCCAAAAATCCCGTAACTCACCAGGTCATCATATTCCACATTATACCCCAAATACATGCTAAGACGCCCTGCCACAAGTTTTACAAGTGGTGCATACTCTAATATCAGCTTTTCCCTGATTTCCGGCGATTTTGTTTTTGCATAACTATCCCAAAGCCTGTTTTTTCCTGCCTCGTCCATTGCTCCCTCCATCACCTAAGATTATGCATTATTTTCTGTCAGATTATCTTCCGTATTTTTCATTGCATTATCCCCGTCTTCTGTGGGCGCTTCCTTTTCAATAACCTCTCCTTCTTTTGTTTCTTCTTCAATAATCTGTTCAACAAAAGAACAAACCTTCCTCTGAATAAACCAGCCTGCCAGGTAAAAAATAAGAAGAACCGCCAGAAGCACTGGCAATGTCTGTTTCATACTATAATGAAAACCAAACATCATGATACTTACCACTGCTCCGGCAAAAAGCATTAAAAACGGTGCAAATAGTTTACTTTTTTTCATATTACCTTCTCCGGCATACCCACAGACCGAATGACAAAGTCTCCGCTTTTGGGATAAAAGATTACAGTTCTTCCATATGTTTTCCCTGTATCCTGAGCTAGAATTGGTATCCGCAACTGGTTAAGTTTCTTTTTACTAGCCATAACATTTCGGTCTCCAACACGAATCATGTCACTCTTACTGCCAAAAGCAAACATTTGGGCGCCACCTGCAATCTTCGCCACAAGCCTGCTTCTGTTCGCTCCCATGCGGACAATCTCCTTCACCATATCTTCTATCCCTGTATCTGCAAATTTCGGTCTGTTAGAATTATTTTTAATTTCTGTACTGTCTGGCAGCATAATATGCGCCAGCCCTCCAATT
>CAMUHA010000285.1 GCA_947088515.1 uncultured bacterium
TATCTGAATTAAATATCGGATAGAATAAAGAATGATAAAGATTTATTGTATGAAAAGCTGCTTTATTGAAATAAAATTTGTGGAGGAAAAGTATATTGGGTGAGGTTTGGTAAAATAGGGCCTAAGGCAATCTTTACTTGTGGATTTCCAATGGATTTAATACATTATCCGTGGTAATATAGTATTGGAAAATTTATCTGACAGATGTTGGAATCTGAAAATTAGGAGAAAAATATGGCAGGATATTTATTTGCCCACTTTACTGGTGAGGAAAAAGACGGGGAACAGATTTATTTTTCCCTAAGCAAAGATGGGCTGCATTGGAAGGATTTAAATTATGGAAAACCGGCGCTCTTTTCACGGACAGGCGCTTGCGGGGTCAGAGATCCCTTTCTTTTGAGGAATCCCGAAACGGGAATTATTTATCTGATTGCGACAGATTTGCGCATTGAGGCCGGTAATGGATGGGAAAAAGCGCAGGAGGAAGGCAGCAGGGACTTAATTGTTTGGGAGACAAGGGATATGGTCTGCTGGAGCCGGGAGAGGGCTTGTAGGGTGGGATTGCCAACAGCCGGATGTGTGTGGGCGCCGGAAGCGGTGTATGACCCGGAAAAGAAAGCGTTCCTTGTATTTTTTGCGTCGAAAGTAAAAAATAAAGGGGAAGAAAATGGGAAACACCGGATATATGCCGTTTACACCAAAGACTTTATGGACTTTTCAGAAACTTTTCTTTTTATGGAGAGGGACAGCCATGTGATAGATACTACAATACTGGAAAGTGAAGGAAAGTATTACCGTATTTCCAAAGATGAAACGGAAAAGAGACTGATTTTAGAGCAGGCGGATTCTCTGTTGGGAGGATACCGGCAGATAAAGTCTCCTGTATTAGAAAAATTGATTGGAGTGGAAGGGCCGGAAGGGTATTTGCTTCCTGATGGAAAGACTTTTTGTCTGATAGCGGATCAGTTTATGGAAGGAAAGGGATATCTGCCCATGGTGACAGAGGACTTATCCTCCGGAGACTTTAGAATACTCGCTCCTGCAGAGTATGATATGGGAGAGAATAAGAAACGTCATGGGGGAATTTTAAAGATTACTGACAAAGAATACGAGAGGCTTTTATTCTGGTATGATAGATTAAATCCGGCAATCAAGGGATTGTATGCGGACCCTGATTTATACTATGAGGAAGGAAAAATTTTTCTTTATCCCACAACAGATGGGTTCCCTCATTGGTCAGGGAATGAGTTTTATGTGTTTGTCTCTGAGGATGGGAAGAATTTTGGAGAGAAAACCCTGATTTTAGATGTTGCTTCCGAGCAGGTTCCTTGGGCTGTGGGCAGCGCGTGGGCGCCATGTCTGGTGAAAAAAGGAGAACATTACTATTTTTATTTCTGTGCAAAGGATAAAAGCGGAAACTCCTGTATTGGGGCAGCTGTTTCAAATTCTCCTAAAGGCCCGTTTAAAGCAATGGACAGCCCCATGATAACCATGGATATGATGAAGAAAAACGCAATACATATGTCCCAGACCATTGACCCGTCAGTGTATCAGGAGGATGGTAATTATTATTTGCTCTTTGGCAATGGAGAGGCGGCAATTGGGCGGTTATCGGAGGATATGCTTCACATAGAAGAAAATACACTGGAAAACATTGAAGGATTAAAGGATTTCCGGGAATCGGTCATTGTGTTAAAGAGAGAAGGCAAATATCATTTTACATGGTCCTGCGATGATACGGGCAGTGAAGATTATCATGTGAATTACGGAGTGGCAGATTCTTTGTATGGACCAGTGACTTTTGTGGGCAGGGTCGTGGAAAAGGATGCCAACCAGGGAATTTTGGGGACGGGACACCACAGTATCTTAAAAATGCCGGAGCAGGATAGGTTTATAATTGCTTATCACCGGTTTGCAACGCCGCTGCAGGAATATCCGGAGGGAAAAGGATGGCACAGGGAAATATGCCTCTCGCCCCTTGGCTTTGATGATAAGGGATTTATGATGCCTGTGGCAGTAAGATAAAAAGAAAAATTCCTAATTTAATCTTAATGCTGGCGGCAAAAGTGGTAATTTTGTTGCCATTAAAGGATAAATATTGTATTATGGGGTTACGTAACCTGAAACTTTTGATACACAATGGAGGAATAGTTATGGGAAGGGATAAGATTGCAAAATTATGTATGGCAGTCTGCCTTTTGCTGGCAATAGTCTTATTTCCGGCATCACAGCTTAAGGTACAGGCAGCGGAGGTAGTGGCGACCGTAGAAGGCACTGTCTTGTCAGGAACAACATCGGAACTTCTCTTTTTGTCCACAAATGAAGGCCGGATGGAAATTAAGCTGGACAGCGGCACAGATACCAGCGCCTGCAAGGTATTGCTTCCGGGAAAGAAGATAAGTGTATCGGTAGCTTATGGCTCTGATGAATACCTTCATGCAGTTACTATTTCCACTGGGGCGAAAACACCATCAGCCTCTCTTGATTCATCCACAACGGCGACAGTGGTTGGGACTATAAGTGAAAAGACAAACGGGGATGTTTTGTTTGTAAAAACACCTCAGGGAGAGATGGAAATTAAACTGGATGCCACAACGGATATGAGCGGGTGTTCTGTGCTTGTGGCGGACAAGACTTACAGTATTGTCTGTGTGCGTGGGTCAGATGCTTACATGCACGCGGTCAGTATTTCAGATGGGGTAACTGCGGGAGCTTCTGCCTATCTGTCGTCTCTGACACCAGCGCCGGCAGCGGCGGTAACGGCTGCCACTACTTCAATTACAGGAACTGTAAATGACAGGACAAAGGAAAATCTTCTGTATCTTTCTACAGACGGAGGCATGATGGAGATTGTAATAGATGCCAACACCGATGCAAGAGGCGGCATGTTTCTTATGCCGGGCAGGAAAATTACAGTTGCTTTTTATCATGG
>CAMUHA010000286.1 GCA_947088515.1 uncultured bacterium
ACATATTGCAATCATCACTGCATTTAAAGCCAAAACTTTCCAATTCCATGCAAATATTACATATAATATACAAGCTATTACAAAAAACCAAATAATTGAACCAAATTTCATTATTTTACATATTTCATTATAAATAAATTGAAGGTCTACATGTTTTTGTACATTATCAATAAGTAATCTAATATTTTCATCATTATAAACCTTTTTGTCAGCAAATCTAAGACCTCTAAGAAATAAAAGATCCGATTCATATAACTCTGCCCTATTTAATGTCTCCCAATCAACATCCTCATTTATCACCATTGGATAATCACACAAAACATGTCTGATTGACTGCCTTTGGGTCCATTCTTTCATGCTTTCTGTCATACACATGCGGTCAGTCATATAAACCAATATACAAATAACCAAAGCTGTCCCGGCCATAAAAACAGCCTTTTTTACTACTTCATTTTCCCTTATGCCAAGAAAAAGGAGCGCCGCCATCGGAATTACCAATATTGCTGACTCCATTCTGATACAGGCGCCCATAAAAAAGAAGAATACTCCCATTATTATCATTGGTACTTTATTTCTTATTTTTCCCCAAACACCTAAAACAATTAAGAATAAGCCAGTATTAGCAATATAACATGCCGTTCTTGTAAAATTAATCTGCCTAATTGCATAAAAATACGTAACTATCGTAACTATCGCACACAATACCACATATTTGGGGTTTATTCTTAACGTGTTTATTAAGATAAAAAGTATAAATCCAAGCGCTACAAATATTTCTGTTAATGATATAATCAGCCACCAATTATACTTCCCTGTTATATTATAAAGAATGTCAAAAAAATAAAGATACAAGTGATTAGAAAATGGAACATTCTCTGACCCATACCTTGCTAACACTAAAGCCATACATGGGTCATCATTTGTTTCCCAATTATACCCCCCCAAATACACAAACAAGCTAATAGAGCATAGCACACAAAAAATATAAATATATATATATACTTATTAACTGTTTTATTATTGTTTTCTTTTATAATACCCATATCCGTAAGTATTCCTTTTGTCTTTGCATTTTTGTGTAAATAAATATTCTAAGTGAATTCCTACCAAAGCGCTAATCTATTTTTGATGCTAATATAATCTGAATCGTTTTACGCACTGCTTCATCCGACTCGTTTTCTGCACACCATCCTGCATTATGAACCTTATCCAGACAATATAGAAAACGGGGGACATCCCCCTTCCAGCCACCTGTTCCACCTGTAAAATGGTACCTAACATTTGCAAGCCCCATTTCCTCACATAAAATATCTGCAATTCTTTTCACACTGGTAGCCGTGTTTACACCTATATTGTAAAATATAACATTCTCTTTTTTCTCTTCATCTGTATCCATGAATTTTAAAATAGCTTTGACTGAATCCTCCACATAAATATAAGGTTTGGTTTGATTGCCATCCCCAAGAATTTCAAGATTTTTCGGGTCAGATTTTAATTTTTTAATAAAATCAAAAATAACCCCATGTGTCAGATGTGGTCCAATCACATTGGGGAAGCGGAATATAAGCGCCTTTAAATCATTCATATAACTAAATGCACTGATAAGCGCCTCTCTCCCCAACTTAGCTGCCCCATAGTATGACACAGGTTCAAGTCTGGACGTATTCTCGTCAAGCAGCTCTCCCGGTTTATCCCCATAAACTGCTGAAGTAGATGCAAAAAAAATCTTCTTTACCCCATACTCCCTCATGCAGGATAGTATTTGATAAGTAGTCGTATAGGTATTTCTATATTCTACATCTGGATTTTTGGCACTCGCCTGTATATCCGAGTTCGCAGCCAGATGAAAAACATAATCCAATTTTTCCTTTTCAAAAACATGTGCCAAAAAATTTTTATCACATATATCCCCTTCATAAAATATAAAAGCTGGACTTTCCATTAACGCAGATAAATTATTTGTATTTCCCAAAGACAGGTTATCTATACATACCACCTGATGTCCCTCTCTAAGAAGCTCCTCTGTCAGATTACTGCCAATAAAACCTGCGCCTCCTGCAACTAAAACTTTCATGTTTTTTCCCTTCTTATTTAATAATACACTTTATATTAGCTGAATATAATCTGCTCGTCAATAAATATACTTAATCTTTTCCATATACTGGCAATACAGACATTATTCTTCCTTTTCACCGGTTTCTTCTATAATATATGGCGGCCTGTTTCTGGAAGCATCAAAAGTCCTCCATATATATTCTCCCAGTATTCCCATTGTCAGCATAATAACTCCAAAACTGAATAAGTTAAAAATAAATAGCGTTGTCCACCCACTTACTTCAATCATCCCCAACAGTTTGTAAACTAAAACTACTGCCGCCCATATCAATGAACCTGCAAAGGATAACATGCCAATCAAACTAACTGCTTTAATAGGAAGTGTAGAAAAACCAAAGAGCGTATCTGTAACAAGCCTGACTTTTTTCTTTAAGGTCCATTTACTTGTCCCTACTTCCCTGGCCAGTCTTGTATAATAAACCTTATCTGTCTTAAAACCGCTCCAAAGAATTTGTCCTGTCAAAGCGCTATTTTTCTCATCAAGAACCATTAGGACAGTAATTACCTTCCTGTCAAGCAGGTATACATCAAAACCACCCTTAGGCATATTAGGCAAAGCCGTTTTTCTTACCATATTATAGTACAAATTAGCAAATAATGTCTGTCCCTTTCCCTCTTCTCTTCCTTCTCTGACGGCTAACACCACATTAAACCCTTTTTTCCATTGCTCTACCATCTTTAAAATCAGTTCTGTCGGTTCCTGCAAATCAGCTGCTTTTACCACTGCACAGTCTCCCGTAC
>CAMUHA010000287.1 GCA_947088515.1 uncultured bacterium
TTCCGGCAAAGCGCCCCAGACATTTGCAAGGCCAAGTACATTTGCCAGACCAAAAAGGCTCATTGCAAGCGCCATCACCGCCACGCAGCCGCGCAGCGTATCTAACCCTTTTTCCCCTTCTTTCTTTTCCTTTCCCACCATCTCATATACAAACTGAAAAGTATTTCCGCCTTCTGCATACGCTTCATTTAAAGCCAAAAGCTTCTCTTTTGCCTCTTCCTTTGTCATTCCCGGAAAAGGCCCGTTATCCTGTAAATATTTTTCCAATATGTCTTCAGAAAGCATTTCAAACAAGTCCGCAAATATCACTTCATAAGAAATTTTGTGTGCTGAAGACCCAGGTGAATAATAAAGAATGACCTGTCTGTTCATTTTTCCCTTTAAAATTCTGTCATAAAATCCCTCTGGCATCACATATCCGCATTCCAGTGTTCCATTTTCTATCAGTCGGAGCATTTCCGCTTCATCCTCAAACTCATGGAACCGGAAAATACCTGTCTCTTTTTCCAGCCTGCTTATAAACTCCCATCCCTTTTCATCCTCTCCACAGACCCCGATGGCAATGCCGCCATAAGCATCTTCCAACACTTCGCCAGAGCGCTCCAGTCCAAAGAAAAACGCAGTTAAGAACATAAGGATAATCAAAAACCTGTTTTTTTGCCAGTACTGTTTCCATAATATTATATAGACTTTCGTCCGGTTTATCATTTCCCTGCGCCTTCCTCCCTTCTGCTTTTTGTTCCTGTTTTTCATCCTATTCCCCAATGTTCCCTGCACTTTGCAAACAAAACTCCAAGCAGCAGATAAACCGGCATATCTGCCAAAAGCCATGCCGCTCCTCTTCCCAGCGCTTTTCCCTGTAAAGCAGCTGCCATTCCTTCCATCCACCTGCCAAAAGGAAGAAGCCCTCCGGCCCTCTCCACCCACAGGGGAAGAAAGGATGATGGGATAAACACGCCGGAAGCAGTCATAAATGCCAAAAGCAGTAAAAAGCAAATCCCCATACCGCCAATATGATTACCGGATAATTCCACCAGCATTCTCATAAACAGACCAGCTGCCATCCAGACAACCGCCATCCAGAGCCAGCTTAAGGATGGTACAAAAGAGCTGTCAGCCGTTTTGGCAAAATACAGATAAAAGGGTATGGCAAGCAA
This sequence comes from uncultured bacterium, assembly GCA_947088515.1. Taxonomy (GTDB): domain Bacteria; phylum Bacillota; class Clostridia; order Lachnospirales; family Lachnospiraceae; genus Suilimivivens. Next base: position 1,158 of record CAMUHA010000287.1, read on the forward strand.
CATCCCCAATAAAGAAAATACAGTTCCAAAGGCTGCCGTTTCTATCAAATACCTCTGCCCCGTACCAATTCCCCAGGTTTTCCATATCCGTTCCCTCTCCCCGCAGCCTGCCTGCATATACTTTCCAAAAGAAATCCCTGTCAGGGTTAAAAACGCAAGAAACAGGGAAATTGCATAATAATCTGAAATATTTACCCCAAAGTGTGCGGATACCTCCCGCTCCTTCCAAAGAGCAGTTCTTCCCATGGCATATTCAATATAAGCCCTGTTTAGGTATTCTTCCGACTGGGCAATTAAATCTTCACGGCCAATTAACATGCAAAAAGCGTCCGCTGCATAAATTCCTGTCTGCGCCGTTGATAAAAGCTTCGCTCCCGCGTCTGCAAGCTGGGAAAAAACCGCTGTTTCCATACTGCTGAAAGTGTTATCCAGCAAAATAACTGCAGGGAGATTTTCTCCTGACAAAATGCTTTCCATAAGCCCTGTCGGAATCAAAACCGCTCCAAAAATCTCTCCCGCAGATATTTTTTCTCTTGCCTCTTTCTCTGATAACTGTACAAAAGAAACAGTATCTGTCACACTGTCCATAGAAGAAATAAATCTGACAATCCTGTCAGTCATCTTGTCATCCTCTTCTGAAACAATTCCTATCCGTATTTCGTTTACCGTTCTGTCTCCATACAAGCCCTTTGACGCCCAAAGCCCCAATATTAGAAAAAGAACGCCTGATAAAATTGTCTCTGCCAGTATCACTGGAAGTATTCTGATAAATTTTTTGATTTCAAGTCTGAATAATATCCATCTGCCCATTGAAAATTTCCTCCATGGTCATCCCCTCCGGTATCAGATGCGTCTGGCCGCCGCAGATGGTCCAAAGACTTTGGCATAGTCTGATTTCACCTTCCTCATGACTGCAAAGTAAAACACCTCCGCCATTTTGGATAAAATCCCTGATATATCCCTTCAGTTCTTCCTTGAATACCAAATCCAGGGCGGCGCTTGGTTCATCCATAAGAAGAATAGAAGGCCCCTGTATCAGTCCGCAAACAATATTGACTCTTTTGCACATACCGCCGGATAAGTTTTTTACCTTTTCCTTATAGAATTCGTATATATGAAACTTCCGGCACAGTATTTCAAGATTTTCTCTGTTCTTTTTATAATCGCCAAAGGCTGCCCAGAGCTTTAGGTTATCAGCCACTGATAATTCTGGCATTAAAACACTTTCCTGTGGAATATATCCCACATACTCCCTAAGCTGGGCGGAAGGCTTTTTCACCAGTTCTCCATTTATTAAAATCTCTCCCGCCTCCGCCTTCTCCACTCCTGCTATAATCCTTAACAAAGTGGATTTTCCGCAGCCGTTGGCGCCTATAATGCCTGTGCATTCTCCCGCCTTTGCCTTTAGATTAATATTCTTTAAAACTTTCTTTTTCCCATAGCTTTTCTTAATACCCCGAACTTCCAGTTCCATACAGCCCTTTCTATCTGACCTTACATATTATAAAGTATTTCCTCAATAATTTCTTCCCATTCCTCTATAGACATTTTTAGAATATCCAATC
>CAMUHA010000288.1 GCA_947088515.1 uncultured bacterium
TTATTGTACCAAGTCGCTAGCGCGACGGCTAGCCCTACGTACGTGAAACCACTACTTTTTCATAAAAAAATAGCAGTTTTTGGATTTATAGTGTATTGTTGAATTACCCCTAACCCACAATCACATAACTTCAAAAACTGCTATGCTTATGTTACCATGGATTTTTAATCTCAACAACTACATATTTGAAATATTTTATCGTCCTCCTCCCTGAGCGTGTTTGTCCTCATCCCTTACTTTTTACAAATACTTTCAGGAGGTTCACTATGGACAATTATTTTATTTCTTATCGGGAAATGATTTCCCTGCGCGGTCTTACTGACCATACCTTAAAAAGCTACTGCACTTATATCCGCGCTTATCTTGACTACCTGCAAAATATTCTTCGTAAATATCCTGAAGATGTTTCCTGGACGGAGCTCCGTGGTTTTATCAAATGGCTCCAGGCTGAACGCAGCCTCTCTGACCGTACGGTCAACACCGCAATCTCCCAGCTCCGTTTCTTTACCATCTATGTCCTGCACAAACCCTGGGATGACACTCAGCTCCCTATGCGTAAATTTGATACCTGTCTGCCTTTTGTTCCTTCCCGCAGGGAAGCACTTGCTTTTATATCTTCTATTCCAGACTTGAAGCAAAAAGCTATGATATCCCTCCTGTATTCTTCCGGCCTCCGCGTGGGTGAAGTATGCTCTCTTAAGTACTCTGATATCGAACGTAAAAATATGCGCATTCATATCAGGCACAGTAAAAACCGTTCTGACCGTTATGCCATCCTCTCTCAAAATGCACTTGATATCCTGACACAATACTGGTTTGCTTTTGACAAACCTGCGGACTGGCTTTTTCCATCACAAAGAGATACGGCTAAGCCCTGCTCCACCTTTAATGTCATGCGCTGGATGGCACAGCATGAAACCGAGCTTGGCTGGGAACACAGGCTGACCTGTCATTCTTTCCGTCACGCCTTTGGCACCCACCTGTATGAGATTGGAACTGACCTGCTCACCATTAAGCATTTGATGGGACATAAATCTTTAAATTCCACCCTCATTTATATCCGCCCTGCCTCTTATCACACCCGTAACATTTCCAGCCCCTTTGACCTGGCTGGGGGGAGGCTTCATGGATAATTATCCTATCCGGCAGATATTTGAACACTCTTATGAAAACTACTCTGCACAGGGACATTTTCAATCGGATGTCCAGCGCAAAGCCTCCCGCGCCATCTTAAACTGCAAATCCGGCAGGCTTGGTGTCAATTTAAGCCAGTGTACCGACTGCGGGCATATCGAAATCCATAATAATTCCTGCCGCAGCCGTAACTGCCCCAACTGTCAGGCTGTGCAGAAAGAAATCTGGGTGGATAAGCGCAGGGCTGAGGTCATTGATACACCCTACTTCCATGTAGTGTTTACACTTCCCCATGAACTCAACCCCCTCATTTTCTGCAACCAGAAGCTCCTGTACAGTCTTCTTCACAGATGCTGCGCTGAAACACTTCTCGAATTATCCGCAGATAAGAAGTGGCTCGGCGCAGCACCCGGTATCATTCAGGTCCTGCATACCTGGAACCAGGAGCTGGATTACCATGTGCATATGCACTGCATTGTTTCCGGCGGCGGCCTTACCAGAGATAAGAAAATCCGTAAATCTTCCAGTAAATTTTTTATTCCGGTGGCAGTCCTGCGGGATAAGTTCAAGGGCAAATATATGGCGTTTCTTTCTTCCCTTTACGAAAGCGGTTCCCTTACCTTTTCCCCTTCCTGTGAAAAGCTGCGCAATTCCTTTCACTGGAAAGAATGGAAAAATAAGCTTTATGAAAAAGACTGGTGCCCCTACATTAAGGAGACCTTTCACGGTTTTGGAAATGCCATTGAATATCTTGGGCGCTATGCCCACAGGATTGCCATCTCCAACAACCGGATACTTTCCCTTACGCAGGATACGGTTACTTTCTCTGCCAGGGGCAGAAAGCCCGGTGACCCGAAGAGGCAGATTACCCTGTCCCATACAGAGTTTATCCGCCGTCACCTGATGCATGTGTTACCTTCCGGTTTTCAGAAAATACGCTATTATGGCTTCCTGAGTAACCGGATGAAGCATAAAAATCTGATGGTTATATTTAAGCTTCAGAACGGCCAGCGCTTTCAACAGCGCTTTGCAGGGATGAACATGGCAGAACTATTAAAGGCGGTCTGGGGCTTTGACATCTGCCTGTGTCCCAAATGCGGTCATCCTGCCATGAAGCAGCTTGGAAGGTGCTATGTCCATCCTTCCTGATATGTTAGTTCCCCATATGTTTTTTGAGGCCTCCCACCGGAAGGTCTGCGGGGCATGCCAAAAAACAGGAAAGCCACCTGGGTCTGCCCTGTTCTTTCATTGCCAGCCGCCATAATATCCCATTTCAAGCTTCCAAGGAAAGATACTATCCCCATACAGTCCCGGCTAAAGTTCCGCGACCTGGTACAATTGGAAAGAATCACATTCAGAGCAGTTTATCTTTTAGATAAGCTGTTCTTTTTGTTGCCGCTCTGAATCTGATACTTTCCTAATAAATTATACCATTTATTCTAATTGTTAGACAGTCTGGCGTACCGTTCGGTACACGG
>CAMUHA010000289.1 GCA_947088515.1 uncultured bacterium
TTTTCGAATTTTCAGGGCTGTCTTGCTGTTTAATTGTCAAGGTCCTTTGTCTCTCATTTTGTTTTGTTGCTTTTGATTATCACCAGCAACGAAATATACTATACCATCCCTTTTCCATAATGTCAACACATTTTTCAAAAAAAATGTAGAAATTTTTCCTTTAATTCTTAACCCCTTTGTTACAGGCACTTTTTACAGTTAAAATAAGAAAATCTCTCTGTACGATTTCAACTATAAACTATATAAATAGGCTGTTTTCTTTTAGCTTCCGCAGTTGATGCCACTGTAGGCATCGCAAAATTCTGACAAAAATAAAAGTCTGCAAAAGCAGACTTTTATTTCTATTTTATTTAACCATGCAAGGTTTTAATTTAATATAATGAAATCGTAGCTGTTTCATCATTTTTCATGGTAAGCGCAAGACTTGTAATTCCGTTCGACTCTTCCGCAGGTATTTCACATATCAAAACCAATTCTGCGCTCTCTCCCGGCGCAAGAGTTCCCTGGTAATATGCCAGGTCATTCAGCAGCAGTGTGGTAAGCGCATTTTTTTCTTCACCATTCACAATAATCTTAAACCTTGTATTACTTTGGGCAATATCCAAGCTGGTTTCTGCCCCAGATATATTTTCTGTCAGGAATTTAAGAACCAGCAGTTTGTTGCCACTTGTTGCGTCCATAGCAAAATAAAGCTCTCCTTCCTGAGCCGGATAGGAATCCGCCGTCTCATATCCAGTATATGTAATCCTGACAGAATTAAGCTTTAAGAACTCTTCCATGGTAATATCACTTATTACAATGTCTGTGTTATCTATAACTGTCACTTCCTCGACACTGGCCTCTTCCTGTGCGTCTTCTTCTATATCAATTGTTTCGTCTGGGTCAGCAGCTGGTTTTTCTTCCTCTATTTCCTCTTCCAATGTAAGCTCTGTTAATTTCCCTTCCCGGTTTTTATCGTATTTTAATACTTTTCCCACAGTATACTCAACAAAAAGCGCCTGCTGCTGACCGCTCATCTCTGGTATGGCATTTCCACAACCCGCCATCAATATTGCTGAAAGCAACACCACTGCACCGCCCATCACTTTTCTTTTCATATCAAACCTCCATAACCGCTTAATTTATTTTAGGCATTGACTGCCTGTTTTTGAACGCTCTCGTATTTTTTCCAATCGTATATACAAGAAAGAAATAATCAAAGCAATAACGCCTACTGTCAAAAACACAATTACTCTATATATAGTTTCTGCTTCCCTGAAATCATATAAAACCAGCTTTACGCATACCAGCACAGCCAACACAAGACCATATACACGCGAAACTTTATCATCTTTCTTAAATCCAATTCCCACAGATCCAAGAGCAATTATCATCAGCAGTATGCTTACAGCCACTGGCAGCTTATAACGTCCGATTATTACAAAATAAGTCAGAAAGCATGCCAGCAGCAAATACTTTCTGGGTATTGCAAGGTAAAAACGCTCTCTGAATATAATAATAATTGTTGCCGCCCCAAGAATCATCATGGCTGAACTAAAGATATAGTTATTACATAACCAGGTTTCAAGGTAATAAATGGTCATAAAGATTATATTGACTATATTATAAGGCAGCTGTTTTTTTCCTTTAAGGCCTGGCAAAAAGTTAAAAATAAGAAATAATATCAATAATATCCCGGCGCTTATCAGATAAAACCATCCTGCTTCCACGCCCGGAATATCATATAGGTATTCATGCCACCATTTCCACCATATTAAAAGAATTCCTGCCGTTATTACAATCTCGTGAAACAGATACATCTGCTTAATTCTGAAAGCAGACAGCAGCAAAACGCCTGCAAACAGCACACCTGTCAGATTGAAGTCTCCTACCTGCCAAATGCCAGTAAGCCCTATCCATACCACTATAATACAGTCTAATACCAAAACTTCTTTTTGTCCAGCCGTAAATTTTACCGCAAAGAAAACAGTCAAAAGAGATACAATCACTTCCCACTGATACCCGGAAAAGGAACCAAGGGACAGAATAAGACTTGCCACATAATAAAGCTGCGCCCATCTTTTTCCATCTTCTTTGTCCCAAAGCAAAAAAATCACACTGCATACTGCAAGAACCAGAACTTCAGCTGTCAGATGCACAAATAATGCCATATCTGACGCTCCGTCAATCCCCGGCCCCAGCCCTCCAAGAAGAGAAAGCAGAAAAATGTATATTCCATTTTCAACACAACAAAGCGGAAAAAGAGACATCTTCTTTTGCCTGCAGATAAGTAAACTGTATACATTTACAAAAACAAAGGAAAACACTACACCCAGCGCCAGATAAACAGCTGCTATCTGCTCTGTCCATGCAATACAGACTGACATGATTGTAAAAATAAGATATGACAGTAAATGAACCCCACTCAAAAATGTAGAGTTTTTCCGGTTGGTAAGAAAAATACTAATTCCATTCACTATAAGCAGCGCCAAAAAGACCATCAAAAATTTAAGTCCGGAGCCAAAACCCTGTACAGGAAAAAGACATATGTAGCAACCTGCAAGGGCAATGATTCTTAAAACCACCGACTGTTTTTTTTGGCTCACCAAAATTGCCCCTGTTGCAACC
>CAMUHA010000290.1 GCA_947088515.1 uncultured bacterium
TTCCACAATATCCACAATCACTTCTGAAAGGCCCACAATAGGTCCAAGCTCCACAGACCCATTTAGCTTAATGATATCCACGGTCTGATGTTTTTTATTGTAAAAATAGTCTTTGGCAATCAAAGGGTATTTCGTTGCCACACGGATTCTTTCATGATGGAGCAGAAGGTCCTTTGCAGATATAGGTCCACACACACACATACGGCATTTTCCAAATCCCAAATCCAGCACTTCATATACTCTCCTGTTTTCCTCTAAAATGGTATCCTTTCCCACAACACCAATATCTGCCGCTCCATATTCCACGTAGGTGGGAACATCCGGGCCTTTTGCAAGAAAAAATTTTAGCTTCAGGTCTTTGTTGACAAATATCAGTTTCCGTGAGCTTTTGTCTTTCATTTCCTCACAGGTAATGCCAGTCTGCTCCAAAAGTCCAAGCATTTTGTCAGCAAGGCGCCCTTTTCCCAAAGCAAAAGTCAGATATCTCTCACTGCTCATGTTCCATCACCTCTTTTTCTGGGATTAAGGCAGTCCGCTTCCCATTTTTGCGTAAGGCTATCGCTTCCTTAAGCCTTTTTTCATAGTTTGTATTATTGTAAGAAAGTATTATCAGTTCTTCTTGACCTTTTTTGCCTGTTTTCTGTCGTTCAAGCGCGCATAAGAGGTCGTCAATAACTACTGCAAAGCCAATTGCAGGCGCTTCCTTCCCAAAATGGCCAAGGAGATGGTCATACCTTCCGCCTTTTACGATTGGTTCTCCAACCCCATAAGTATAAACTTTAAAAATAACACCAGTATAATAATGGTATTTACTAAGCATTCCCAAATCAAAAGAAACATATTTCTGGACACCATATTCACAAAGTACATGATATAGCTGTTCAAGGCGTTTCACTGCCTTTAAGGAACGGGGATTAAGGGGCAGCTCCCTTGTTTGGTTTAACACTTCCACAGAACCCAGGTAATCTGTTACCTTAAGAAGCATATCAGAATAAAAACTGTCAACGCCTTTTCCTTCAAGAAACTCCTGGGCGCCAAAAATATTTTTACCAGATATAAAATCACGAAGCTCATTTTCCGTTTCCATATCCAGTCCTGCCTGCTCACAAATTCCTTTAAAATATTCCATCTGTCCGATACTTACCTGGAAATCCGAAAGCCCGGCGGCAAGAAGGCATTCCACCACCATAGCAATCATCTCTCCATCAGCCTGAACGCTTCCATCCCCAATAAGCTCCGCTCCCATCTGGGTAACTTCCTTTAATTTTCCCTGCAGACTGCTTGTATTGGTAAAGGTGTTTCCCAAATAACCAAAGCGGATAGGCACATCCTCGTCCATAAAGTACTTGGCGGCACATCTTGCCATAGAAGGGGTAAAATCAGGCCGCAGTGCTAATGTATTACCTTCCTTGTCAAAAAATTTATATAGCTCTTTAGAAGGGGTTGTTCCAATTTCATTCGAAAAAACATCAAAAAATTCAAAGGTTGGCGTCTGGATATCCTGATATCCATATAAATTTAACTGTTTATGTATCACATTCTCCGCTGCCAGCTTGCCTGCATACTCTATCCCATAAATATCTCTCACACCTTCCGGGGTGTGCATTAAATGTCGGTTCATAAAGTCCTCACTTTTAAAATACTTTATCATATTAATGTGTTAGCATGTAAAATCACTATACAAAAAAAAACTGCTTTTGTCAAATCATGAACCTTACCCTCTATCCCTGTTTTACACTTTCCCTTTCATCCAAATCCTTATCAAGCATATCCAGATAAGGGACAAAGACCCCATGTTTCTTAGGCAGTACATATTCCGGGTTCAATTCTTCATAAAGAAAGCTTTTTCTTCCTCCTTCCTGCGCCCTGTCCCAGAAAAACTTAAAAATCTCAAAAGGCAGGTAGTAAAATTCATCCCTATGGGAATAGTAAATCAGAAAAAAAGAAACGCCTCCCTGTTTTTCAAACTGTTCCATAAATTTTACCTGATGCTCATGGATATTCTGAAGGGCAAAACGGTCAATTGCACACTCCTTTGCATCAAAACACACTGGAATTCCCTGCACTGCCCCAATATAATCCACTGTGCTTTTCTGGTCAAAATATGCCAGTGTAATATGTCTGGTGGTTTTATCAATGTTAATAGGGGTAATGGGAGTAGGAATTTTCTGTATTAACGCCAGTCCGTTTTCCAGATACTTTTCATTTGTTCTGTTAATGAGGTCTTCCAGCGTGGAACCCCGAAGGCCTCTGGAACTCCATGTTGCCATATGTATTCCTGCTTTCTCTTTTTTCTTTGTTTAAGGCTCCTTTAACTGCCAGAAGATTGGGGGAACAGGAGCTTTTAGTATTTTCTTATAAAGCCCTTCAAAAGGAGGCTCCATCTCTGGAAATTCCAGACGGCAGGCATATAACAACTGGCTGTTTATATGATATTTTTCTTTATACCTGTCATTCCAGTTTTTATCACCATATTTATAATCACCCAAAATGGGATGCCCCACACCAGCCATATGAATGCGTATCTGGTGGGATTTGCCTGTAATAAGTTCTGCTTCCACCAGCGTTCTATCCGAAAACCGCTTTACCGGAT
>CAMUHA010000291.1 GCA_947088515.1 uncultured bacterium
ATCTCTTATTCAGAGTGGTGGAGGTACATAGGACCTGTGAAGCCACGGCAACCCCGGAAACGGAAGGTGCCAACCTGAGCGAATAAGCAGCCGTATGGCGAATCGAACAATAAGAGGATTTGATTATCGATTGTCGGGTCCGCTTTTGTAAGCGGACTTTTTTGTTTCATAAGAAATATTTAATGAGACAAAGTCCTGGAAAAAGAAGCAAAGATACTTCAGAATGGAGGAAACAATGGAAAAACATTTATTTACATCAGAATCAGTGACAGAAGGACATCCGGACAAGGTCTGCGATGCTATCTCCGATGCAATCCTGGACGCATGTATGGAAAAAGACCCTATGAGCCGTGTGGCATGTGAAACTGCCACCTGTACAGGTTTTGTTCTTGTGACAGGAGAAATTACCACTAACGCATATGTGGACATTCAGAAGATTGTGCGTGATACAGTAAAAGAAATTGGATATACCAAGTCCGAATATGGGTTTGACGGAAATACCTGTGCGGTGTTTGTTGCCATTGACGAACAGTCTGCAGACATTGCCATGGGCGTTGACAAGGCGCTGGAAGCAAAACAGCAGGAGGGTGCTGCTGAAAACAAAATGACAGATGAAGAGATTGAGGCCATTGGAGCAGGCGACCAGGGAATGATGTTTGGATATGCCACCAATGAGACAGAAGAGTATATGCCCTATTCTATTTCCCTTGCCCATAAGCTTGCCCTGCAGCTTACCAAGGTGCGCAAGGATGGAACTCTCACTTATCTAAGACCTGACGGCAAGAGCCAGGTTTCTGTGGAATATGATGAGGCAGGCAGACCCATCCGTTTAGAGGCAGTGGTTCTCTCCACCCAGCATGATGATGATGTGACCCAGGAACAGATTCACGAAGATATCAAAAAATATGTGTTTGACCCGGTTCTGCCAGGGGAGCTGGTAGATGAAAACACCAAATTCTTCATCAATCCTACAGGCCGTTTTGTAATTGGAGGTCCTCACGGGGATGCAGGTCTTACAGGACGTAAGATTATTGTGGATACCTACGGCGGATATGCCCGTCACGGCGGCGGAGCATTTTCCGGTAAGGACTGCACCAAAGTAGACAGAAGCGCGGCTTATGCGGCCCGCTATGTTGCAAAGAATATTGTTGGAGCAGGGCTGGCAGATAAGTGTGAAATCCAGCTTTCCTACGCAATTGGCGTGGCGCAGCCAACCTCAATTATGGTAGATACTTTTGGCACAGGAAAGCTTGACAATGAAAAGCTGGTGGAAATTATCAGAGAGAACTTTGATTTACGTCCTGCAGGCATTATTAAGATGCTTGACCTTCGCCGTCCTATTTATAAACAGACAGCTGCTTATGGACATTTTGGCCGCAATGACCTTGACCTGCCCTGGGAGAAACTGGATAAGGCAGAGGTTCTCAAGAAGTACTTATAGGAATTAAAAAGGAATATAGCTTAAATTAAAATGCACGGAAAAACTTTTTTCCGTGCATTTTTTAAATACCAAAAAAGCAGGGACCCTGCTCCGGACAATGGGGCATTAAACTTACAATGCTAAGGAGGTCTAAATGAAGAATTTACGAAAGTTAGCAGGAATATCAATCATGCTTATAATTGTTTTCATGGTTATAGCGCTGGTCCAGTTTAAGAACGGACCAACAGAGTCTTTGCCATCGGAGCAATTAGAGATTATTTTAAATGAAGGCTGGGAAATGGTTTGCCTGGAAGGAGCCCATACACCTGGGGAAGAACTGGAAAGCCATGACAGAATCAGAGATTTGGCCAGTCAGGCGCCGGATGAAAAAAAGGTGCAGGGCCTGACGCTTCCTTTTGCAGGAAAAAGCAAAGAGGATGATATCATTGTTTTTAAAAATATATTGGAGAGCCAAAATACAAATACAACACTGCATTTTGTTACCCAAGGGGCAAATGTAAGGGTTGTTTTGGATGATGAGGTAATTTACCAGTACAGGTATGAGGATGTGCAGGAAATTGTACCGGAAAGCATTGAAAATTTTGTTCCTGTTCCCGCTATGTATCCGGAGGGAAATTTATGGATCGAGCTTTCATCCGCTTACCCGGATATGGCGGCATCTCTTGGTGAGGTCAAATTTGAAGTGCATAATATGCTGATTATCGGGTTAGTTGGAAACAATATTCTGGATATTGGATGCTGTCTTCTGATTATTATTATGGCAATTATCATGTTTATGCTATCCATGATACGCTGGTATACCCGTCAGCCGGACCGGGGGGAGCTGTTTTTGGGACTTACCGGGATAGCAGCAGGAATTTATTGTTTTATTGGGACGGACACGCTAAGTGTTTTTTATGATATAGATGAAGTTTATGTTATGCAGGAGTATTTGCTGCTGCTGCTTCCGTTGTTTTTGGTGTTATATTATGACCATAATTTAAGCAGGGTGTATTCGCGCCGTTTTTCTGTGCTAATCTGGTGCACGAGTATTCATGGGGCGGTGCAGATTCTGCTGCAAATATTTGGGATGTGGAATCTGGAGGAAATGGCGGATATTTCTGCAGTGGC
>CAMUHA010000292.1 GCA_947088515.1 uncultured bacterium
CCAAATTTTTGGGAAACCTCTTTTGTAAGTTCAATATTATCTTTTTTGGAATAATTAAGCGCAGCTTTGGCACAGCCCGCATAAAGAAGTTTTTTTATGTCTTCCATCCTTCTGACATTTCCTGCGCCTATAACAGGTATCTGTGCTTCCCTGCATATGTCCTTTATCATATCAAGAGCTGCTTCGTGGGAAGCGTCATCATCTGACAAGTCAAAAACAATAAGCTCATCAGCGCTGTTTTCTCCATAAAACCGGGCCAAATTTGCAGGATGGGCATTCACAACCGTATTATCCTTAAAACCTGCAACCGCTTTCCCTTCTAAAAGGTAAATACAAGGTATGAATTTTTTACAATCGTCCATATTCATATTGTGTCCTTTTCTAAGACAATTATTGTTTAAAATCATTGTCTTATATTCTACATTAGTATATTAAAGGCTTCCTTTTGTGCTCAAAACATCTTCAACCCGTCCGTCCATCCTTATCGCTTCATCCAGCGCCTTCGCAAAAGATTTGAACATTGCCTCAATCATATGATGGTTATTTTTGCCTGAAAACAATTTAATGTGAAGATTCATCGCTCCACTGTAGGAAACTGCATAAAAAAACTCTTTTACAAGCTCTGTATCCAGACTGCCTACTTTTTCCACAGAGAAGTCACAGTCACAGACAAAATATGGCCTTCCACATAAATCCACTGCACACAGAGCAAGAACATCATCCATGGGAAGGACACAGGAGCCATAGCGCCTGATGCCTTTTTTATCTCCCAACGCCTCTTTTATAGCAGTTCCCAGCACAATACCGGCATCCTCCACTGTATGATGCCCATCTACATGAAGGTCCCCTTCTATTTTCAGGTCAAGGTCAAAAAAACCATGTCTTGAAAATCCTTCAAGCATATGATTAAAAAAACCAATACCAGTTTCCACATGACTTTTTCCTGTTCCATCCAGATTTAAAGATAAATAAATATCCGTTTCTTTGGTTTTTCTTGTAACAACTGCTGTCCGTTCCATATAAACCACCCCTTAATCCTTAAATCTAACTTTAATAGAGTTTGCATGGGCAGTCAAGCCCTCTTTTTGTGCAAATAGTTCAATATCTTTATGAACCGATTTGAGAGCCTCCTTTGAATACGAAATAATACTTGTCTTTTTCAGAAAATCATCTACATTTAAGGGTGAAAAAAACTTTGCGGTTCCGTTTGTAGGCAATATATGGTTTGGACCTGCAAAGTAATCCCCCAGAGGCTCTGACGAATATTCCCCAAGGAAAATTGCTCCTGCATTTTTGATTTTTGTCATTGTCTCAAAAGGATTACGGGTTAAAATCTCAAGGTGTTCAGAGGCAATTTCATTTGCTGCAGCAATTCCCTCTTCCATGTTGGAGGCAATCAGGATATATCCATAATCTGCAAGGGACTTTTCAATAATTTCCTTCCGTGAAAGCTCTGCAGTAAAACGTGACACCTCTTCTGAAACCTGCTCTGCCAGATTTTTACTGTCTGTAATTAAAATGGCGCTCGCCATTTCGTCATGCTCTGCCTGGGAAAGCAAATCCGCCGCTACATACTTGGGATTTGCAGTTTCATCTGCCAGCACAAGAATTTCGCTTGGTCCTGCCACGGAGTCAATGCTCACATACCCAAAACAGGCTTTTTTGGCAAGCGCCACATAAATGTTGCCCGGACCTGTAATCTTGTCCACTTTAGGAATGCTTTCTGTTCCAAATGCCATAGCAGCAATTGCCTGGGCGCCACCTGTTTTATAAATTTCATTAACCCCTGCAATATCTGCAGCAACAAGCGTGCCTGGCGTAACTTTTCCGTCACTGCCGGGAGGGGTGGTCATTATAATCCGGGAAACCCCTGCCACTTTTGCCGGAAGCACATTCATAAGTACACTGGAAGGATAGGCAGCTTTGCCGCCTGGAACATAGACGCCAGATACTTCAATAGGAGTAATTTTCTGACCCAGAATCGTGCCATTATCTTCTGCGTGCATCCAACTGTTACGTATTTGCTTCTCATGAAATTTTATAATGTTAGAAGAAGCCCTTTTCATTACTTCCACAAAGGCAGGGTCAACCATTTCATAAGCTTCTCGTATCTCTTCATCTGTAACTCTTATATTGTCTGCCGTAATTTTACATTTATCAAATTTTAAAGTATATTCAAATAATGCCTCATTCCCCCGGCTCTGTACCTGTCTGATAATTTCATTTACAGTCTGCTCATACTGACTGTAATTGTTTGGGCTTCTTTTCAGCAGGTTTTCAAGCAGGCTGTTTCTGTTTTTTTCATTTAATTCAACTATGCGCATAAAAGCGGCTCCTTTCTATTTATGGCAAAGGGCAAGCTTATTTGTCATTTGCCATAATAAGACTTTTCATCTGGGTAATCAGGGATTTAATCCTCTCGGTTTCCATTTGCATACTGACCTGATTGACAATCATTCTAGCCGACAAAGGACAAATTTCTTCCAAAACCTCCAGCCCATTTTCTTTTAAAGTTGAACCTG
>CAMUHA010000293.1 GCA_947088515.1 uncultured bacterium
CGTACATGTCGTTCCTGACAAAATCATCTCCGTCCACAAACCCAATAAATTCTCCCTGAGCCTTGCGGATGCCAAGATTCCGTGCACCTCCCTGCCTTTTATTCTGCCTGGAGTCAATTACAACAATTCTGTCAGGATATTGTCTTTCATAAGAGCGTAAAATATCAATGCTTTGGTCAGGAGAAGCATCGTTTACCAATATAATTTCCAAATCCTTTAATGTCTGTCCCAGAAGGCTGTCTATACAAATTCCAATGTATTTCTCAACGTTATATACCGGTACAATTACGCTTACCTTCGGATACATCTCCTTGCTCCCTCCTGCCATTTAACATAGCCTAATGCTAGCACCGCCTCCAAAAAATGTCAATGTTTTTAAATCTTTGAAAAACGCATCTCATTTTCCTGCAATATCATCAATTTTTTTCTTCACCGTCTCCAGCGCATCCCTCTTCCAGAATCCCGTCTCTGTTCCCGCGCTTTTTGTGCCATCTTGTATCATTTCATAAAGCTCCTGCGCCGTATCAAAGAAGTCCGCCCACTTTGTTTCACACAAAAGCTGCATTTCCGAAGATGCCCCTTCCTTAAGTATGAACGTTTTTAAGTCAAATTCCAGTCCTTCAAAGGTAGCTGTTGAGCCATATGCCCCTACCTGATACTCTGACTGTGCAAACAACTCATACAAGTCTGTCTGCCGGTTGTCAATTACTCTTATATCAGAGCGCGCCAGCTGCGGATATCTTTCTTTCCATCTCTCATACTCTCCCGGATGGAGCTTAAAAATAATCTGGTATTTTTCCCTGTCAATCAGTTGGTTTAATTCCGCTGCAATTTCTGCAAGACGGTCCCCTATCATGGGCTGGGAAATAAATATAATCTTACGAATATTCTCCTTACGACATTTCCTTTTTACTTCCTCCGCCTTCTCCTCCAGATAAGGAAAGCCGGTCTCCACCAGCCTTTCATCTGGTAAAGGATACCGGGCAGCGTCAATCCAAAATCTTGAAAAAGCAAAAAAGTACTGCGCAAACTGCTTCACCTTCGTCCCCTTTGCATAATTGTAAGGAAGATGCTCTCCCCCTGTCACTCCATGCTGCAGCTCCACTGTGGGAATGTGAAGCTCTGCTCCCAGTTCATTGACCACCATACAGTCAAAATTATATCCCACTACCTCAAGAATCACCTTCGGATTTACTTTTTTTATTATCCCTCCAAACGCTTTCTTTTTCACCTGATAAATATAATATCCGCAAACCATTCTGTCTATGATCCTGCGGCTGTCATAATTTACCTGATAAGCTTTGCAGATTTTATCCAAAGGCTCTCTGATTCTCTCTTCCAGTCTTTTTCTTAAATCAGAAATCTGTTTTTTAAAAAAGAAACTGTGAATGTAAAAATGCAGCATAGCTTTTAATTCAATCCAATCTGTGTAAACCAGATTTTTTGTCCGCACCGGCTGACTGTGCTGCTGGAAATAAGGCCGCTCCAGCACCACACTTCCCGGATACTGCGCAGCAATTTTGTCTGTATAAATACACTCATAATGGTCGTCCATCCAGACTTTCCTCTCATGGTTTAGTATAAGCGCTTCATGCTGCCCTTTTGGCGCCCGACTGCTGCATAAGGCATATTTCACCATCCTCAGCCTTGCCTTCATTTTTTTCCAAAAAGAAAAGTCCGGGTGCACATACATTTCATCATAAGAATCAATCAGCTTTTCCAAATCCCATTTAAGGTCACAACGGAAAAAAGTCCAGTATGCAAACCCGTCTATTTCATCGTTTACCAGCCCGTATTCCTTTTCAATTTCCAAAAAATCATCCAGTTTCATTTCCGCCGCACCATCACATATTGTATTTGTACTTTTTCTGTTGTCCTTCTGTATCCAATATTATTACCTGACAAATCCCATAACTGTTGTTTGCCGCTATACCAATAGACTCAACCCCTTCCAGCTCCACTGTATTATTGTCAAAGGTATAGCTCCATTCTTTTCCCGGCGCTGCAAAATCAAAATTGTCCCACAAATACAATCCCTGCTTTGTCTTAAGGGCAAGAAACGGCTGAGGGCCAAAAATTTTTGTCTCTGTGCTTACCACCAGCCTGGAAACATTGCCATCCTTTTGTATTTCCACATTCAGATTTAAATCCTCATAAGGCAGGTTCAGGCACCTGCGCATTGCACTGACTGCATCCGCATATTCAAAACAAGCGTCCCTGTACTTTTGGGATACCCTGCCAATCATGTCTCTGACCCTATTGATTTCATAATACATATCTTTATAATCATGGTCCGTAAAGGCTAAGATCACATTTTTTCCCGCCTGTGCCGTCTCAAAGGCTTCCTCCACATCTTTTAAGGTAATCTGCCGGATACGGGCATACATGTTCAGGCACCGGGTAATCCATCTGTTGCAGGCTCCTTTTTTCTGATAATCCTCATGGGCAGGGTGATAGGGATGCCACTCCAAAGGCGCATGGCGCCAGTCCCCAAACCGTCCCTCGCTTAAATCCGGCT